>NZ_JBCECK010000010.1:0-78640 GCF_039207105.1 Mucilaginibacter sp.
CGTTAACACCTATGCAGCGCTCAACCATCATTAAAGGTGCATCAGAACTGGAACTGGTAAACTCCGGACTGGAAGATACCATGATCCGCTCATACCACGAGATCAGGGAGATCTATAAAAACAATCCTAAGATTGATACCCTGCGCAGCGCAGCTATGGTAGGTGCTATCAACAAAATAGCGGTATCGTACCAGAATTTGGGTATCTGGCCGTAAGTAAAAATAAAAACCTGTCATTGCGAAGAACGAAGCAATCGGGAGGAGTACAATTCTCTCTGTAAAGTTTGCTATTGCCACGCTATCGCTCGCAATGACAAAAGTTTATAAAACAGGGTTGGGTTCATTAAACCCAACCCTGTTTTTTTTATTATGTAAATAAAAAGACTGTCATTTGTATCCCTTATTTTAAAAATGAATCGGTTAATAGAGCAAAAAAATAAAAATCGCCAGGAACGGAAAAAGCAACAAGCCAGGAGACCCTGGTTAATATTGATTCAAATAAGTTTGTGGGTATTAGGAATAATTTCTTTCTTTTATGTGCTCTGCGAATTGAATAATATCTTGATAAGTAACAAGATACCTTTATTACTGGGTGGGCTTTTCGGTTTAGCAGTGGCTGTTTTTATTATAAAGGATCGGGATTTGTATGTGGTGGCAGTTCTTTGTTTTGGTAGTTTATTTATAGCAGTTCCTTTGTTGATCAATGACGTTTTTGCCGATGCTAAAGTTGAGGAAATGAAACAAATGATTAATGTCAAAAATCATTCTCATCGTAAATCGGGCCCATCTGTTGAGATTAGGTACAACGACCTGGAGAAGAAAATTGATATTAACGAGAATGAAGAATTACAAATGGACAGCGCCTCCTACATCGTTTTAAAGGTCAATAAAGGACTTTTGGGCTATTATATTATAAGAGACAAAAAACTGGTTAGGGAATAGTTAAAATTTCCCCCACCATTGCAAACGTCTCTTTTGTGGTAATTTAATTGTTTGCCCGTTTTTTGCTCTTTAACGCAAACCCTCCCTTTGATATCAATAAGCTTTTATATATCAAATCAGAGTTCCTGTGGGTAACTGCTGCTTGCAAAGGCTCAGCAGGCTCCTTATCCTCTTTATACGCCTCAGGTACCCATTGCGGTCTGATCATCTTTTTATCGTTCATCACAAATAAATATACAAAAAAGTTCTTCATCTTTTGTCCCAAAGTCCAACGTCCAATAGTCTCCAAATCCACTAATCAAGAATAATTCTAAATAACACTTATGGCTTGCGATAAACTTTATTAGCCGTATGTTTTGTATTTTTGCTTTCTGATTTATAAATATATAAACCGCAGATGAAAAAAAGTGCAATTTTTGGTCTTGTTGTTATAGCGGTAGCTATAGCGGTTATCATTAGTGTTTACTCCAACTCAAGTACTTACGGCTCTTTTGATGATGCCCTGAAAACTAAAAGCGAACTTCATATTGTTGGTCATTTAAACAAATCAAAAGAGTTGTTTTATGATGCCACCAAGGATGCCAACTATTTTTCATTTTACATGAAAGATAATAATGGCGAGGAACGCAAAGTTGTTTTTACCGGTACCAAACCTGAAGATTTTGAGCGTTCTGAGCAATTGGTACTTACTGGTACTATGGTTGGCAATGAGTTTCATGCCAAAAAAATACTCATGAAATGTCCGTCGAAATACACGCAGGATAAGTTAGAAGTTACAGAAGCTACGGCCAAACAAGCCAGCATATAATCATTTTGATGGATACAGTTTTTAAAGGTGAACACCTTTTGCCCGGGCAAATTGGCCAGTTTTTTATCGTACTTTCATTTGGAGCCGCCCTATTATCATTCCTGAGTTATTACTTTGCAACCAAAGATGATGCTGGTAAAGCTGATAGCAGCTGGCAGCTTTGGGGGCGTATCGGGTTTTTCATCAGCTCAATATCTATACTGGGTATGGGCGTGTGCCTGTTTTATGTAATATACAATCACTACTTTGAATATCATTATGCCTGGGCTTATACCTCACGTTCGTTACCGGTTTATTATATAGTTTCCGGTTTTTGGAACGGACAGGAGGGAGGCTTCCTGCTGTGGAGTTTCTGGCAGGCGGTTTTAGGTAATATACTCATCTGGCGTGCAAAATCATGGGAGCGCCCGGTAATGACCTTTGTGACCTTATCGCAGGTAGCGTTAGGAACAATGGTTTTAGGCGTGGAGATATTTGGCGTTAGGATAGGCAGTTCGCCGTTCTTACTGTTAAGGAACGCGCTGGAGGGCCCTATCTTTTCAAACCCAGATTACCTGTCGTTCATAAAAGACGGTCAGGGTATGAACCCATCCCTGCAAAACTACTGGATGATCATTCACCCGCCAACCTTGTTTTTGGGCTTTGCATCAATGGTGGTACCATTTGCTTACGCGATGGCTGGCCTTTGGCAAAAAAAATATAAAGAGTGGGTTCCACAGGCTATTCCGTACGCCCTGTTTGCTTGTATGATATTGGGTACCGGTGTTATCATGGGCTCGTTCTGGGCCTATGAGTCGCTTAACTTTGATGGTTTCTGGGCCTGGGATCCGGTAGAGAACGCCTCCATCTTCCCGTGGATCACGATGGTGGCTGCGGTACACGTACTTGTTGTTTATAAAAATACAGGTCACTCTTATTTTACCGCTACCTTCTTGGTGCTCGTAAGCTTTGTACTGGTTTGGTATTCATCTTTCTTATCGCGCAGCGGTATCCTGGGTGACACTTCTGTACACTCCTTTACAGATAACGGTATGTTCTGGCAACTGGTAATAAGCGTGCTGCTGTTCTTGGTACTGTCTGTAGTGCCGTTAGTAGCCCGCTGGAAAGAACTACCAATAACCAAAAAAGACGAAGAAACTTACTCACGCGAGTTCTGGATGTTTGTTGGCGCCGTATTTTTAGGCTTATCATGTTTTCACCTGGTGGTGGTAACCTCGGTGCCGGTTTGGAACGCCATGTTTAAAACCAAGATAGCGCCGCCATCAAATATTATTAAACATTATAACGTAATACAATCGTCGTTTGCTTTTATAATAACGATACTTACTGGCGTAGCCCAGTTTTTAAAATACAAAAAAACAGATGTTACCCGCTTTTTTATTACCACAGGTATCTACCTGCTTTTTGCTGCTTTAGTTACCGCGCTGGTAGTTTATGCTACAGGTATTTATAAGCTCAATTTTATATTTGTGCTGGTGATGTGGGGATCGGTATACTCAGTTATCGCTAACGGTAAAATACTGGCCGACGCGTTTAAAGGTCAGGTGAAACTGGCTGGATCGGCGGTAGCACATATTGGTTTTGGTTTGCTGTTGGTAGGCGCGCTGATAGCGGCCGGTACTACTAATGTTATCTCGATCAACAACACCGGCGAAGGTTTTTCGCCTGAGTTTGCTAAGGAGCAAAATCCGCGTGAAAACATATTGGTTTATCAGAACCAGTCGGTAAAAATGGGTGACTATCTGGTAACCTACACCGGAGATTCCATATCTACCCCAAACATTTATTTCAAAGTAGATTACAAAAAGCTTGATGCCGCTGGAAAGGTAGAGAACGAGTTTGTATTAAAGCCTAAAGCGCTCATCAACCGCGGACAAATGTCGGCCTCGCCGGATACCAAGCATTATCTGCTGCATGATATGTATACACACATCACCATGTTTTACCCGGTGCCACCTGCTTTGGGCGGACCTAATGGTGGTGCAGAATCTGCTCATGATGAGGCCGATGATGATAAAAACTATGATGCTCCCGTAAGTCATGAGGTTGCCCCTGGCGATACCATTAAATACCGCGATGGTTATATTTTACTGAAAAGTCTGAATAAAGAAGCCAAAGTGCAGAATATCCCGCTTACCGATAGCGATGTAGCCATCGGCGCCAAGCTCGAAGTTGTAACGCATGGTAAAACATATGAAGCCACCCCGGTTTACATGATCAAGAACGGCAACGTATTTGATTTTGCCCGCAAGGTTGAAGATGCCGGCTTAAAATTGCGTTTCAGCAAGGTGATACCTGAAAATAAAAAGGTGGAGATCATTGTTTACCAGCAACCTGAAAGCAAAAAGAAATTTATTGTAATGAAGGCCATCCAGTTCCCTTACATCAACTTCTTCTGGTCGGGAACCATTATCATGGTGATCGGTTTCTTCCTGTCAATCAGGCGCCGGAAAAAAGAGGTGAAGGTGGTATAAGAGAATAACTTCAGATTATTCCTGTTTTTACGAATATATAAGACTTACGAAGTTTTTAAAACTTCGTAAGTCTTCCCGTTTCTCGCAATGATGTGTTTAAGATATTCCATATCATAAAACACTATTCCTGTTTTACGCTCTACATCAATTAAATTTTTTCTCTTTATCATTGTAGCTGCAAATACCAGAATACATGCGCATAACTATTATAGGATCGGGAAATGTGGCTACTCATATGGCTGCCGCGTTTAAAAATGCAGGTCATCGCATTATTCAGGTTTATAGTCGTCAAATTCAACATGCTGCTATGCTGGCCTATCATGTAGGGGCAGAGGCTACAGACGATTTAGAAGCCATTTTCCCCGATACCGATATATTTATTATTTCGATTAAGGATGATGCCATTGCCGGCATGGTTGAGGCTTTAATCAAACATCAAAAACTTATTGTGCATACCTCCGGTGCTACAGGACTAAGTACTGTGCGCGCTTTTACAGATTATGCCGGGGTTTTATATCCGCTGCAAACCTTTAGCAAAAGCAAAGAGGTTGACTTTTTTACCGTTCCATTGTGTATTGAAGGTGCTGATGAAAGCATCACTAAGCTGTTAAAAGAGCTGGCAGCCACTATTAGTAATAATGTGTATGTCGTAAGCTCGGCCGATCGTAAAATATTGCACCTGGCAGCTGTATTTGCCTGTAATTTCCCAAATTATTTATACGGTATAGCCCAGCAGTTGCTGGCTGATCATGGTATGGATTTTAACATGCTCAGGCCGCTGATCATGGAAACAGCGCAAAAGGTACAGACGCAGTTACCGGCATTAGTACAAACGGGCCCGGCAGTGCGTAACGACCGTGTTACGATGGATGCGCACCTGCAATTGCTTAGCAATCAGCCGCAATTACAGGAGATATATACCTTGTTAAGTCAAGCTATTATCAAAAACAATAATGAACCGCACAGGGACAAGTAATTTTGTTACTTTTGCCTAAATGAACATTTTTAAAGTAAAGATAAATTTTGAGGAAAAAGGGCACGAAAGTATTGAACTGCCTATAGCCGAAGGTGAATCTGTATTGGATGTGTGCCTGGAAAATGGTATCGAATTGCAGCATAACTGCGGCGGTGTTTGCGGATGCAGTACCTGCCATGTTTATGTAAACAAGGGGATGGATAACATTCAGGAGATAGCCGATAAAGAGGAAGATTTTATTGACAGGGCTGTAAACCCACGCATCAATTCAAGACTTGGCTGCCAGTGTGTAATTATCAATGGTGATATCGAGGTAACATTACCTGACCAGTCGCAATTTTTGGGACACTAATGAGGGTTTTACGTTTAACGTGATACGTTCTACGTGAAAAACAACAACTAAAAATAAAAACGTACTACGTAAAACTTATTACGTACAACATACCAATATGACAGACAATAAATTTGCCTTACCGATTCACTGGAACGACTACGAAGATATTGCTATTGAACTTTATGAAAAGTTTGGCGACGATTTTGACGAATCGAAAATATACCGTATCCGCTTTACCGAATTGTTGGAGTGGGTATTAAGCCTGCCAAATTTTGCCGGTACCAAGGCAGAGTCAAACGAAGGTCATCTGGAGCAGATCCAATCGGCCTGGGTTTATGAATGGCGCGATAATCAATAATTGGCAGTTAGCTGTTTTCAGTAGTCGGTTTATATTTAAGCTGACTAATTCTAATCATTCACTAACTCACTAATTAAATTAGCTCAGTGGAATCATTTCTACATAAATTAAAAGATATTACCACACTTATTTTTGATGTGGACGGCGTGCTGACCGATGGTTCTGTTTTTGTGACGGATAAAGGAGAGCAAAGCCGGGCCTTTAACATTAAAGACGGCTATGCTCTGCAGTTGGCCGTAAAGTGTGGTTATAATGTTTGCGCTATATCTGGCAGCCGCTCAAAAAGTGCCATGTACCGCCTAAACAGCCTGGGTATACAGGATGTTTATATGGGTACTCACACCAAATCGCAGCGTTTCAAATTATATCTGGAAGAAAAAGCCATTATTGCCACTAATGTACTATACATGGGCGATGATATTCCCGATCTGGAAGTAATGAAACTTGCTGGTCTGCCCGTTTGCCCAGCCGACGCGGTTGAGGAAATAAAAGCCGTAAGCGCCTATGTATCGCCTTATGGTGGTGGCAAAGGCTGCGCCCGCGATATCATTGAAAAAGTACTTAAAGTACAAGATAAATGGATGAGCAAACAGGCCTATAGTTGGTAGGTCAAGGGTATAAGTCAAAATTCAAAAGTTAAAATTCAAAATCTTATCTTTTGTCCCTAAGTCCATCGTCTAATAGTCCCCAAGTCATAAAAAATATGCATAACAACATCCCCAAGATCATTCTGGCATCAAAATCACCGAGGAGACAAGAGCTGCTCAGGCTTATGGATATGGAGTTTGAAGTTGTTTTAAAAGATGTGGACGAATCATATCCCGAAGGTTTATCCCCGCAGGAGGTTGCTGTATACATAGCCCGCAAAAAGGCCGAAGCCTTTGATCAAACTGTAGGAGATGATGTTGTGGTACTAACAGCTGATACCATTGTTTGCATAGATGGGCTGATATTGGGTAAACCGGAAAGCCCGGAGCATGCGGTCGAAATGCTGAAAATGTTATCTGGCAAGGTACACCAGGTTATTACCGGGGTTTGTCTGCTGAATAAACAGTATTATAATAACTTTTTTGATGTATCGGAAGTGTTTTTCCGTAACCTCACTGATCATGAGATCAGGAGTTATGTAGAAGAGTATAATCCGCTTGATAAAGCTGGTTCATATGGCATCCAGGAACGCATCGGATTAATAGGTATTCAACGTATAAACGGCTCTTATACCAACGTGGTAGGTCTGCCTACCGAAAAGTTATATGCCCAGCTCATTAATTTGAATAAATAATTATTTAAATTAAACCTTTCTTTATTATATAGTCTAATATAATAAATTATAAAGGGAGTTAATTGATCATGAAAAGAGCTATCTATACGGGGCTGGCAATATTGCTGGTTTCAGCCCTGTCTGCTTGCAGCAGCTACAATTATTACACAGCAGCCCGAAACAAAACCGATCTTTCCTCTTACCGCACATTTGCCTGGTTAGCACCCGAAGCGAGCAACAGAGCCGGTGGCGTCGTGAAAAAAGAAGTTGCCGACGAGCGCGTGAAAGAAGCGGCCATTGCGGCCCTACAAACCAAAGGTTTACGCTTACAGGAAAACAATCCCGATTTACTGGTGAGTTATTCTACCGTAACAGGTCGTGGTATGAAAACTGAATTTTACCCCTCTTACTATGGCGGCTTCGGTTGGGGTGGCTGGGGAGGCTGGGGCTGGGGTTGGGGCTATGGATATCGCCCATTTTATGGCGGCTTCTACGGTGGTTGGGGCGGCTGGGGTGGTTGGGGTTACCCATACGGCGGCGGTTATGCCCGTGTACCGTACAAGGAAGGTACGCTAATCATTGATATCATTGACAACAACACCCGCAGACTGGTGTGGAGAGGCTTCGGAGTAGGTGAACTACACAACCCAAAAAGAACACTTGACGAACTACCAAAAGTGGTTGATGGTGTGTTAAAACAACTTCAAATAAATCAACTAAGTCAATTACAGATCAAAAGAGGATAAGCTTTAATCTCCCTGCAAAGAAAAAAGATATCTCACAGATCCCTTCAACGCTCGTTAAGCCTGAAGGGATTTTTGTTTTTTACGAAGATGAAAAAAGGTAAAGGCGAGTGCGATTAGAACGAGGATGATTACCCAGGTATCGAGGGGGCAACCATCAGGTCCTCCATCATTACCATCACAAAGCCCACCGCCATCGGTAGGCACGCCCTGAGCAAAACAATCACTGACAATGAGTGAAAGACAAAATCCCAATAAAAAGTTATATTTGTTACTTACAAGTTTCATTTAAGTTATTGTTTAAAAAATTTAGCACTACCTATCTTTATCCCTGTAGCTTCGTCAATGGCTTCAACGATATAAAGTCCTTTAATTAAATTATCAACATTTTGTTGGATAGAATCAATATTGCTGGCGTTTATTGTTTTTACAAGTCCTCCTGATGCACTCACAATATTAACTTTTACGTTATTACTATAAGTTTTACCTAAATTAATATTAATACTTTGTGAAGTAGTACTGGGATAAACAATGAATTTTATAGCGCTTTCATTCAAATAGTTAAAAGCTAAATTGTTTGAAATGTTTATATCTCCTGTAACTAATTTTTGTACTAAACGATAAATGATATGCCCTTTGTCTGGAGCTATATCAACATAGCTATAATTCCCTTCACCGTTTGACTGAAGACTATCTATAGCAGTAAAAGAGGTACCATTGTTTATACTTTTTTCTAAAATAAATGTTGTGAAATTACTTTCGTTGTCAGCTTTCCATGTAAGTTGTATTCCAGAGGTTATTTTTTCTCCATTAAAACCTAATAATTTATATTTATTACCTGGGGTAATGCCAATACTTAAATAAAAGCGATCCGTGGCATAGCTTGCGGGAGTTGCAGAAACATTAAACGTGTATGTTAAATTATGTACGATGTCTAATGAATCGCCTGTAAATTTATCTTTTAAATATATAGTATAGCGCTCGTCAATGTTTTGTTTAATTGGCGATGTTAATTTATAGGTGCCAAATGTGGAAAAAGCTACAAAGAGATTTACCTTTTTTATTTTTTCAAGGCTTGCCGTATAATTTGCGAAACACCCAACAGAGTCTGCAGTTTGCGAGAAAAAGAAATTTCCTTGGCCAGATGATGCCAAATAAGGGGCATCTTCACCTGGAACGAAATTATTTTGAGCATTTTTATTAAAGTATATATCAGTAGTGCTGAAAGTGCTTGAATCCTGCATCATATCTAATCGCAACCAAGGTAAAGTATTAGTATTAGATGCTGCTGAAGTTTCAGCTTCGATATTTGTTGTTTGTTGAGTACTAATATTTCTATTTGAGTTTACCGTCATAGTCTTTACAGCGGCAGGGCCATCTTTTTTAATATTGAAAATTGGAGGTGTGGTATTAGTATAGGTTGTATACGGTACCTTTACGCCTTCATCAAATTTGATAGAGGTATTTGCAGCTGGCGCAACTACAAAAAAACCCTGCCCGGATAACACATATTGGCTACCGCCTGTACCAATGGTAGGTGTTGTTGTATTGGTTGTATTGCACAATACAAACCTTGTAGACGAACTGTTGGTACCCGTTGCCGCATTCTTAATAAGTAAATAATAAAATTTTAAGGATGTATTAAGTGCGCCAACTTTTGCTAAATCAATAACGGATGCATAAGGATTACCCACTAAATTATATCCTTTTTTTGAAGAAGCTGTACTTCGCCATGATAAAATAGTGGGGTAAGTTGTACCCGCTAACGGGTAAGTTGACGCGTCTGTTGAGGTCGTTATTGGTAAATTAATAATATTGGGTGTCATCGGAGAGTTTGTAGCTGTAGTGCCTTTAATAACCCCTCCAAAAAAGGTTAAGGTGGCATCATCGGCAGCTGGGAAGGGTCTTACAAAAGGTGCGCCGGTAGCCGTATTAATCATATCCCTGCTTCCCCTGAAATAAAGTAATATACCGTTACCCATTGGGATAGTTGCACTGGTATTCGTAAAGGCTTTGTACTCGTTTCCGGCAATTTGATTTTTATCAGTTGTTGAGGGGGCGGCTTCATTATACACAAAAACTGAAGGACTATTTCCTGTAGCCGGAGCATTATCAAAACCAGCTGCTGAGCCGTTTGGCCCAGTGACAATAGTGCTTAATTTCGATCCTGCTGCACCCGGCAGTATAATAGGCTTTAAGCTGTAACTATTTGATAGAGAGCTAATAGTAGCGTTTGTTGTATCAGCAACAGGCGATGAAATCAGCATATATCGCCGAGCCCCTCCTTTAATATAGCGCTGTACTTCAATTTTACCGGCAATACTACCAGCCGTAAGGTTGCCTATACTGGCGTCACCGGTTGCGTTTGAGATGAGTGTTAATGCAGATGTATAGGTGGCGGGTGTATTTTCAACAGTAAGGATACCTGAGTTAGTTACATTTAACGTATAAGTTGGATTAACAAAAAAGTTACTGCCCAATTTCATGCGTTTACTGGTTGCGCCTGTAGTCCCTGCCGAAAATGTTACATTGTTAAATTTTGTTCCTGCAGCAGTATTATCAATCAGTGTTTGTGCTGTTGTTCCATCAAATGTAATAAGTGCTGTTGTGTTAGGAGTAAATACACCAGTATTGGTATAATTTTTTGCAATAGTTAAGTCCCCTGTACCCATAGTCATGGTGCCTGCATTGCTCAAACTTCCATTAATATCCGTAGTTCCTTGTCCCCCGTTTACTGTGGTGCCGGAGTTGTTTGTCCAATCTGTACCTATGGTTGTAGTTGTGTTGTTTGCAAAAGAAACTATACCCGTTTTAATCGTTATAGCAGAGTCGGTCTTTAATACTCCTGTGCCTGTGCCGATAGTAGAAGTACCAGTAGCATTAATTGTTAAATTATCGTAGGTAGCGTTAGCAGCGTTAATAGTTCCACCTCCTGTGCCAAAGCCCTGAGTAGATGTAGTATATATTGTTGGATTAGACGCTGTATATACTACAGTTATTTTACCCCCGGATAAAGAAGTGCCATTGAAATTCACAGTAGATAAATTGCTGAGATTTGTTGTTGAAACTGTTAAAGGTAAGTTTCCTATGGCATTTGGATTGCTAAGAGTTAAAGTTACAGTGCTTTTGTTACCTGCTAAATTTTTTGCATCTATAGTAAAATAGCCTGAATTGAGTGCTGTAACACCACCTGTATTTTGAAATAATATTTGTCCAGCTATTGACATATTACCTTGCTGCAATCTAAATCCGCTTCCATTTGCAAGTGTTGAACGAAGATTAACATTAACGTTACCAGTTACATTCAAGTTGCTTACTTCAGAAAATAGGTAATAGTTTCTTGCAGCGGTTCCAGTGCCACCGCCTACGATAATATTACCGCCACAATTAATAGTTCCTGTACCTTTTAAATAATTAGATTGAGTTGCGTTAGTACCTCCACCAGTAAAAACATTTAAAGTAATATTGCCAGTTACAGTTAATGTTGCCCCAGTTACAGTCAATACAATTCCAGTGGGCGTACTTGTCGAGCTATAAACATTTGTTCCTAACGTAATTGAATTCCAAGTTGTATTTGAGGTGACCGTTGGAGCAAAGTTGTATGGGATGTTGCTCGGCAGTACATTTAGTGCACATAGTCCATTATTTACATTTAGAATTGAAGGAAAATATGTTGTGGCTACACCTATTCGGATATCGTCATCAGATCCGGGAACATCAGGGCATTTAGGAAATAAAGCACCGGGTTGTAACAATGACCAATTCCGCGCATCATTAACATCAGAACTAACAGCCCCCAACCAATCATAAGTATCCGCCTTCACGCTACTCCCCAGACAGTAGATCATTAAAAATAGCAAGCCAAATTTTTGTAAATGTGTTTTCATATTTTGGGAAAGCTGGTTATAGGTGAGAGTAAAAATATTATCATAAATGGTATTTACAGATTGCTAATAATTATTGATTCATAGTAGACAAATCATAAATATCAAACCATGAATCAGAAATTATCAATGATTTTTACGTGTTTTTTCGCTTTTTGTTTCAATAACTGGCTGTAGTTGGTGATATATTCACTTTATTTATTTATAATAAAAGCGCACAATATTAGTAAGTTAAGCTTTTTAAATACAGCATATTAGCAAACGTTGATGGGTGTATAACAATGAATAAACTGAATGAAAAACGCATCAAGTTTATCTAAAACGAAGCCGTTTAACTAACCACTTTCCCTTTATCCAGCCTTAATACTTTGTTAACGCTGTTGGGTATTTCGTGTTGGTAGTGAGTAACGTAAATGAGGGTCACGTTGCTGAGGCTGCAGATGGTGTCAACCAGATTTTTGAAATGCAGTTGTTGGTGGTCGTCCATGCCCTGGCAGGGCTCATCAAATATGAGCAGTGATGGGTTTTTGATCAGGGCGCGAGCCAGCAGACATAAGCGCTGAGCACTGGCCGGAATGTTTTTAAGTAAGGTGCGTGCGTAACGATCAATTTCAAGAGCTTTCATCCAGCGCAGGGCAATCTCGGCTCGGTCTTTATTGCTGGGCCTGAAAAGGCCAAGGGTGTCATAATAGCCCGATTCTATTACCTGTAGGCAGCTGTTGTCGGTTGGGAAGTATTGATGTAGTTCTGGTGATACAAAACCAATTTTCTTTTTTATATCCCAGATACTTTCGCCGGTGCCTCGTTTTTTATCAAACAAAACAATGTTGTTGGCATAGGCTTGCGGATTATCGCCGTTGATTAAGCTTAGCAAGGTTGATTTTCCTGCTCCATTAGGGCCAAGCAGGGCCCAGCGTTCACCTGTTTTTATCTGCCAGTTTACATGGTCAAGTATGGTTTTATCACCGTATTTGATATGTACGGAGTCCATATATACAATCTGGTTGTACTTAATTGGGTTCTTATCAATATTTAGCAAGTTGCTGAGTTCGACAGTGTCTATGCTATCATCAACATTGGGTTTAAATAGGGCAGGGGTAAATTCAGCTTTGGGTATGTGATGTATAATTTCACCTTGTTTAAGCACCGCAATGTGGGTAATAATATCCGGTATCTCATGAACAGAGGTAGCTATGATGAGGCTGATACCTGAATCATTAATTTGTTTAATAATACCATTAAACTCTTCGCGGGTTTTAACATCAAGGCCGGTTAGCGGGTTGTCTAACAATAATAACACCGGATTTTTAAGCAGGGCGGCTGCCAGCATAAGTCGTTTGGTTTCGCCATTTGATAATTTAATGAGCTGTTTATCACGCAGGTGATGCAGGTTCAATAGTGCAAGTGCTTTATCAAAGGTCCAATATAAGTTTGGCCGGGGAAGACTTTTAATGGTTTGTAAATAATCGTCGACGGTCAACGCATCCTCAGAATCCGACGAATTATAACGTTGCTGGTAATAAAAATCGGTGGTGTTTGATAGATTACGGAAGTGGTGTCTGGGTTCAACAAGGGCAATCAGCTTATTGTTTATGCCAATGGATTCATTGACATTTGCTGAATAATTGAATTCCTCATGTAAATAATAGTTAACCGAGCCTCCGGTTATGTTAAACCGCCCGGCTATAGTTTGTAACAAGGCACTCTTACCCGATCCGCTTTCGCCTATCAAAGCCCAGTTTTCGCCTTGGTTTATTTTAAATGTAAGATTTTTAAACAAGGTGTTGGTCAAAAATCTTACAGTAGCATTATTTATAGAAAAAAGTGTGTTTGACATATCTTTACTGTAGCTGGTAAAAATAATCATCTGCTACAAAAAAGGTTTACACTTTATGGTAACATTTTAGTAAGGAAAACTAAGCTGTTTTCTTGAAATCTTGTTTTTGGTTTAAACTGGTATTGGGTTTATTAATTTTATTCCAGCCCTCTATGTTTACAAGCTCCCCCTTTACAAAGTTTTTGCAGTCTTTATTGGGACAGGTAACTATCCAGAATTTTTTTTGTTGCTCAACGTGTGGACGACGACCACATTTGCTGCAATTTTCACAATGGATGTTCGGTTGTATTTCTAAAATCATACTGTAAAATATAAGATAGTGTAAAATTTGTAAAAATATATTGATACAATACTACGAAATTTTTTTTAGTATAAGTTAAATTTTATCAGATTCTGCACTATTAGTATGTATTTGTGAATTTTTTAACCTGTAAAATGTAAAATTCATAACAAACTACCCCATTGAACATTTAATATTTTTAAATGTTTTAATGGCTTATGATAAAATCATCAATGAATGAAATGGATATTTAACTAATACGAAATTATTGGGGTTCAAATACGAAAATTAAATTCTTTATTCATATCGAAATACAGCGTATTATATAGTTTGCTTTTCAAATGATGTATAATTTATTCACAACATGTAAATATGTAGTAAACATTATTTATTAAAAGCTAAAACATCACCATGTAGGTGGTGTTCAATAACTATCTACTTAAAAGAGAAATTATTATGAAAAAAGTACATCTGTTATTAATTGCTTTAGCCTGGTTCACGTTTACCATGAGCGGTTGTTCTGTAATTACCGGTATATTTAAGGCAGGGGCTGCCGTAGGCATTATATCGGTTATTGTTGTTATACTCATTATCATCTGGATCATTTCCATGTTTAGGGGGAAATAGGTTTTGTAATTGGGATTGTTTATAAATAAGATAATTTTTAATTTTTAAATTAAACAATTTATTTTTACTGCTGTTGCTTTTATATAAATCATACAACTATGGAAAATACACAAGCAACAGCAGAAGTACTAAACGACCTGGTACAGATCAATAATGATCGGATAGAAGGATATGAGCGGGCTTTGAAAGATTTAAGAGATGATAACACTGATCTTAAATCGTTATTTACTACCCTAATTGGCGATAGCCACCGGTATAAGTTGGAACTGGGAACCGAAATAGGAGCTTTAGGAAAGGATATAGAAACCGGCACAACCACCAGTGGTAAAATACACCGCGCCTGGCTTGATGTTAAAGCCGCCTTTACCTCACACGATGCTCATAATATATTAGAAGAGTGTGAATTTGGGGAGGATGCCATACTAAAGGCCTATAAGGAAGCTTTAGAAGAAGAATATCTTCCCGCTTATCTGCGTGATTTAATTACCAGGCAGCAAAATGAATTGCTTGACGCGCATGATGAAATAAAAGCACTGCGTGATAGCGTTCATTAAGCCAAAAGCCTATAAACAAAGAAGGGCAGCTGTTTACAGCTGCCCTTCTTTGTTTATAGAATGGATCACTTAATTTTTTAAAGATATATTCACCGACTCAACCTTCCAGCTTGTTTTTTCAGACCAATCTCCGCCGGTATAGTGCATGTTGATCACCCAATCAGCTTTTTCCATTTTTCCATCGGCATTTATGGCTTTTACAGTTGATTGTAGTTGGTAACTATTTTGAGCGGTATCAATGGCGGGTTTAAAGTTATGATCTGGAAATACCGCTGTTGAAGGCTGCTTTAAACGTTCCTTCACAAAAACTTTGGCTATGTTAAAAGCTTCCTGAGCAGTAGGTTTGCGGTTAAGGTGTACAGTAGTGTTCTTGCTGATGCCCAAAATTACAATAATAAACACTACTATAAAGGCAATAATAAATAAAGTAGCGGTTTTAATGTGTGGGTGCCGGTGCCAGCCTGCGGCTTTTCTATCCGCTTCATTTAGTGATTTCCAATCAGAATATTTCATATACGATATAACTTATACATTAAGCGATATCCATACAAATTGTTTGGGGAAACAACAGGATTAGGGGCAAAAAAAAACGTACCGGCAAAGCCGGTACGTTTTTTTATTACTGATAATAGTCAGATTACTTTTTAGTAGTGTCAGCTTTAGCTGAATCAGTTTTAGCTGAATCAACAGCAGCACCCATTTTAGAAGCAGTATCCATTTTAGCTGAGTCCATTTTAGCTGAATCCATTTTAGCTGAATCTGCGTTAGAAGCAGAAGAGTTACCTTTACAAGCTGCAAATGAAGTAGCCATAGCTAAGGCTAAAAAGCCAAGTTTGAATGAATTTTTCATGTTTAATTTTTAAAAGTGATTTAATAGTTTTTATGTTAATACCATAAACGAGAAAAGGTAACCCATAAATATTAAAATATATTTACGGGTTACCCTTTATAAATTAACGAATAACTAAAAAATCAATAAAAGGACATCAAAGTTTATACTTTTAATAACCTTTTACTATGCGTAGCAATTATTTTTTAGTTGTATCAGCTTTAGCTGAATCAACAGCAGCAGCGCCAGTTTTTGCAGTAGAATCAACTTTAGTAGCAGAATCAACTTTAGCTGAATCAACTTTTGCAGAATCAACTTTAGCTGAATCAGCAGCACCAGATTTTGCAGCACCACCGCAAGCAGAGAAAGAAACAGCAATAACTAAAGCTAATAAACCGGTTTTGAATGAATTTTTCATTTTGTAAGTTTTAAAATTTTTATTGTTTGTGATCGTTTTTCATGTCTTAATACAGCATACTTAAAAAGGTAACCCATGAAAATAATATTTTTTTAAAATTTCTATAGGCGTTGTAGTCTTTATAGCTGTAAGGAATGTTTTTTGAACCCGGCTTTTTGTTGCAGATTTGCGGCCGCGATAAAACAAGGGGTAACCTTGTTGGTTTGCTGTATACAAATGACATATTAATAATTATGATGTATAATTGTTGCATTGTATTACTTGGAGGTCAAAAAATGAATAATTTACTACCGGTAAATTATTTTTAATTAAATGGGTTACAATTTCGCATAAATAGTATTAAGAGTGAATAAAGAGTTAAAAGCTTCGGCGCCAACAGATAGCGAGATAGTTCTTGGTATACTTAACAATTCAGAAATTGTATTAAAAAAATTATATACCACTTATTTCCCGATGGTGTTACAGTTAATTATTAACAACAACGGGAATGAGGATGATGCCAAGGATATTTATCAGGAAGCCATCATAGTTCTTTATAATAAGGTTAAATCGGGCCAATTTGAATTAAGCAGCAAGCTTAAAACTTATATTTATTCGGTTTGCCGCAGGCTATGGCTCAAAAGGCTTAGCCAGCTGAACAGGTATGGAGGTGATATCAGGGATTTTGAGGAGTACCTGCCTGTTGATGACGAGATTGACAACCATAGTGAAAGGGATATACAATTTGATAAAATGGAAAACGCGCTCCAGTTATTAGGCGAGCCCTGTAAAACCATTATGGAAGATTTTTATATACATAACAGATCAATGCAGGATATCTGTGAGCGTTTTGGCTATACTAATGCGGATAATGCTAAAACACAAAAATATAAATGCCTGCAAAGGCTGAAAAAGCTGTTTTTTCAGCAATAATAAGGAGTGAAAAAGAGATGAGTGATAACCAACTTACAGAATTAATTGAACGTTACCTTAATGACGAAATGAGTCATGATGAGCGTATACAGTTTGAACTGCTCCGCAAAAATGATGCAGCTGTTGATAGCCGGGTCACCGAGCATAAACAGTTTATTGGTTTGCTGAAGCAATATGGCGAACGTTTGGAGCTGCAAAAGCGCCTGGATGCCATCCATAATGAAATTGACGTACATGCCTTAAAAGAAGAAGTAACTATTCATCCTGCCTGGATCGTGCAGCTATGGAGGCATCACCACTCCAAAATATCGGTTGCGGCTTCTATTGCCATATTTGCCATATTGAGCACCTTGTTTTTTACAGGTAAGCTTAATAGCCATGATTCGCGCTTTGTAGAATTGAGGGATGAGGTAAACAGGATCAAAGTTTCAAATGATCAGCTTAAAAAAACGGTTAATACCAGTCTTATAGTAGCTAAGCCAAGCAAGCCAAAGCCATCTAACCCGGGTAATTTCAGGGGGACAGGTTTCGCGCTGTCATCAAACGGGTATATAGTTACCAATTACCATGTAATTAAGGATGCCGATTCGGTATATGTGCAAAATGCTATGGGCGAATCTTTCCATAGCAAGGTGATCTATACCGAGCCTCAAAATGATATTGCCATACTGGAGATCAATGATTCGACCTTTAAAAACTTAGGTGCAGTACCTTACAACTTCAAAAAATCGTCAAGCGACCTTGGTGAGAATGTGTTTACATTCGGCTATCCGGGCGGCGAGGTTGTTTTTGGACAGGGTACGCTGGCCTCAGCAAATGGTTACCAGGGCGATACTACCGAGTACCAGGTTTCTGTACCGGTTAATCCGGGCAATAGCGGTGGTCCGCTGCTTGATGATAAAGGAAATGTGATCGGTATCATTAACGGGAAGCAAACCCAGGTTGCAGGCGCTGCCTTCGCGGTAAAATCAAGCTACCTGTTAAAGGCGATACAGAATATCCCTTCAGACTCATTAAGTAAAGCATTAATATTAAATAGCAAGAACACGCTGGCTGGCCTGAGCCGCCCGCAACAACTCAAAAAACTTAAAAACTATGTTTTCATGGTTAAAGTTTATAATCAATAATTTGCCCAACCAATAAAAATTAATAATTGAAGGAGCTACCGTAATGGTGGCTCTTTTTTTGTGCCCCATTGTAAGGGACAAAGTAGTATCTTAAAATTGACGTAATAAAAAATATGTCATTGCGAGGAGGAACGACGAAGCAATCGCGAATTGTGCAAGTTTCCGCTGTACAGTTCGCGATTGCCACGCTACGCTCGCAATGACAAAAAATCGGATCATTGCTTCATTCTCGCAGTAACAACGCATGGAAAGATGAAGATAATTAATCAGAAACGAAAGCTACCTATCCACCTCTCCCAAAACAAAATCGATAGAACCAACAATAGCTATCAGATCGGCAATGAGTACGCCTTTAGAAATTTCGGGTAGAACAGAAAGATTATTAAAGCTTGGTCCGCGTGATTTTACGCGTGTTGGTATCTCCGATTTACCATCGGCCATAAAGTAAAAGCCAAGCTCCCCTTTGGCACCTTCACAACGTACGTAATAATCCTGAGCTTTGGGGATGGTTTTGCGGGGCATTTTGGCGCGAGGATCAAAGTCGGGTGTGCGTTTCAGTTCTTTTTGCAGGCGGTCAAGGCATTGTTCAACCATTTTTAATGATTGTTCAATTTCATCCACACGCACTTTATATCGATCCCAGCAATCACCTACGGTACCCATAAGTCCTCTGCCAACCGGGATTTCAAAATCAAGCTCAGGGTAGGCCGAATAATTGTCTATACGCCGCAAGTCCCATTTTAGGCCAGATGCACGCAGCATAGGGCCCGAGCAGCCGTAATTGATAGCCACATCAAGCGGTAATACGCCAACATTGGCCGTGCGCGATATAAACACCTGGTTATCGGTAAGCAGCTGGTTAAGCTCCACCATTTTGGGTTTAAAGTATTCCACAAAATCGCGACAACGCTCTTCAAAACCTACCGGCAGATCATAGAACAAACCGCCAACCCAAATATAGTTATACAGCATGCGCGATCCCGAGGCCCACTCCAGCATGCCCATAATATGCTCACGATCTCTAAAACACCATAAAAATGGGGTAAAGGCCCCAATATCAATGCCATAAGTGCCAATAGCAATCAGGTGTGATGCAATGCGGTTTAGCTCGCACATTAGCACACGTATGTATTCTACCCGTTTGGGGATATCCTTATCAATGCCCATCATACGTTCAACACCCATTACAAAAGCATGGCTGTTGTTCATGGATGCCAGGTAATCCAGCCTGTCGGTAAAGGGGATGGTTTGCTGATAGGTTAACGATTCGGCATGTTTTTCAAAACAGCGGTGCAGGTAGCCAATATGGGGGATAACCTCCTTTACAATTTCGCCATCGGTTATCAACTCCAAACGTAAAACACCGTGGGTAGATGGATGCTGCGGCCCCATATTGAGCACCATATCCTCTACGCTGGCCTCAGCAATCTTTTTATTATAGTTATTAAGCGCCTGTTCGTATTTAGAATTTGTGATAACCAATGTTGTATGCTGTTTTTAGTAGATTTCAAAAATCAACATTTTTTTGTTTTATCAGGCCAAATAGATGTAAAAATCTATAAAAATTGTAGTCTTTAGGTTACTCACCCGCCCATTGCTTCGCTTGGGCACCCTCTCTCCGGCTTTGCCGTAAAGAGGGGCTTGGAAAGTTTGTTATTTTCCGGCCCTCTTTCCAGCGAAGCTGAAGAGAGGGCCGACGAGCGAAGCGTTGTTGGGGTGAGTAAAATTCTATTTTCCCCTCAAAGCTTCGCTTATTTTTGAGGTTTGGGTTGCTACTGCGGCGTAGGCATACATGGCCACTGCTTTTAATTTACTGTCGCGGCTTTTAAAGGTCCACACATCCTTCATAAACTCTTTGTGATTTTTGCTGTTCAGGGTATCAAAAGCAACAGAGATGGTTGGCGTTAATGAATATGCTGTGTGCCAGGTGCCAAAAGGAATAAACAAAGTTTCGCCGGGGCCTACTACAAAATTAATGGGAGTGGCGTCTTTAAACAGTGGATACTTTTCATAATCGGGTTCAAAAACATTCAGTTCAGAGCGCCACGGGTCATCGGGACGCGGGTAAAGCATATGCTCCTGTCCGCGTGGGAAAACGGTGAAACGTTTTTGACCGTATAGCTGGGTTATCCAGGCATTAAGGTGATAATAATCAATGTGCATGTACGGGAATTTGCCGCCCGGGCCGCCCACAAACATTTCTGTTGCGCCTCCCCATTTACCCATCCTGAACTTTTTATGTTTAAGCCAGTTGGGCGATGAGTAATTCAGATCAAGCGGATCAAGCAGAGGTAACAGCTCGGGTATGGTAGTCGGGATATCATAAATGATAGGATATGGCGCCGGGGCATCTTCCGTAGCGGCTTCAACCATATCCATTACCTGTTTCATAGTATAAGTGTTGCCACGGCACTCAGTTTTGCGGTCTGGATAGTTTTTCCTGAACCAATCGGGAGTAAAAAGGCCGTTAGCTTTCCAAACTTTGGCGGCATTGGTAAAAACCAGCGGAATACCGGGTTTATAATGCTCCTCCATAAATTCGTCGTAGGTAATGTTGTCTCTTCTAATGATGTCCAAGTTAAAAAATAGGGGTAAGGTGTTTTGGGGTTTATAATCAATAATTGGTTAATAGAGGCTTATATTTAACGTTTTACGCAAAACATCAAAACAAAGGTTGCAATGCACTATGAATTTTAAGTGAGAATTTGCGGTTTCACTAAAAGTAATAATTTTAGCATCATAACAAATGCTTAATGCGCAAATGTGTTGATGCGGTTTGTACAAAATAAATACCTTTGGCTTAATGAAAGTATCCGGATTTACCTTTATCAGAAACGCTGTTAAAAACGATTATCCCATTGTTGAAGCCATTACTTCCATTTTGCCGCTGTGCGATGAATTTATAGTAATGGCTGGTAACTCTGACGATGGCACCCGCCAGCTCATTGAAGCTATAGGTTCACCTAAAATAAAGATCATTGATTCTGTTTGGGACGATACCCTGAAAGATGGCGGCCGTGTTTTCGCGGTAGAAACGGATAAGGCATTTGCGGCCATATCGCCGGATAGCGATTGGGCTTTTTACATTCAGGGCGATGAGGCCGTGCATGAAAAATATCATCCGCTCATTAAAAAAGAAATGGAGCAGGCGCTAAGCAAACCCAATATTGAAGGCTTGTTGTTTAAATACCTGCATTTTTACGGCTCTTATGATTACTATGGCGATTCCAGGCGCTGGTATCGCCGGGAGATCCGTTTGCTTAAAAACATCAAAGGCATCAAAGCCTATCGTGATGCACAAGGTTTCAGGCTTGACGACCGTAAGATCAAAGTAAAGCTGATTGATGCCTACATATATCACTACGGCTGGGCAAAACCGCCACAGGGTCTTAACAACAAAGTGCGCAACTTTAACCGGTTTTACCATGACGATGCCTGGATGGAACAAAATCTGCCCGAAACATATGAGTTTGATTATGGCAATGCCGATAAACTGGTGCACTTTACCAGTACGCATCCGGCCCCTATGCAAAAGCGTATAGCCGCTACCAATTGGAAAATTGATTTCAGCACCAAAAAGCTTCGCAAAAATATGACCTTTAGGCGCAAATTTTTGCAAAGGGTTGAGCAGCTTACCGGCTGGCGCATTGGCGAATACCGCAACTATGAAATTGTAGAACGATAGAATATATAATAATGAGCCCAATATCAGTTGATATTACCAACCGAACCTTGCTCCGAGAGCAATTACTGTCACTTGATCCGGATACTGCGCCACTTTGGGGCAACATGAAGGCCCGCCAAATGGTTGAACATCTGGTTGACCAGGTAGAATGGACAAACGGTAAAAAAACACCTACCTGCGACAGACCCGCCGAGGAAGCCCACCAGCGTAAAATGCTGATGATTTACAGCGACACGCCGATACCGCAAAATATATTTTCTGGTCACTTACCCGAAAACTATCAATTCCCGAGCATGGCTGCCGCTATCAACGCACTGGTGCAGGAACTGAATGCTTTCGACAAATATTTCCTTCAACCCGGTGCAATAGCTATTCACGGTGGTTTTGGCCCAATGAATCATCAGGAATGGTTGATGTGGCACGGCAAGCACTTTGCGCATCATTTTAAACAGTTTGGGTTGATAGGGGAGTAAAAGAAATATAATCCTTGCGCTCGTTTGTAACGAGCGCTTAACATGGTAATTGCGTTTCAAACGCAACTTACCTAAAAGATAAAAGCGATACAATCGCTACCCAGTTTTAAGCGCTCGTTGCAAACGAGCGCAAGTGGAAATCCTTTAATCCAATAATCTGTTTAATCGTGGTTCAGACAAAAAATCACAAATTCTGTGCGATGACAAAACCGCTGGCCCAGGCCCATTGAAAGTTGTAGCCACCCAGCCAGCCGGTAACATCTACGCACTCGCCACCAAAAAACATACCGGGGACTTTCTTTGCTTCTAAAGTTTTTGACGACAACTCATCGGTTGATACACCGCCGCGCATTACTTCAGCCTTATCATAGCCCTTATCGCCCGCAGGTTTTACCTTAAATTCATGAATCAATTGGCTAATGTTCTCGATATCGGTTTTGGTAAGCGATGCCAGGTTTTTCTCTACCGGGAGTTTATCACTCAAAGCCTCAGCAAATTTTCGGGTGTAGAGGTTGGCCAAATATGCCAGCAACATTTTTTTACCGTTGACTTCCTTTTCCTGGTGTATAAGGTCGGCTATGTTTTGAATAGGTAACAGATCGATATTAATGTATTCGCCCGGTTTCCAGTAGGAGGATATCTGTAATATAGCCGGGCCGCTCAATCCCCAATGGGTGAATAAGATGTTCTCTTCAAAGCTGATCCTATCGTTCCAAACGCGGCAAAAAATACTGTTACCGCTGAGCTGCTCATACCAGGGTTGGTCTTTACCGGTAATGGTAAGCGGTACCAGGGCTGGGGCAGTATCCACAATTTGCAGGTCGAATTTACGGGCGGTGCGCAGGCCAAAATCAGTAGCCCCCATTTTGGGTATCGGCAAACCGCCGGCAGCAATAACTACGCTCGGGGCGCTGATGTACTCCTGGCTGCCATCAATTTCAACACGAACGGTAAAACCATCGTCAGTTTTTTCAACCATTTTTACCTCGGCATTGCACCAGATCTCCTGGTCAAGATCATCACAAAGGTTGGTGAAAACCTGCACCACATCTTTAGCCTTGTCGCTCTCCGGGAATAATTGGCCCAGTGTTTTTTCTTTACCTACAATGCCGTAAGTTTCAAAAAAACTAACGGTATCGTCAACCGTCCACTGCGAAAATGCTGATTTACAGAAGTGTGGGTTTTGCGAGATGAATTGCTGATCGGTAGCATACAAATTGGTGTAATTGCACCTGCCACCCCCACTGATGAGGATCTTGGCACCTACACGGTCGGCTTTTTCCAGAATAAGCGTGCGTTTGCCTAAAAAGCCGGCTTGCACGGCGCACATAAGTCCGCAGGCGCCGCCGCCAATAATTATTGCATCAAAATGGGTTTGTTTTGTTAAATTTGTAGTCATGACCGATGTATCGCAAATATCAGAATTTGGAAAGATACTTATCTTTCTGATTACCGGAATAATAATGGTATGCGTTATATTTTTTGTTAACCGCCTGCTTGCACCAAATAATCCTAATCATGAGAAGCTAACTTCCTATGAATGTGGCGAAGAACCAACCGGCAATGCCTGGCTGCCGTTTAATTCCAGATTTTATGTGATAGCGCTTATATTTTTGTTGTTTGATGTAGAGATGGTATTCATTTTTCCGTGGGCAACAGTGTTTGGCAGTCATGAAATTATAGCGCAGGATGCCCGTTGGGGCTGGTTTTCGCTGGTTGAAATGTTTATTTTCCTGGGAATATTGATATTAGGCTTGGTTTATGTTTGGTGCAAAGGCGACCTGGAATGGATAAAAGCCAAGCCCGTGGTGCCTACTACCGATGTAGCTATTCCGGCTTCACTGTACGAGCAATTGAACATGGAACAAGGCAAATTTGTGGTAAAACCATTCAGCATGACCAACGAACCTGTTGTTGCTGAGACTGTTTTAGCCGAAATAACACCTGTCGAAGCGCCTGCTGTGCGTAAGCCTATGTTTAAACCCACTTTTAAAAAGCCTGCAAATGAGTAGTGATGTAACGAGTGAAAGCGGTGGTGTAGTTGTCACCAAAATGAACGATCTGCTTAACTGGGCGCGTTTATCATCCCTGTGGCCGTTGAGCTTTGGTATAGCTTGCTGTGCCATTGAAATGATGGGTTCTATGGCATCTACCTATGATCTGGACCGGTTTGGTGTTTTTCCGCGCCCATCCGCCCGCCAGGCTGATGTAATTATCATTGCCGGAACGGTTACCTTTAAAATGGCCGAACGTATTAAACGCCTGTACGAGCAAATGCCGGACCCTAAATACGTGATATCAATGGGATCATGCTCCAACTGCGGCGGCCCATACTGGCAGCATGGCTACCACGTAGTAAAAGGGGTTGACAGGGTAATACCTGTTGACGTGTATGTACAGGGCTGCCCTCCGCGTCCAGAATCATTGATAGGCGCCATCCTGGAACTGCAAAAGAAAATTGAAGGCGAAAGTTTGGTAAGAGGGTAGGTGGAAGCGTTTGGAGTAAGTAAAGATTGTCATTTCGATGAGCAAAGGAGGAATATGTGAGGGTGCGAAGAGAAATCTTATACGACTAATTTACCAGCTAAATTGCTTTTCATATAGTACAAGATTTCTCTGTCGCTCAACGCTCGGACCTACCCATGCTCCCTCGAAATGACAATATTGAACGTCGTTATTGCAACACTTTTCTCTCTTCAACAATTTTTCTGATCAGGGCTTGTAGCACAACCGCGTTCCAATCTTTAGCAAATGTTTTGCTTTTGTTTTGCTTTTTATTGTTGCAGTTATATATCATGAAGTAATTGTAATAATTACTAATGCAGATCAGGTTCCAGGGCAGAATGTTGTTTGCATCCCAACCTATGCCGCCAAAGTGAAACTTGATGCCGCAAAGCTCGAATGTTTGGTGAATGTTGTACAGATCATAGTAATAATTATACAGGTTAACAAAGTAATTATGCCATAGCTGGTGTATTATTTCAGACCATAAGCTGCCATATAATCTTTTGCGGATGCCGTAATAACTACCCAGTCTTATACGGATTGTTTTTTGCTGTTCGGTTTGAATATCAATAAAATACTGGCGGCCAATGGTAAAGGCATACCCGTTGATCCAGCTGACACCATATCTGAAACCAGTGATACTTTCGGCAGCGATAATTTCGGGCGCAGCAAAGCCCGACGGTTTTTCAATAATCAAGCCTTCCGTTTTAAACGTCAGTATTTTGCTTGTTTTATTGTTCAACAGTGCCGGAATCTCAATAAGGCAGGTATCTTCATTCATCCGGTATAAAAATAAGCATCTGTAACAATAATTTATTTATAAGCAATAAATTAATTGAATATTACAAAACGCGATTTTTATAAAAAACATAACTTTACCGCTTAACTCTGCCTTATGCATAAAAAAGCGCCACGTAAAAATAATGTTATATTGCATATTCTTTGGATCGGTTTATTGACCGGTACCCTTGATGGTCTTGCGGCGCTTATGTTAAATTACAAAATACATCCTGCGGTAATTTTTAAATTTATTGCGAGCGCGGTATTTGGCAAAGCGGCTTTTAAAGGCGGCGCCGAAATGGTTGTTGCCGGAGTGGTGTTCCATTACCTGATAGCCATTTTATTTACCAACGCCTTTTATTTGCTGTACCCGTTTTTTAAAAAAGTATTAAAAAACGTTTATCTGATAGCCTTGCTTTACGGTACAACCGCGTGGCTCATCATGAATCTGGTGGTTATCCCCATTACTCAAAAGGCGTTTCCGGTTATTAAGGCACAGGTTATTTTGATGGGTATAGCTATTTTATTTGTTTGCCTGGGGCTGCCTATAGCTCTTATCGCCGACAGGCACCTGAAAGAGGGGAAGTTCAACATTGAGCCTAAGCGATAGTTAAGCCTGTATAAAAAAAGAGCCCGGTACTTGCTATCAGGCCCTCTTTAAGGATTTAAAATTAAACAAACATACAATTAATTATTGAGGCATCAATACCCCATTTAAACCGTGTACAACACCGTTGGTAGCCATGAGGTCAAACGCTATTACCAGCGCGGCATTCCCTTTGGCATCGGTGATCTGCAGGTTACTTTTATCATTAACCGATAGGGTTAACGATTCGCCATCAACAGTTTTTAATATGGCTTTGCCTTTTCCGGCACCTAAAGCCTTGATAATATCGGCTTTGGTGTATTTACCGGCTACTACGTGATACTTGAGTACTTTGGCCAGCTTGGCGTGGTCTTTTGTCAACTCATCCATAGTTGGTTTGGGTACTTTACTAAAAGCTACATCATTTGGCGCAAATATGGTAAACGGTCCGGCACCTTTTAAGGTAGTTTCCAGATCTGCATTTTTGATGGCCAATGCAAGTGGGGCATACTCTGTAGTACTTGCAAGTACGCCAACTACATCGCCCGAAGCGGCAGATGGTGCAGTAGTACCGGCAGGAGCTGTTTTATTAGTTGTATCGCGTTTAGTAGTGTCTTGTTGTTGTGTTTGGGCAATTGCATTGTTTGATAAAAATCCAATAGTCAGGGATGCAATGGCAATTAAAACTGATCTTTTCATGTTCATCTTTCTTTTTGATTTTAGTTCGTAATAGAATGTAAAGTGTATCAGTTTTTCGTATAAAATTTCCTTTTAAAATAATTGTACTTGTTATTTGATGTAGAGTTATAACCTATAATTACATTAAATAGTTTTTAATTAATTGAAAAATGAGGTTAAACATCTAAGAGAGAAGGGATGATAATGCATATTTTCTATCCGTATATCGTAGGATTTAACAGCCACCGCAACCAATTTGTGACATTAAGATTAGGGCTTTTTGGCCTTTGATGAGTTTATTTGTACCTTCAAAGTTCATGCCCCTATAGGGCATGTTTTATATAAAAATAATCCATGAAGGCACTCGCACGGCAACTCTTTAAAACCTTTTTATTTGCAGCTATCATATCCATCGCGGCAAACTGTATTTATTACTCGGTTACCCAAAAAGGAGTTGATTACGACAAGGCATTACCTAAAATAATTGAGGGTATAGTTTTGCTGAACATTATTGTGTTTGTGATGTCGTTACCATCATTATTTCTGGTTAACCTGGCTTACTGGAATAATTTGGCGGTAAGGCTCATCCTTTATTTCTCTGGGTCAATCGTATTTTTAATTACCTCTTTGCTTCTGCACCTGCCGCCTCAATCAAAAGTAGTTTATCTGCTCACAGGAGGTATTTTCCTGGCGGTGCATGCCGTTTTTTACTATTTGTGGGTAAAAAAGCGCGCATGATCTGTTGATGTTTAAGCATTTTATGGCTTTTTGAAAGATTTCAGGTAAACTTGCAACATTAACATGAAAGCATTTTACGGAGATTTAAAATTAGGTATTCTGGGTGGCGGCCAATTAGGCCGTATGCTCATACAACAAGCTATAAATTATAATGTTACGGTTAAGGTTTTAGACCCCGACAGGGAAGCCCCATGCCGCAAACTATGCGATGAATTTACAGTAGGTTCGCTCGGCGATTATGAAACCGTGTACAACTTTGGCAAAAACGTTGACCTGCTTACCATTGAAATAGAGAAGGTAAATGTTGACGCGCTGGAACAACTGGAAAAGGAAGGCGTGTTGGTATACCCGCAATCGCGCATTATCCGTTTGATACAGGATAAGGGCCTTCAAAAACAGTTTTTTAAAGAAAACGATATACCCACTGCCGATTTTCAGATCATATCAACACCACAGCAATTACAGCAAAGCTTTATCCCTTTCCCCTATATTCAAAAGCTGCGTAAGGATGGCTATGATGGTAAGGGTGTTTATAAAGTAGTTGATGAAAGCTATTTGCAGGGTGCATTTAAAGAACCCAGTCTGATTGAAAAATGGATAGATTTTGAAAAGGAAATAGCCGTTATAGTAGCCCGCAATGAAAAAGGCGACATCAGCACATTTCCGCTGGTGGAAATGGAGTTTAACCCCGAAGCCAATCTGGTTGAGTTTTTAATATCGCCATCAACACTATCATTTGAGATACAACAGAAAGCCGAGCAAATTGCTAAAAAAATTGCTGAAAGCCTTAAGATAGTAGGCTTATTGGCTGTTGAAATGTTTTTGGATAAACATGGAAAGATACTGGTTAATGAGTTAGCTCCACGTCCACACAACAGCGGTCACCAAAGTATTGAGGGTAACGTAGTATCACAGTTTGAACAGCATCTGCGGGCTATATTTAACCAGCCTTTAGGTGATACCGCCTGCCTGAACAATGCCATTATGGTAAACGTTTTAGGCGAAGCAGGGCACGAAGGACCAGCCGTTTATCAGGGTATTGAAAAGATATTGAACGTACCGGGAGTATATGTACACCTTTACGGCAAAGCGCTTACCAAGCCTTTCCGCAAAATGGGCCACGTTACCATTGTAGACGTTGACCGCGAGAAAGCCATTGAAAAAGCACGGTTTGTACAGAAAACGCTGAAGGTGGTTAGTTGATACCAATCATAACCTTGTCATCCTGAGGAACGAAGGATCTATCGCAGATTTGCAAGTTGTACAATAGATGCTTCACTGCATTCAGCATGACAAATTTTATAATATAAATTTAAACACGCGTCATTGCGAGGAACGAAGCAATTCCCGATTAGCAGAGTCTCTCTGTAAGGTATAGAGATTGCTTCGTTCCTCGCAATGACGCTCACATAGAACCATCAACTATGAGCAATAAAGAGCCAAAAGTAGCCATCATTATGGGCAGCAAATCAGACCTGAATGTGATGCAGGATGCCGCCGATGTTTTAAAAGAATTAGGTGTTGAATACGAAATTACCGTGGTATCCGCCCACCGCACGCCTGATCGTATGTTCAGCTATGCCCGTGCAGCTGCCGATCGGGGTATTAAAGTAATTATTGCCGGGGCAGGCGGTGCCGCGCATTTGCCGGGTATGGTAGCCTCATTAACCCATTTGCCGGTGATAGGGGTTCCCGTAAAATCAAGCAATTCAATTGACGGCTGGGATTCTATACTATCTATATTACAGATGCCTAATGGTATTCCGGTTGCTACAGTGGCCCTAAATGCCGCTAAAAATGCGGGTATCCTCGCAGCACAGATACTATCAACCGCCGACGAATACCTGGTTCAAAACCTCATCAACTTTAAAGAAGACCTTAAAAAGAAGGTAGAAGATTCCGCGAAGGAAATGGAGGGGTAGTACCCGTTGCAAGTTTTTTAGGTTTTACGTATTACGTTGTACGTTTGAAGTTTTTGAATTTTTAAAAACGTATAACGTAATACGTCCAACGTAAAACCTTTTCACTGTAAGAACTCAATTCAACGCCGGGTTCTCGGGGAAGTTAGCTATGTGGGCATAGCGCTGACCCATGCCTATAACCACCTCTTTCCACAGGTTTTGCTCGTTGGTGAACAGGTTGGCTGATTTAAAATTATCGGCTACTATCCAGCTGTCCTGCATAATTTCTTCATCAAGCTGCTGAGGTGTCCAGCCAGAGTATCCGGCAAAAAATTTTATTTCGCTTTCGTTTAATGTGTAGTTAGATACCAGTTCCTTAACCTGGTCAAAATCTCCGCCCCAGAATACGCCATTTGCTATTTCAATTCCGCCATCAATCTTTTCAGGGCAGCAGTGTATAAAGTGCAGTGTGTTTTTGGCTACTGGTCCGCCGTCATAAACCGGCATTTCCGAGTAGGATACATCGGGCAAAACATCGCCCAGCATATATTCACTGGGGTGATTCAGGATAAAACCCATAGCTCCGTCGGCAGAGTACTCTGTTAGTATGATCACCGATCTTTTAAAGTTCGGATCCATCATAAAGGGTTCCGAAATTAGTAAATGCCCTACGGCAGCCGATATTGAACTTAGCATAAGGTTAGTATTTATTTAACATAACAAGCATAATAAAAATATGTTCAATTTTTCAATTAAATGTATAATCAAACGGTTAGTATCAGGTATCAGTACTTTTGAATAGTTATTATACAGTAGAGCTTTGTGAAACTGTACTGATACTTGATACTAAAACTTGGTTTCTATATTTGTAAGTTTGCAGTAAATGAATCAGCAGGAATTACAAAATTTAAGGCAGGATTACACTGCCGCTACATTATCTGAAAATGATACCAAAGGTGATCCGATAAACCAGTTCGACCAATGGTTTAACGAAGCTTTGGCTGCAAAATTGCATGAGCCCAACGCCATGACGCTTGCTACAGCTACCGCGAACGGAAAGCCATCGGCCCGTATTGTGCTGTTGAAAGGCTTTAATCAGCATGGTTTTATATTTTATACTAACTATTTAAGTCGTAAGGGGAAAGAGATCACTAAAAACCCGCAAGGGGCTATAACTTTTTTCTGGGGCGAACTGCAACGCCAGGTGCGCATTGAAGGTACTATCGAGAAACTGAGCAAAGAAGATTCTGAAAAATATTTTCATTCGCGCCCTAAAGGCAGCCAGATTGCCGCGGTAGTTTCTCCGCAAAGCCAGGAAATTGAAAACCGCGACGGTTTTGAGAAAAAGTGGACTGAGCTCGAGGCTGAGTATGAAGGCAAGGAAGTGCCTAAGCCATCATTTTGGGGCGGTTATATTTTAAACCCGCAACTGGTTGAGTTTTGGCAAGGTAGATCAAGCCGTTTGCACGACCGTATTTTGTACAAAAAAGTTGATAAAAAAAGCTGGAAAAAAGTACGTTTGGCACCATGATGTTTAACGATATTAAAATATTACTCACCGAGAAATTTGGTGACACCGTGATTGTGGGCGAGGAAACAGGCGGGCTGCAACCCGCACTGCTCATTAATCCTGATGATATTACGGCAGTATGCCTGGAATTGCGTAACAATCCTAAAACCTATTTTGATTTCCTGTCGAGCCTGAGCGGGGTGCATTATAATGATGAGGACAATCGTTATGGAGTAGTGTATCACCTGGCATCCATACCCTATAAAACGCAGCTTACATTAAAGGTAAGCAAGCCCCATGATCGTGAAAGTAATGAACTGCCCGAGTTTAAAAGTGTTGTAAGTGTTTATCGTACTGCCGACTGGCACGAACGCGAGACTTATGACCTTTTCGGGATATTTTTTGAAGGGCACCCCGATCTACGCCGGATATTATTACCCGATGATTGGGAAGGTTTTCCGTTGCGAAAAGATTATAAATCTGCTGAATATTATAAGGGGATTAAGGTGGATTAGCCCCCAGGCCCCCTAACCCCCTAAAGGGGGAACAGATTTGTAGATTTCAGATGTGCAGATATGCAAATGACTCTATACAAAGAAGCCCTGTTTAATCAAACAGGGCTTCTTTATTTTTACAATATCCGCACACCAAAAAGCTCCCCCTTTAGGGGGTCGGGGGGCTCTTGAAATAAGCTATCAGCTTTTCAATATTCTTTAAAGTATATTGGTGGGCATGTATTTTTTCTACCACATCAGGTTCGTCGCCCATAATATCGGTCATGATGTCCTCAAAGTTTTCGTCGGTAAGTTGTTTCATATCTGCGGTATTGGAACCGTAGTAATAAATAGTTTTGCCGCCGCCTCTGCCGCCACGGCCGCCTCCAAGAGAAATACCAATGCCGCCGCCTACACCGCCGCCGTATCCGCCGGTGCCATAACCCAGCCCAACTCCGGGTGAAATTCCAAAACCGCTGCCGCCTCCACCTTTACCGCCTTGGGCCACATAAAGCTTAGTAGGTTCATCCAGTACAACCTTTACAAAATCGGTTTCCTCTTTACCCCATGATGAATTTTGAGGAGCATGTGCAACTACAAAGCTATCTTTTCCGACTACAAAAGAGCGCAGGTCGCTGGCGCTTAGTTTATAGGGATTGGCTTTCTGATCTTCCCTAAACTCAATAAAGCCTTCGTCTTTTATAGGCGCCTTACCCGATGGATTTACCCTGATCAGGCCGGTTTCGCGGTTGCCCTTTACATCGGTAAAGTTGCCCGGCTGCCATTTTTGGGCCTGTACAGCAGTATAGCCCAGCAAAAAGAATAGTAGGATTACAATTGAGCGCATAACATGTTTAAAACACAAAGAACGTAATTTTTGAACATTTAATATGTAACGGATGCTTTATGCCTGGAGAATTGCTATTTAAATAGGAGGCTCCTACAGAGCCGTTAAAATACATGTTACCTACTACTATAAACAGGTAGTTCCTCCGGAACTATAGTTCTTTTGATTTCGGGACTCCGACGGAGTCATCTGTTTATAGCTTAAATCAAATTAGTAAATGGCTCCGCAGGTGCCTCCTAATGACCGCTAAGTTAAAGGCGATTTTTCCTGGTTTACGCCATGTTATAAACGACACTTAAAATCATACCAAGTGGTAACATATAAAATACATAATAATGGTAAAACTGAGCACAGAAGCATTTAGATTTGGAGCATCTAAATAGCCATATAAATTATTATGCAATTAACTGTTGATTTACGCAGCGATACCGTTACCAAGCCAACTCCGGGTATGCTGGAGGCCATGTGGAGCGCCAAAGTAGGGGATGATGTTTTTGGAGAAGACGAAACCGTTAACGCCCTTGAGCAAAAGGCTGCTGCCATTTTTGGTATGGAAGCCGGTTTGTTTTGCCCATCGGGTACCATGACCAACCAGATAGCCATTAAATGCTTTACCCAGCCGCTTGATGAGCTCATTGCCGACCAAACCGCGCATGTGTATCGTTACGAGGGCGGAGGAATAGCTTTTAACTCAGGCGTATCAACCCGTTTGTTGAATGGCTACCGCGGTATCATTACCGCCGAAATGATTGAGCCTGAAATTAATGCCGAAAATATCCACTTCCCACATACCAGCCTGGTTGTGCTTGAAAATACGGTTAATAAAGGTGGGGGCAGCTGCTATACCCTGGCCGATATTAAACCTATTGCAGAGTTGTGCAAGGCTAAAGGATTAAAACTTCACCTGGATGGTGCACGCATATTTAACGCGCTAAGCCATACAGGCGATAAAGCTGCCGATTATGGCCAATACTTTAAGGGGATATCTGTTTGTTTGTCAAAAGGTTTGGGGGCGCCTGTAGGCTCGGTATTGTTAGCCGATAAGGAAATCATTAAGTACGCCCGCCGCATCCGTAAAGTTTTGGGCGGGGGGATGCGCCAGGCAGGCTTTTTGGCCGCGGCAGGCATTTATGCCTTAGATCATCATGTAGAACGCCTGAAGGTTGACCATAGCCATGCCCGTATCCTGGGCGAAGAATTGGGCAAGCTTGATTGGGTAAGTAATGTATTACCTGTTGAAACCAATATAGTACTGTTTGATACCGTTCAGCCTGCCAAAGAGGTGCTTGCCAAGCTGGCTGCTCATGGCATTAAAGCCGGAGATACTGATAAACACCGTATACGTTTTGTAACTCATTTGGATGTGCATGCCGAGCAGATCGAGTATCTGGTAAAAATACTTAGAGATGAGTTTTAATAATTAGATAAACACGCTACTCATAAATTACAAAGGCCCTTAGTTACATACAACTAAGGGCCTTTGCTTTAAAACTCAAACTTATTAAACAGACTATCCTTTGGTTACCGGAACATTTAAAGAGATATCCAGAAAATCGGGCGCGCCATTTTTGGTGATACCAAAATCTTTGGTAATCACTTTAAAAGTGCCTTTAAAAACACCTTCATTACCTTTATCATCAAATGTAAAATGGATGGTCATGGGTTTGGTAACACCTTTTAACGTTAGTTTGCCGTTGGCATCATAACCGGCACTGGTTTTACTTACTGCTGTTGAAGTAAAGGTGATGGTAGGGTAATGGTCAACATCTATAGCATCTTTAGAATGGTTGGTTTTGATGAAAAAACCGGTACTTAAGGTTGTAGCATCAATAGTAGCCGAAATTTTAGCTTCTTCAGGGTGCGCCTTGTCAAACTGTATATTAGCTTTTAATCCCTGAAATTCACCGTGAATTTTTCCGTTGGCGAACTTTACTTCATAAGGGTCTTTTACTTTCCAATCAATTGCAGCGGCAAAAGCGGTAACAGCAATAAATAATGCTATCAGTGCCGGGTACATTATTTTTTTCATAACATTTATTTTTTTCATGGTTAATTGTTTACACGTCAATTAAGTGATATGTAAAAAATACGGCTATGTGATGCCGTGGGTTGCCTGCATATAGAAATATTGTACTGTAATTCTTATCGATGCCTATTTATGGTGGCTGCGTTAAAATAAACTCAGAGGGCAGGCAACCAATTGAAAACTATTACAGTAATATCTAATATAAATATTGTCACAAAATTCACAACAGATGAAAAAACTATTAAAACTTGGGGCGTTAGCGTTTATAGCAGCTGCCTTATTTTTTACTACAGATGTAAAAGCTCAAACTACACCAGCCAATGCTTTCACTTTAGGCTTAGGCATTGAAACAGGAAACCCATTGGGTCAGGCACGTCTTGGTTCGCACTTTACTTTAGGCGGAACAGCCCGTTTACAATATGGTATCACTAATGATCTGGCCGCTACATTGACTGCAGGTGGTTATCACTTTTTCCCGATAAAAATACCCGGACAAGATGTTAGGTACCAAAGTTTTGGAGAGATACCGGTAAAAGTTGGTTTAAAAGAATTCTTTTTGCCAAATATATATGTTGCCGGCGAAGTTGGTGTTGCATGGGAGAAACTGGAAAAAGGTTGGGGCCCGCACAGACTTGATCTGTCGCCAGGTGTAGGTTATGCTAACAAGCACTGGGATTTTAGCTTCCGCTATGAAAACTTCTCCAACTCGGTTGATCATTTTGGCCTGCTTGGCTTACGCGTAGGCTACGGCTTTGGCCTATAATAACCTAATGATATTGGTGCCTGCTCTGTTTTCTTCATAACAATAATAACAGGTGCGGGCACCTAAAACTTAATGCGGTTGGTGTTTGTTGTTGAAACATGAACCGATTACTGCAAAAGCTCGAAAAAATAGGCCGCGACCCCAAAGTTACCGCGAAGGCTGTTGGGTTAAGATACGTATCAGATGCGTCGCCGGGGTACACCCGGAAAAAGAGCGGAACGGGCTGGAGCTTTTACGACTCCGATGGTAAGTTGGTAAAAGATAAGGAACTGATTAACCGGTTTAAAAAGCTGGTGATCCCACCCGCGTATACCAACGTTTGGATTTCTCCATATGATAATGGCCATCTGCAGTTTACCGGTATAGATGCCGCAGGGCGCAAACAATACCGCTATCATGCGGGCTGGAACCAGATTCGCAATCAATCAAAATATCATCGTTTGCAAACATTTGCCGCTCATTTACCCGCCATACGCGAGCAGGTGGACAAAGATCTGGCGCGCCGCAATCTTGATCACGAAAAAGTGGTGGCACTTGTAGTGCGGTTAATGGAGCTTACCGGCATCCGTATCGGGAACGAATCGTACAAAAAATTATATGGTTCCTTTGGCCTAACCACCCTGCAAAACCGGCATATTAAAATTGAAGGCTCCAAGCTGCAGTTTGAATTTAAAGGAAAAAAGGGTGTACAGCATAAAATAGCCCTGCAAAGCAAAAAGCTGGCAAGGCTGGTAAAACAATGCCGGGACATCCCCGGCAAAGAGCTTTTTCAATATTATAATGAAGCAGGTGAGCGCTGCAGCATAGGTTCGGGCGATATTAACGACTACCTGAAAAACATTACCGGCGAAGATTTTACCGCCAAGGATTTCCGTACCTGGAGCGGCAGTGTAAGCGCCTTGTATGCCTTTAAAGAAGCAGGAGAGTTTACCAACATCACCGAGTGCCGAAAAAAAATTGTAAACGTGCTTGATGAGGTTGCTATTAACCTGGGCAATACCCGCTCGGTTTGCAAAAAATATTATGTGCACCCAACGGTAATTAAAAGTTATGAGGAGGGTACCATATTCAAATACATTGATAAGCTTGATGAAAGCCGTGATATTGAAGCCGCTGAACTAAACCTGGCCGAAAAAGCTTTGTTAACCCTGCTTGAAACAGAAAAACTGGCCGCAGCCAGTTAATTCTTAGCCTTTTTGGTTTTAATGATGATGACCCCGTCTTTAGCTTTTTCACCGTATTTTTTTACCAGACTGGGTTCTTCGTTTTTAAAAACATTCATGCTTTCAATAGTTTTGGGATCTATTTTCTTCAAATCTGCTTCAGACATTTCTTTATCATCTACCAAAATTAAAGGCTTGTTACCTTCTGAATTGGTAATATTTACGCCTTTGTCATTGCTGGATACACCTAATGTTTCTACTTTTTTGCCATCGGTAGTTACTATAACTTCTGAAATGCGTCCATTGCCCTTGACAGATTTGATACTATCAATCATTATTACTTTAGGGTATGTTCCTGTAACAGTGTGTGTTATAACTGGTTGAACGTTTACCTGATTATTTACGGACACATTGCTATTTATATTGTTAGTCACTTGTGAATTGGCTGATACTTTATTACTGATAGCAATTTTAGGGCTAATACGAATTCGTTTTACCGAATCTTTGGTAATAACTCTAATAATTCCAATGTTTTTACTTTTGTTTCCATCAGCATAAGTGTCGCCCTTTGATATATCTACAGTTTCTATACTGTTGGGATCAATTTTATTCAAATCACCTTTTGTTCCATCAATATAAGTGATTACTGAATCCATATGGCGTTTATTGGTCGTAACCACCTTTTTAACGGTGTCAACTTTTTGTATTGCCTTCAATGTGGTAACCTTTGATGTAGCCATTTTTGTTTTTGCTATAACAGGTTTTGCAGCTATAGACTCATCATTATTTACATGCATGATTTTGGCCAGCGCCGGGGCCGAGTAAATGAGTTTTACACGTATTGGTTTGGCAAAATCGGCTTTTGAAATACTAAACACCAGTAATAAGGCAATTAGCACAGGTACCATAAAGGCGTACCGGGTAAGGTTTATGCGGGATGATCTTTTAGCGTTCATCATGATAATTCGTTTTTTAATGGTTGATAAATTGAAGTGATTAACTATACTATGCCCGGTGTGATTGAGGCTTACCGATAGCAAGCTGTACTGATAGGTTTTACTGTCAATACCTTTGCTGAGTATTTTACGGTCGGTTATAAATTCAACGTTTTCTTTGATGGCTCTTTTGATGAGCCATATACCCGGGTTAAACCAATAAAAAATAGTGCTCAGTTCGGCTAATAAGATATCGGCGGTGTGCCATTGATTCACATGCACCTGTTCGTGCAGTAATATAGCTTTCAGATCGACAGGTTCATGTTTCGCCGGGTTAACAAAAATGCTTTGCCAAAATGAGAAGGGGGCTGTATCCTTGTCAGTAACCCGCACTTGATGATCATTAATCACAGCAGGTTTTGAGCTCTTATACAATTGGTACAAAGAAAACAGCTGGATGGCTAATCGTATAGCTAAAACATACGCTCCTAACCAAAAAATAATTTCGGCCCAGTGCCAATAGTCAGGCGAGTTTGTTAATCCTTGCGCAGGCAATTGCCAGTTAATCACTACCTGTTCCATTGGTTTGGCAAGGGCTTCATGGTTTTGCAAAAAGGGCAGCAGGTTAATTTCCGGATAAACCGAAGCAAACAAAATGGCAGCAAGCAGATAAACCCGGTTAAGGGTGTAAAAGGTAAGATGCCTAAGTACCAGATAATAGCCCGCGCAAAACAGCAGCAGGGCAATATTTACTTTTAATAAAAAAACAAACAGAACTGGCATAGTTTTAAAGTTTATTGTTTTTCAATCAGTTTAATGATCTCCTGGAGCTCGCTGGCGCTTATTTTTTTCTCGTTGGCAAAAAACGTAACCAGATCTTTGTAGGAGTTTTGGAAATAATCGCTCACAAAGCCGTTCATAAAGCGTTTCTTATATTCTTCTTCCTGTATGGCCGGGATGTAACGCCAGGAGTTGCCCATCTTTTCGCTTTTTAAAAAGCCTTTGCGCTCCAGGTTCTTGATGGTTGATGCCAGGGTAGTATAGGGCGGTTTGGGCTCAGGCAGCTGGTCTAAAAAATCTTTAATAAAGCCCGATCCACATTGCCATACCGCCTGCATGGCTTCCTCTTCCTGTTTAGATAATTTTTCCATTGATTTACGATTGTTTCGTAAATCTACGAAAGTTTCGTAATAAAGCAAATTTATTTTTATTTCAGATTATGCATTACTTATGGTTTGTAATACTGTTGTTAATTTCTCCTGCATCTTAACAAGGTATCCGCTAAAACAGGTTATCTTACGCTTTAAATAAAAAGGGTAGGAGCATGGCTTTAAAAACAACCGTTATTACAGGTGCAACATCAGGTATTGGACAGGAAACAGCTATCGCTTTGGCAAAGCAGGGGCATGCGCTGCACTTATTGGTCCGTAATATTCCTAAAGGCGATCGGCTGAAACAACTGATAGCCGATAAAACCGGTAATAAGGAAGTGTATGTAGTGTACTGCGACCTGGCCGACCTGCAAAGCGTTCGTGAAGCAGCAGAGGAATTATCGGGAAAGCTGTTTGCCATTAATACACTTATTAATAATGCCGGTGGGATATTTGAAACGCGGCAATTAAGTAAGAATGGGTTCGAGATGACACTGGCTACCAACCACCTGGGGCATTTTCTGTTAACACAGCACCTGATGCCTTTGCTCGAAAAAGGGCAGGCCCGTATCATTAATGTAAGTTCTGAGGCGCATAAAATAGGTAAACCCCTGTTTGATGATCTGCAATGGACAAATGTATACAGTGCCTTTAAGGCTTATGGCATGAGCAAATTGTTTAATATTTATTTTACCCAATCATTGGCAGAGAAATACGGCAGCAAAGGTATTTTGGCCTTTTCATTGCATCCGGGAACCGTTAAAACAGCGTTTGGTAGCACGCTTCAGGGTTTGGAAAAAATGCTCATGAAGCTTGCCCGGCCATTCATGCTCAGCCCTGAGCAGGGTGCCGAAACCACCATATTCCTGGCCACAGCGCCAAGGCTTGATCAATATAACGGCGCATACTTTAAAAAGAAAAAGAAGGCTAAAACATCAGCTGTGGCCACCGACTCAGAATCGCGCAATAAGCTTTGGACAATCAGCGAAAAACTGCTTTCGCGCTACCTGGTATGGCCCCAGGTTTAAGTCTTTCCTGTATCTGAAAAATTACCATTGCTGTAGGCATTAAAAGTTGTAACATTAAAAGTTATTGGCTATTTTAGATTACTTAATATGACAATAATGCCTTTGAATAAAAAATTTATAGCTACACTCGGTTTATTATCGGTTGTGGTACTTGGAGCCATGACATCCATGACTACTAAGAAACCTCAGGATGAAGGTTTTAAAAACCTCAAGGTACTACCTAAGAATATCTCGAACGATAATCTCCATAAGATTATGGAAGAGTGGGAGCATTCATTAGGTGTTCATTGTAACTTTTGCCACGTACGTAACGAAGAAACCAAAAAAATGGATTGGGCAAATGATACCAAGCCAGAGAAAGAAATGGCGCGTGATATGTTTAAAATGATGAATAAAATAAATCAAAAATATTTCAGCGCTAAAAAAGATTCATTAGGTATGATCATGCAATCAGGTGTTAATTGTAATACCTGTCACCGTGGTAGCGCCCACCCAGAAGTTGTAGTACCTGAAGGACATGGCCCCGGAGCTGCTCCGGCACCAGCGCCAGCCCCAGCTGGTGCTCCTGCACAAAGCAATTAAGATTGGTAAAACATAACATACACCTCTGACCAAAAATCAGGGGTGTTTTAATTTATAAGCGATATGGCGAGTGTAGTAAATATCAGAAACGCACAGGAAGACGATCTTTTATCCATACTCCATATTTACAATGATGCCATACTGAATACCACTTCTGTTTACAGCGAAGAACCTCATACTATTGAAATGCGCCAGGCCTGGTATCAGGAACGCCTGAATAATGGTTTCCCGGTTTTGGTTGCCGAAGCGGCAGGTAAAGTTGTTGGGTTTTGTTCATACGGGCATTTCCGTGCGTGGCCGTGTTACCGTTTTACCATTGAACATTCTGTATATGTAGATCCTGAGTTCAGGGGGCAAGGTATCAGCAAGCTTCTGCTCAGGCCGCTTATACATATGGCTCAACAAAATAACATCCATGCCATGATAGCCGGTATTGATAGCGAAAATCAGGTGAGCTATCATTTGCACCAATCGCTTGGCTTTAGGCAGGTGGCCCATTTTAAGGAGGTCGGTTTCAAGTTTAACCGCTGGCTCGATCTGCTTTTTATGGAATTGCTGCTTGACGAATGAGGTTAACCTTTTATTAAGTAATATACTTAACCGTCACTTCCCCTTAAAAATCATCAAAACTTCATTGTTTTCCCATACTTTAGTAAGGATAATTTAAAAAATTAATTTTTTACTTAATAAATTAGTAAATTTAACTATAAATGTTAATTGCTGTTTTATTAGTTCATTGTTATTTAAAGATCCCCTTAAATTACATTAACCATGACTACTGACATTGCAGACAAGGCTATCACATCGGCAGCAAAAAGAAAGGAAGTTAATACAACATTCCAGGGCCCGCTTTGCAAACGTTGCCATAAGGCCAGTTTGAGCCGTATTCATCGGAGCCCATTTGTAAAAATGTTTTTGTTCTTTCTGCCCCTTAAAAGATATATCTGTTATCGTTGCCATCGTAAAACTTACCGTTGGGACAAAAGGCCGGATGCCTAAAAGATTTACCTGGAATAAATTTTGCCACCGCCAAAAATTGCCGACGGGCAATAGGCAAATCTGTTACATTTGTTAAATGCAAAAGATACTGATTGCCAACCGCGGCGAAATTGCCCTAAGAGTTATGCGGTCTGCCCGTGAAATGGGTATTAAAACAGTTGCCGTATATTCTGACGCCGACCGTAATGCCCTGCATGTACGCTATGCGGATGAAGCAGTTCACATAGGCGAGGCTCCCTCGGCCCAATCATATCTTAATGCCGAAAAAATTATAGGTGCCTGCCGCAAAACAGGTGCTACGGCCATACATCCCGGCTATGGTTTTTTAAGCGAGAATGCTGCCTTTGCCAGGCTGGTACGTGAGGCCGGATTGGTGCTCATCGGGCCATCGCCAGAGGCTATGGAGGTAATGGGTAACAAGCTGTCGGCTAAAGCTGCTGCTTTAAAATACAATATCCCGATGGTTCCGGGTACCGAAGAGGCTATTACCGATGTTGCAGAAGCCAAAAGGCGAGCTGTGGAGGTAGGTTTCCCTATACTCATTAAAGCCGCTGCTGGCGGTGGCGGTAAAGGCATGCGCATAGTTGAGGGTGAAGCTGATTTTGAAGAACAAATGCAGTTGGCCGTATCTGAGGCCACATCGGCCTTTGGGGATGGTTCTGTTTTTATAGAAAGATATGTATCATCGCCACGGCATATTGAAATACAGGTTTTGGGCGATACGCACGGAAACATAGTTCACTTGTTTGAACGTGATTGCTCTGTGCAGCGCCGCCACCAGAAGGTAATTGAAGAGGCCCCCTCAATGGTGCTTACCCCGCAGATCAGGGAGCAGATGGGCAAATGCGCGGTTGATGTGGCCCGCTCTGTAAACTATACCGGCGCAGGTACAGTAGAGTTTATTATGGATGATAACCTCAATTTTTATTTCCTGGAAATGAATACCCGGCTACAGGTTGAGCACCCGGTAACTGAACTGATAACCGGTATTGACCTTGTAAAGGAGCAAATTAATATAGCCCGCGGCCATGCCATTAGTTTTAAGCAGGAAGACCTGGAAATAAGGGGGCATGCTATGGAATTAAGGGTATATGCGGAGGATCCTTCTAATAACTTTTTACCCGATATAGGTACGCTGCAAACTTACATTACACCAAAAGGAGCAGGTGTAAGGATTGACGATGGTTTTGAACAGGGCATGGAAATCCCTATTTATTATGACCCTATGATAGCCAAGCTGATAACCTACGGTAAAAACCGTGCAGAAGCTATTGAACGCATGATAAGGGCAATTGATGAGTATCAGATAACCGGGATAGTTACTACACTGGGCTTTGGAAAATATGTAATGCAGCACGAGGCTTTTACCTCAGGTAATTTTGATACTCACTTTGTTAAAAAGTATTTTACTCCTGATGTACTGCAAGCCTATGACGATAACGAAGCCAAAGTTGCTGCCATTATCATGGAAAAATTACTCAGCCAAACAAAAGTAATAACCGCCTCAACAGAAAATGTGGAAACGAGCAATTGGGTAAAAAACCGCAGCAGGTTATAAAATTTCGGTAAGCTGGCTAAAGCTGTTAACAGTAGCTACCATGCCATTGGGCACGGATCCGAAACCATAGCTGGCAAAAATGAAAGGTACACCGGCTTCTGTAGCCGCGTTATAATCGCCCATAGTATCGCCCACATAAACCGGGGCTTTAAGTTGGTGGTCGTTTACAATATCCTTAATGTTATCGGCTTTGGGTTTACCTTTGGTGCCAAAACATTGATGCGCCAAAAAGTGCGTATGCATATCATTCAAATCCAAAAACAACTCGATATAACCACTTTGGCAATTGCTCACTATATACAGTTTATACTTAGTTCCCAACTGCTTTAGGGTTTCGCCCAGTTTAGGGTAAAGTTCACCGCCTTTACTATGCAATATTTCCAGTTCGCTTATGCCGCAAAGAGTTTGTACTTCTTTGCGTTGCTGAGTATCAAGGTTTGGGAATAGCTTATCAAAAATGGCATCATAGGTCATGCCGGTAATTGATCTTACACGTTCTACGGTCATTTCCTCATCAATATAATCAACCTGTGCAATTGCTGCCTGCCAGGCCAGGGCCACATTGGCAGTGCTATCCCAAAGGGTGCCGTCAAGGTCAAAAATTATACTGTCGAATTGATTGTGTAATGAAGTTTCCATAGCGTGGGCAAAAGTAATAAAAATAGATGATTGAGCGATAAAGACCGATATAAGGTAACCCGGTGTCAATAGAGATATACGAATGTGTACATATAGAATGCGTAAAATTACGTATGCTAATGGGTGCTATCCCTCATGTATTTCGTTTTAGCAAGGCTTAACTTTGAGTCAATATTTAATCCGTTACCTGTTATATTTTTAAGCAATACCATGAAACTCTTTTATCACTTTTTAATTTTTGTTTTCGTATCGCTCTTGTTAATTGCCTGCGCAAACCTGTTTACTACCGATCGCGAAAAAGAGCTCAATCAAGTTCCATCAGGTTCAAAGCATAGCCATAGTAGCCGGTTAGATAGTTCGGTAAAAACAGATAAACAGAATAATACCCCTTACATCATAACCAGCTTTAATTATAAAAACTTTTTAAAAGGCAGAAGGTGGACAGATAAACAATGCAATATAATTGCCGGTTTAAAAAGCCACATCTGGTAGTTGTAATAGCTGTACCAAATTGGGCAGAATTGTGAATAAGAATTTTGTTTAGTTTAATTAGTTAGGGATCAGTTGGCAAGCAGTCATTACAGCAATGTAATGGCTGTCTTGTTTTTAGGGGATGTAAAACTTACGGGGCTAAGTCCCGTAAGTTTTTTTAATATAGTCATTTATACAATGGAAAATGCCCGAATGAGAATAGCAAGGCAAACATGGGTATGGCTAACAAAATGTACACGCGGGCCAGTTGCCTGTCATCGGCATTGCCCATTACAAATACATTATACAGGTCTTTTTTTATGGTGATCAATTTGGTTTTCATAGGTCAAAAAATTAATGTTATAAACTTTAAGCTTTATATAATTATGACCGAAAGCGTTAATTAAGGTTTAATGTGCATAAAAAAACGCTTGCGGTTTTTACGCCGCAAACGTCCATCATCATCATCAAAAAGAAACAAAAAGATCAGTCAATTTTGTCCTGGCTCAGCTCAGGGTGATAGTGAAGGCCCGGGGTAAGCCAGTGCAACAATATTACCCTTGAATATCTGAAGTTGAAGGGCGATAGTATTACCGCTACTCCTAATATTATGGAAACATACAACCACGGGTTTCTGCTGCCGGTTAACACGCTGATTGCAACGGCAATGGTTACCATTTCGGCTACGTTAAACGCATAGCTCACAAACATGGCCACATAAAAATAACCGGGTTCCCGTTCAAACACCAAACCGCAATGTGAACAGGTGGTATTCATTACCTGGCCTTTAAAGCCGTACATGCCGTTGGCAAAGAGTTTACCACGCCTGCAACGCGGGCATTTAGCGTGTACAATGGCGGGCCAGGCGGCTAATTTGTATTGTTTATTTTCCATGATCGTATATTAATTTTTTTCTGAATTCTTCGGGAGTGGTTTCTTCCAGCTTTTTAAAAAACTTGGTGAAATAAGAGTTGTCGCTAAAATTTAATTTGAGTGATATCTCATTGATACTTAGCTTAGGGTTGGTAAGCATACGTTTGGCTTCCAGCAATACCCTGTTCCTGATCATTTCGCCAGCAGATATACCCATAATATCTTTGCAAACCGCGTTAAGATGATTAGGGGTAATATACAGCATGGCTGCATAATCTTTAGGTAACTTGATATCGCTGTAATGATGCTCTATTAAGTTTTTAAAACTCTTGAGCAGCGTTTGGTTGTACGATGAATTACCTCCCGAAACCGGGTTTATGCAAAGCCTGTTAACCTTGATAAATATCTGTAGCATTAAAAGCCTAACCATATCGCTGGCTGATGCAGAGGGCGCTTCATACTCGGCTATAATAGTTTCAAATAAAGCTTTAACAGTCTTATAAGTTTCATCAGGTAAGTTGATCACCGCGTCGGCCAGGTTACCGCTGAAAAATGAAAAGTTATCAAGGTATCCCTGCTGCAACAAAAATGATTGTAAAAATGAAGTTGAAAAATTGATGATATAGCCGTCTGTATGACCACTGAAACTCCAGGAATGTACCTGGCCGGGTGTCATAAAATAAATTTGACCAGGCCTGGCTTCAAAGTTTTCAAAATCGATAGTGTGTGTGCCGCCAGCCTCTGTAAATAACACCACATGGTAAAATGAATGGCGGTGGGTGGTCAGCAGGTTTTTATGGGTATCCAGGTATGGCGCAAAACGGCTTATAAGTATATCGTCCTGATCTATATCAGATAGGGAGCAGATATCATATAGTGGTATGTTTTGTATCATGAAACAAATTTACACACCAAACTACCACTTATAATGGTACTATTTTATTTTTTAATGGTACTATTTAAGGATAATTGAATAGTACCATTAAAAAATGTTTTATTTAGTATGCGCTTGCTGTATTAAGCGTTTCAATAGCTTCAGTGCTTAATTGAAGGGATGCTGCTTGCGTAAGTTCATGAAGCTGAGCTAAGGAGGTAGCACTTACTATAGGCGCGGTTATGCCGGGCCTTGCAATTAACCATGCTAAAGCTATAACTGCGGGCTTTGAGTTGTATTGAGCAGCTACCTCATCCAAGGCTTTTAATATATTGAATCCCCTTTCTGTTAAATATTTTTTAACCAAACCAGCCCTGCTGCGTCCCTCCAGATCATCTAACGAGCGATATTTGCCGCTCAAAAAGCCGCTTGCCAACGAAAAGTAGCTGATAACACCAATGTTCTGCTCCCTGATAAAAGGCTCAAAAACAGTTTCGTATTGCTGGCGGTCAAATAAATTATATTCAGGCTGCAGGGTTTGGTAAGCAGCCAATCCCTTTTCGCGGCTTGCTTTAAGTGACTCGTGCAAGCGCTCTACCGAAAAATTAGATGCGCCAATGGCCCGCACCTTACCATCTTTAATCAATTGATCGTAGGCGCTCAAGGTTTCCTCAACCGGGGTAGCGGCATCATCATAATGCGATTGGTACAGGTCAATATAATCTGTTTGCAGCCTGCTTAACGAATCTTCAGCGGCTTTAATGATGTAATCCTTTTTAAGCCCTTTCTTATCGGGGCCAAGTTCGGCACCTACTTTGGTGGCAATAATTACCTTATCGCGTTTGCCGCCTTGTTTAAGCCATTTGCCAATTTCAGTTTCAGAATCTCCACCTTTATTGCCCGGAACCCATGCCGAGTAAACATCGGCAGTATCAACCGTATTAAATCCGGCATCTAAAAATGCATCCAATAAAACGGCATTATCATTGCCTTTAACGGTCCAGCCAAATACATTACCTCCAAAAACCAGTGGGGCGGTTTTTAAGCCGGATTTACCTAATTCACGTTTTTCCATAGTGTTTAAATAAGATATCCAAGTTCATTATAAAAGTTATGGCAAGCGTCAATTGTTTGTCAGCAAATTGAAATTGGTGGTCAGGTAAAGGTAATGTTACGAGAGGCGTAAAACGAGTTTGCAAAAGTTAATGCCCAATAAATTATACCATATTAATTGGTGTTATACGCATATTTTTAAGGTGTTATACACATATTTTTATTTTATAACCGTAGTGACATTTGATAAAAAAATATCACATGAATAAGAAACTCCTGGTGGTTTGCATAATAAGTTTATTATCTGCCACAGCTACCTATGCCTATACCGGGCCAAAATCTGATGGGGATTATAAAGTGGTGATCAATGATTTTATTGATAGCCACGTAAACTCCGATTATAAAAAACTTAAAAATATAATGGACGATAACTCCAGCTTAAACATACCACGTGGTAATAAAGTTATCAAACAAGATAAATCAAGCCTGGTGGAGAGCCTGAGGAACAATTCGGGCACTAAACAAAACTGTGAGTCAGATTACCAGGTACTTGCCAAGAGTGATGCCTTAGTAATAGCCCGGGTCGATTTCAGTTATCATGATACTATTCAGCATAACTACCTGATAGTTGAAAAAGACGATAATGAACAATGGAAAATTGCACAGGTTTATAAGATGTTTGATGATATAGAAGCACCGGTTAATAATGAACGGGTAACAGCTAAAAAAGAATTTAAAAACTGATCTTATTAATCAATTAACTGAATGGGGCAGCCAGACAGGTTGCCCTCGTAATATCGAATCACCCCAAAAGGGGGATTTTTTTTATTTTATTTAGCTTTAATTTGAATTTAATTGTGTTGATACTTAGGGCTATTAATTTGTGTGTAATTGAATAAGCGGTTTATATATATAACAAGGGTATTTGTGTGCGCGATATTCCTTTGTTTATTGCAGGGAAGATTGGTGCTGGCCCAGAAATACACCTTTGCCCACTATGATATTGAGAATGGGTTGATACAATCGCAGGTGAATAAGTTATTTATGGATAATGAACACCGCCTTTGGATTGCTACTTTGGGAGGTGTTTGCCGTTTTGACGGGAAAGATTTTGTAAGTTATAACAGGCAGGATGGACTCCCGAGTAACTTTGTAAAAACTGTTTTTGTTGATAAAGCAGGCCGTACATGGTTTGGTACGCTAAACGGATTGGCCGTACTTGACAACAATAAGATTAAAACTATAGTAGCTGATACGGAGCAAAAAAACAATATGGTTACCAATATTGCTCAGGATGGTAATGGAACCATATGGGTAATTATGGCAGGCGATCTGTTCAGGATCAGCGGTGATAAAATGGTCCAAACCTCGCCCTTGAACGGGTTTAAGGTTACCGCTTTAACAGTAAACAAGGGTAAATTATATGTAGCCGTTTATCAAAAAGGCTTGTATAGCTTAACCGGTAATAAATGGACCTTTTCTACAGCATTTGATACCCGGTATGGATCGGTGCCGGTCCGGAAAATTTTGTTCGACAAGTTTGACAGCCAAAGAATATTCATTTTGGCGTGGGACGGTTTGTTTTACATTGATAGCAATAATCAACTTCAGCCTTTTGCACCTAAACAAACGGCAACCATAAAGGGGCAAATGCTTAGCCTGGAGCAGGATAATTATAAAGCCTTATGGGTAGGTACAGATAATGGCGCCTATTGTATACCTAATGAAAGCGAGGTGATACACTATAATTCGGCAAAAGGATTAAGTGATAACTCAATAGAAGATATATACTGCGATGCTGATCATAATTTGTGGCTGGCAAGCGGAGGTAACGGCGTGTACCGGTGCGAGGGTAACGGATATGTAACCTTTGATATATCGCAAGGTTTGTCCAACTCAAAAATTGCTATGGCTATTACAACAGATTGGAATAACCATGTTTTATTAGGCATTGATGGTGGTGGCCTGCTCAGGTATGACGGGCAAAAATTAACTGAGGTAGCTACGCCTGTTAAACCGAAATATTTAAAAGGGGTACAATGTTTATATACCGACAAAAATAAAACTACCTGGATTGGTACAGATCAGACTGGTTTATGGCAATATGATCAAAAGGGTTTCAGGCAGGTAAAAGGCAGCGAGGACTTAGCCTTTCATTGTATTACAGCTAATAGTGATGGGATAATATGGATGGCTACTTCAATGGGATGCTATTATTATGAAAGCGGCCAGCTAAAGCATTTAGAAAAAAGTACAGATTTCTCGGCATCGCTGGTAGCAACCGGCCGCGACTCGGTGTTTATCGGTACGCAAAATGGTATTGTGCTGGCGGTGAATAAAAAAATAGTGAATACTTTCTCTAACCAGAAACTGCTTAAAAACTCAGCCATACTTTGCATGTTCCGGTATAAAGATCAGATGCTTATTGGTACCGATGATAGTGGTATGTTCACCTGGGATATCAAGAGCGGTCATTTAAAGGCATATACTGTGAATGATGGCCTCAAGGCCAATGCTGTTTACAGCATCATGGCCGATGACCTGGGTAAAATTTGGATAGGTACAGGCCGCGGGGTTAGCCGCATGCAGTATGACCCCGTTAAACAGCAATTTTTAGTAATTGATAATACCGGCACCAAAGAGCCTGTTTTTGAAACCAACCAAAACGCTATAATTTATAGAGATCATCAAATTTGGGTTGGCACCACCAAATCGGTCATGGTTTATAATACACGTGTAAAGGCCCAGCCCTTATCGCCACCCCACATCCTGATTGAAAATGTTAAGCTTATGCCCCACGTTGGCAGAAACACCGATACCAATTATACTTACTTAAACAATAATTCGGAACTCAGTTACAGGCAAAACCATTTAGCCATTTCATTTACCGGAGTATATTTAAAAAATCCGGAAGGGGTGTCATACCGGTATAAACTGGTCGGGCTGGACAGCGCATTTTGCGCGCCGGTAAAAAATAATGTAGTCGATTATCCTATGCTGCCTCCCGGCAAATACACTTTCAAGGTAAAAGCTATCAGTCCCGAAGGAAAAATATCTGCAAACACGGCTAATTTTAGCTTTGAAATTGTGCCTCCGTTTTATCAAACACTAACTTTTCAAATATCGGCAGTGTTGTTTTTTGTTTTAATAGGTTTTGGATTGCAGAATATATGGCATCATAGCAAAATACAGCGCCAGCAGGTAATTGAAGCTATGAAGCAGGAAGAGAAAATTAAAATAAGGCAACAAACCGCCGAAGATTTTCATGATGACCTGGGTAATAAATTAACGCGCATATCTATCCTCTCCGAAATTTTAAATGCCAAAATTGAGCATCACCAAACAGATCAGCTTACTTTGGTTGATCAGATCAAGCAGAATGCGGCCGCGCTTTATAATGGCACCAAAGATATTTTATGGGCGCTTGACCCCAAAAGCGATAATTTATACGAAACCCTGATGCATATTAAAGGTATAGGCATTGAGCTTTTTCAGGATGTACCAACCGATTTTATATTTGAAGGGATAGAGGAGAGCCTGCAGCAAATTAAGCTGCCAATGGAGTATAGCCGCAATATTACCATGATATATAAAGAGCTGCTAAACAATGTACTTAAACATGCTGATGCTAAACGTGTTGTATTACAATGGGCCTACTTTGATAAATATGAGATAAATTTGCGCCTTACCGATGATGGTAAAGGGTTTAGTATGGATACTATAACCAAAGGGCACGGATTAAATAATATTAAAGCCAGGGCAAAACGGATAAATGCCGAACTCGTTATTGTTTCGGAAGAGGGAAAGGGAACGGCTGTTGAATTAAGGTTCAGGAAAAACGTTGCCGCTTAATTATATAAGAGCTATGAATCGTAACATAAAAATAAGCATTATTGAGGATGATGATACTATAAGGAATGGTTATGCCTATTTAATTGGTGCCACAGAAGGCTATGATGTGGTGAGCACCTATTGTTCATTTGATGAAGCTGTTAAAAAAATAGCAGTCGATCATCCGGAGGTTATATTGCTGGATATTGAATTGCCGGGTACTAATGGCATTGATGCTATACCCAAATTAAAAAAGCTATTGCCTCAGTGTTATATATTGATACTAACTGTTTACGAATCAGAAAAATTGATATTTAACGCATTGGCGAATGGAGCATCAGGCTATTTGACTAAGAATACACCTTCGGCTAAAATAATTGAATCAATTAAAGAAGTAAAAGAGGGTGGAGGGCCCATGAGCATCAATATAGCCAAGCTGGTTATACGCTCGTTTCAAAAGAATCAGGAGTCGCCCTTGTCCAAACGCGAAACCCAGATCCTGGAATTAATAGGTGAGGGGAAAAGCCGGAGTCAGATAGCTAAGGAGTTGTTTATCGACCTTGAAACAGTGCGCAGCCATATCAAAAATATATATAACAAGCTTGATGTTAATTCACGTGCCGATGCCATAAAAATGGCAAAGCAAAATAAACTGATCTAAAATACTCCGGGAAACGTACAACTGTTCCGATTTATACAATTTTAAAATTTGTAGTCCTGTTACCTTTGGTAATAAGTTATCGTAAATTATTTTTAGAGAGATACTTAGCATTACTTGAAATTTGATCAAAGTATAAAAAGCAGGTTCGGTTATTGTTAGTATCTGGTTTTAATAGGTTGATAATTAGTTTCTTGTATATGATGGTGCAAAATGAAGCTTAATACACTTTGACTACATAAAATCCCCCAAATAGGGGGATAGGTTACTCATTAGTTAAGCCTATCTTTGATATGTACGGAAGTTTTAACTGATCGGCTACTGTAACTCGCATTAATTATCATCTCAATAATTAAGAGAGCTTATCCTGCAGTTTTTAAATAACTATTGCATCGTGAAACGGAGAAGTAATTCTGTTTATTGATGATAATAATGTTTTAAAAATTAAGCCATATGAATAGCTGCCATCTTATATGGTCAACTGTCTATAATGGTAGTCAGGTGTCTGAAGGTAATAGGGTGTTGCCGAACAAATAAAACACAGGGAATAATAAATTTTATGTTATGGATTATTCAAAAACTTTAAGAAATAATAATAAAATATACAGCCGTACAAGCAGTCAGGGTCAGAATCTGCAATATAGTTCAGACTTTAGCCTGCGCTTTGTTTTTGCCGGTAATGAACGCTATGATATCGGCCGAAGAAATTTATCTATATATCCCGACTCGTTTTTAATACTCAACAGAGGTACACAGTTTTCAACTGATACCGATTCAGATATTCCGGTACAATCATTTAGTATTCATTTTGATGAGCAGTTTTTAAATGATTTAAAAGATAGCTGGTCTTTTAGTGGCAGCCACTTGCTGGGCCGGAGCGCCTTTAAGACAAAACACTTGTTTGAATTTGATGAAACTATTTATCCACTCAGCGGCGATCTGATGTACAATGTATATCACCTTAAGCAATATTTGGATAGTGGATTAGAGGATGAATTACTGATTAACGAATACTTGCATCACTGCCTGGTTAATTACTTCAATATTTATGATGAAGAGATAATTAACAAAGCTGACAGGCTCCATTTTTTAAATCAAAATACTAAAATGGAGATATTGCGAAGGCTTAACCTGGCTAAAGAATACCTTTATAGTAATTATAATCAAAATATAAGCCTGGAAGATCTGGCAGAACATTCCTGTCTTTCTGTGAATCATTTGCTTCGTACGTTTAAACAGGCATTTAATTTAACACCGCATCAGTTTTTAATACAACTGCGTTTAAGAAGGGCCCAACTTTTATTGAGGAACACTTCATATCCAATTAACGAAGTTGTAAACTTAATTGGTTTTGAGTGCCCAAGCTCTTTTATCAGGTTATTTAAAAATCACTATAAGATTACTCCTTTGAAATACAGGCAGATAGCTTAGTTTGCCTGTATTTTATTCTTCAGAGCTAAAAAAGCAATGCCACAAGTGATCCCAAAAACTTGTGAAACTAATGTGTGAAAATTGTGAAAATGGTGATTCTCGCACATTGGGCTATAATCTCATATGTTATTATTGTGTTTTGTATAAGTAAAGTAGGCTTTAACTTTAGCCGCTATTGATTAACGATAAACACATATATATGGTAACAAACCCTACTTAAATTTAATATTCATTTTATTATACAGGCATAACCAAAATGCATGTAAATACCAGAATATCAATTGGCTCCCCTTCAGTTGATAGGTCTGATCATTTTAATAAGTTGTACAGGCTATTTGACAACTGGGATTGAAATTTTTTTAGCTAATAAGATATCTGTTTGTTCTTTGTAGTTTTGATGGTGAAGGTTTTTTTAAGGATGGGGTAAGATGATTAATTAATGGTTTAAACCTTCGCTAAACTGTATTTAACAGTACTACAATCAATTAAATGCCCAAATCCTTGTCTGGCATTTAAATTCTTATTAAATTTAAAAGCATAAAATAATAATACATATTTAATAATTAATTTAAAAAGCATGAAACAAAAATTACTCAAAATTTTCATGATTTGTTTATGCATGGTCACTACGGCCTATGCGCAAAACAGAACCGTTACCGGTACAGTAACCGCTAAGGAAGATGGTTTACCTATGCCTGGTGTAACTGTAAAAATAAAAGGTACACAAGTTGGTACCCAAACCAATACAAATGGTAAATACTCACTTAGTGTGCCTGCGGGCTCAACATTGGTATTTTCATTTATCGTATACGCCCCGCAGGAAGTTGTAGTTGGCGATAGAAAAGAGATAAACGTAGTGCTGGTGCAAAGCAACCAACAACTGAATGAGGTAGTTGTAACCGCGTTAGGCGTTAAGAAAAGTGAGCGGTCTATAGGTTACTCTGTATCTACTGTGAAGGGCGACGACCTGGTTAAATCTGGTGAGTCTAACATAGTTGAAGGTTTGGCTGCAAAAGCAACAGGTGTATCGGTAGTTTCATCAAGCGGTACCCCGGGTGCTTCATCAAAAGTTATTTTACGTGGCCCTGCAACATTCCAAGGAGACAATCAACCGCTTATCGTCGTTGACGGTGTGCCGATTAACAATGATGTAAATTATGTTAACGCAGGTGATAACCCTTACGACAACAGGTTGGCTGGTGCACAGCTTTCAAATAGGGCCATTGATATAAACCCAGATGATATTGAATCGGTAAGTATCCTTAAAGGCCCGGCAGCTGCGGCTTTGTACGGACAATCTGCAGGTAACGGAGCTATAATTTACACTACTAAAAGGGGAAAATCAAAAAATGGCATAGGTGTAACATTTAACAGCAGTGCTCAATTTGATAAGGTTAGCAAATTGCCTAAGTTACAAAACCGTTATGGTCAGGGTTCAGGCGGTGTGTTTTCAAGCGGAACAGCTAACAGTTTTGGGCAGGATCTGATTGCTAATAAAATCCCAACGTTTGATAACGTAGGTAATTTCTTTAAAACAGGTTCTACACTTACCAATAACGTTGCAATTAACGGTGGTAATGATAAAACTACCTTTAGGATGGCTGTAGGAAGCTCTAATATCAAAGGTATTATTCCTTCATCTTTTTTAAACAGGTATAATGTGCGTTTAACTGCCGATAGCAAACTAAACGACTATATTACTGTAGGTGGAACCATGAACTACACCAATACTAATAGCGAATCTCCTTCGGGCGGTTCAGATTTGTCAGGTGTGATGCTTGCATTATTAAGAATGCCGGTTGAATTTGATGGCAGGAATTACATCAATAAGGATGGTACCCAAAACACTTATTTTGGATCATATGATAACCCATTCTTCTCTGCACGTTATAACCCTTTTACCGAAGAAAATAACAGGTTGGTAGGCAATGGATATGTAGATGCCAAACTGAGCAAAATATTTACCTTATCATTTAAAGTAGGTGTAGACTCATATCACACATCAGATGAAAAAGATTATGCAGTTTCATCTGTAGGAAATGATGCAGCAGACGGTACAGGTCAGGTTAACAGGATAAATGTTGATTTCCGTAGCTTATACTCTGATTTATTATTGAAGTTCAACAAATCATTTGGTGCCAATAAATACTTTACCTTAAGCGGTTTAGTAGGTGCTAACTATAACTATTCACAATCTACAAGCTCTTTTGAGCGTGGCAGGGTTTTATCAATTCCCAACTTTTACAACTTTAGTAATGCTGCTGAGCTTTATGTTAGCAATGATGCATCATATCAGAACAGCAAAGCGGTGTTAGCTGATGTTACCTTAGATTACAGAAGCCAAATATTCTTGACTTTAACCGGTAGAAATGAATGGTCAACAACATTTGGTCCGGATTCAAAAGGTTTCTTTTATCCTAAAGCAGATATATCTTATGTATTCTCAAGTTTGCTAAAAGATCAAAAAACAATCAGCTACGGAAAAATAAGATTTGCTTATTCAAATGTAGGTATCTCTCCGGGTGTTTATAGAACTAAAACATACTTCACAGTTCCAACAATTGCCGATGGTTTCACCAATGGTTTAAGTTTCCCTTATCCGGATGCTGATGGTGTTAATCATAATGGTTATGCGATTTCTGCTACAGTACCTTCAGAGTTTTTAAAACCGGAAAGAAACCAGGGCCTTGAGGCTGGTTTGGAAATGAAGTTTTTTGATAACCGTTTAGGTTTTGATGCAACTTTATATCAACAAACTTCTCATGACCTGTTAATTTCTCAGCCTGTTGCCCCAACTTCTGGCTTCCAATACTTTTTCCACAATATTGCACAGATCAGAAACAGAGGTATTGAGATCGGTGTAACCGGTACTCCTGTTAAAACAGAAAATTTCAGGTGGGATGTTACCGCTAACTGGTCAAAAAACAACAACGTTGTTCAAAAACTGGCTCCGGGTGTAACCGAGTTTGCCGTGGGTAACTTCTTCTCACAACCACAATCATTTGCTATTGTAGGCAAGCCATTCGGCGCATTATATGGTTATGCCTTCCAGAGAGATAGTAAAGGTAGTGTACTGATAAGCCCTGATACCGGCTTACCACTTATTGCTACTGAACAAAGCCAGTTGGGTAATCCAAACCCTACCTGGTTAGGGAACATAACTAACGAGTTTACTTATAAAGCGTTCTCTTTCTCATTCCTTTGGGATTTCAGAAAAGGCGGAACTTTATGGAACGGTACATGGCAGAACCTGAACTTCAGAGGTAAATCAATCGAATCTGAAGACAGGAACAGAACCTATGTTATTCCTGGTGTTGTAGCCAGCGGACCAAATGCAGGTCAGCCAAATACCAAAGAAATTTCTGGAACTTCTTATATTACCAACTACCTTGGTGGTGGCGGTCAAACCAACGAGTTATCTATGCAGTCAGGTTCATGGATCAGGTTAAGATCTGTTAATTTTGCATACAGATTAAATCTGGCTAAAAACAATCCTAAAACACCTGTTCAGTACGTTGAGTTTGGTTTAGCGCTAAGGAACATTTTCCTATCTACTCCTTACAAAGGTGTTGACCCTGAAACCGGTTTAACTGGTGCATCGGCAAATGCTACAGGTTATGATTATTACAATAACCCAGGTACAAAATCAGGATCAGTTTCTGTTAAAGTTGGTTTTTAATCTTTTAAACATTATTAAAATGAAAAATAAAAAATATTTTGCGATGCTTGCTCTTGTTTTGGTAAGCGCTTGTAAAAAAGGAGATGTGCTGTATACGAGCCCTAATGATCCGTTAAATGTGACGCCTGCTGTATTATTAACCGCACTTGAGGTTAATACTATTCAAAATACCGAAGGTGATTTGGCCCGTGTTTCATCTATTCTGTGCGAACAAATGGCGGGTGCAACTGGTCAATACCAGGCTTTGCAAAACTATAACCTGCAAACCAGTGATTACAATAACCATTGGGTTGGTTTATACGCCGGTACCATGCAAAATGCCAAGATCATGATTGATAAATATCAGGCAACTGATCCTTATTATGCCGGTATTGCGCAAGTTATTATGGCTATTAATTTAGGTATAACAACCGATTTATGGGGAGATGTTCCATATTCTCAGGCTTTTGGTGGCCAAAAAGGTGTGTTTGTTGCTCCTTATGATACACAACAACAGGTTATAGCTTCTATCCAATCTTTATTAGATCAGGGTATTGCGAATTTCGCTAAAGCACAAACTGCTAACGTTGAAGTCCCTGCCGGCGACGACCTTTATTATGGTGGTGATGTAGCTAAATGGACAAAAGCCGCCTGGACCTTAAAAGCCAGATATGCAAACCGAGTTAGCCTTAAAGATCCGCAATCTGCCGCCAATGTATTAACATATTTGGCTAAAGGCATAACCAGTGCAGATGATAATTTAGTAAACCCTCACCCTGCAGTGAGTAATGCTCAGAACCAATGGGGCGCTTATCAAAACCAGCGTGCCGGTAATATGGTTGCTAACAGTGTTTTTGTAGATGCCTTAAAACAAAATAACGATCCAAGATTACCTTTCTATTTTTCTATAGACACACACGAAAAACCTGAATACTCAGGAGCTGATATTAAGCAAGAAATAGTAGACGCTGATGCATCTGTAATAGGATCATATTTTGATGTAGCCAGTAACTATCCATTGGTAACTTCATATGAAGCGAGTTTCCTTGCGGCTGAAGCTAAAATAAGGCTTAATGCCGGTGATCCCACTGCTCTTGCTGACCTTAATGCCGGTATTGTAGGTTCTATAGTTTATGTTACAAAACCAGATCTATCAAAAGTTACAGTTGTACCACCCACTCATTATACTGCTGCAAATTTAACCAATATAATGACTGAAAAATGGAAAGCTATGTTTGGCCAGATTGAAGCCTACAGCGATGTTAGACGTACAGGTATCCCTGCAATGGTTATCAGGCCAGCTTCTGCGGGTGCTATCTCTACTACTATTCCTAAAAGGTTACCAACACCAGATATTGAGTCTCAATCAAACCCGGATGCTAAATACATAGCATTGGATGTACCAGTTTGGTGGGGTACTAAATAATTATAAAAATGCTCTAAATAAAAAAACGGGCTGCTCAAAAGAGCAGCCCGTTTTTTGTTACCATATTTTTTATTTGATAATAAAGTGCTGGCTTATTGCGCTATCAGTCATTTTGATTTTACTGCTATGATGCCACCGTACATTATGGGTGATTTTCACATATCTTTTTTTTTCTATACATACTATGTTTGTATTACCAGATAGTTTTTGTTAAAATATTTGGTCAGTTAATAGTTAATTAAAAAAGTCAGTAACGCGAGGTCACTGACTTTTTTTGTTGATTATATATTTGATTTTTAGATTTTTAGTTCTTGAAATATGCTAAAATCACTTTTGCAAAAAGAAATGTAACATTTAGTAATATTTAGATGTCATAATAATACATATAAAGCTGACTATGAAACTATTTACTTTATTAGCCGTTGCCGGCGGACTGTTCTTCAACTCGTTTTGCCTTAATAACGGTGGCACAAAAAAACTTAAAACCTGCTCCAATGTCAACGTTTCAAGGCACTGTAATAAAAAATGCTGTAAAAATGTAAAGAGTGCAAAAGTGCTAAGCTTTAGTACATGCAAGTCTGTTTAATTATAATCGAAGAATAATTATTGTAAGATATTGTCTGTAATTTTTGCAATATCGTAGCTAATCTTATTAATAAATCCCAGCTGCTCTTTCAGCAAGCTATCTTCTGCCGATAGCTCGGGTTTATCGTTATCAGTAACCCCCGGAGCTTTGCCAATATTAAATTCAATATTATCGCCGTGAAGTTTTTTGTTACTTTCATTTAATACCGTTATGCTTTTTTTAACCAGCTTGAGGGCATCGGAGTGAGGTTGTTGTATATCTCTTTTAATTAGCCCTGATGCTATATTGGCAATATATGATGATAAAATATGGTTTAGCACTACAAATTTATGTACATCCTTCACATTACGTTGTTTGCTTTTAGGTTCAGATGTCATCCTTTCAAAGGCGGCAGATAAATTGGCAGATTTTACGTATACATCTTTTCGGGCAAGTTTATACATGGTTGTGCCTGTTATCCGGCCCGAGAGGCTTTCGGCAATAGTGATCAGGTAATTAATGTTAGCCACAATTACATCCCGCAGGGTTTGCTGTATGATCTCAAACTCCCAGGTTGGAAATAATACATAACTGGCTATTAAGGCGATAGACGAGCCTATCAGCGTATCAATTATACGTTCCTGTGCCACATTCAGTAAACCTACCCCTAAAAGCTTGAATAATATAAGTACATAAGGGGTGGTGAAAATTACACTAACCACATAATTTAACCTTGAAAAGCTATAGCTGCCCAGCATAAATATGATCAGGAAAACAAACTGCGCTGTAGTATCAGGGATAAAATTAAGTATGAGTATACCAATAACACCACCGCATATGGTGCCGATAAGCCTGTGATAATTGCGTTGTTTAGACAGGGTGAAGCCCGGCTTTAGTATAACGATGATAGTTAGCAACACCCAATAGCTATGATGCCCCAGGGATACTGTTTTGGCGGTAATAAAGCCTATTAAACATACCAATGATACCCTTAAAGCATGCTTAAAAGTGCCCGAGCCCAAGGTGAAGTTATCAAAGAAAATATGCGGCGCGTAATCCTGGTGGGTAACAAACTGAGTATATTCCACGTCGCCGCGTAATTCGGTTGATTTAGGCGCGATCCTGGATTTGTTATAGTTATATATATTGTTAATACTTTCGCTCAGTGTGCGCAGGTTGATCAGTATTTTTTTTAATACCAGGTTGCTGGTTTCCTGGTTATTTTTATCAATAGCATCAATCTTTAACTTCAGTTTTTCCAGCTCCAAATTAAAATCGATAATGCGTTTGCTGCGGGCATTGGATAATACCATATAAGCTATTTCATCAACTTCATCAGCCATATGGTTGATGATGCGTGCCACCTCGTTAAGTATGCCGGTATCTTTGTATTTTTCGCGTATGTAGTCGTAGTCATAATGGGTGGCCAAAATTTGCTCATACATATCAACCAGGTCAACAAAGGTAAGCACCAGTATACGACTGCCCGCGGTTGATTCTTTTACCAGCAACCTGCTTTTAAACAGCAACTCGCGTACCGCATCCTGGTGCTGGCTTACATATATTTGCTGCGATACCAGCTTGCGGTAACTTTCGTCAATATCTTTTTCAGGAATATAAAAATCGGCTTTGAGCCTTAAAAATTTAGCAATATCTGCCACGCTTTCACCAAGTGATTGCTGCGCGGCCCTGTATGGTCTGATACCAAAAAATATAAGACTGAACAACATGTACCATACGCCTCCTGCCAAAATGGTAGCACTATAGCCAACAACACCGCTTGCGGGCAAAGCCTTATCCATCATAAATATCATGATAAGCAACGAGGATGTTCCTACTGATGCCGCCCGGTTACCATAAACTGTAAACATGGAAAACACAAACGAAAAAAGAGTGATCTCTAAACCCAGCGTATAAACATTGAGCCTGGCAAAACCGGTGATAACTGCCACCAGGAAAAGGCACAAATTACCCACGGCCATTGAATTGCGTTTGTGGGTGGCTGGTCCGGGGTTATCAATAACGCAAATACAAAGCGCGCCTAATGATAGGGTAAGGCCCAGATCAAACTGGTTAAATTGCATTAACACTAACGATGGTATGAGTATGCCTATAGACATACGCAAACCGTCAGAAAAATACTGGCTGTAAAAAAAGCTTTTTATTTCCCTGTTGTTAATATTCATCAAAATAGTTTGTTGGGTTTAGTGCTGTTGGGCAATTGTAGGCAAGTTATAAAAATCCTTTTTTCTGGCTAAATTTCAGATGCTTTCATTAAATGTTTTTTTTGGGCCAAAATGGAGTTGTAAATTTACAAAAATTAAATCTTTAAGCCTTATTTTAGGAAATATGATATTAATAACATTATTCCGTTATTAATTAGCCATTTTTTGCTAAAATTTAATTTTAGATAATTAAATTCACCCCCTGGTAATGAATATGAGCCTGTATTCATTAGTTTTCACCTCCAATTAATTAGTACTATGTCATTAACTTTAAAACTCAGTCAGCGCGAAACAACTTTTAATAACGAGGTTGTAACCCGGTTTGAGTTATATAACAGTTTATTTCAAACACTACCTTTTTATCAGGTAAAGGATACCGGTATTTTACTGCCGTTTTTTAGCTCGCACTGTGAAAAGGGTGCTGCTATGCAAGCATCACCTAATGATATCATCGAAACTTTTTTTAAGAAGTACGTACCTGATATTGATCACAAGGAGCAGATAAACCGTATGTTTAGGTTTATTCAATATATTGAAAGGCAGGTGGTATTGTTTGATGCTATTGAAGATTCATCTTTCAATAAATTAGGGAAGTTTGATGATTCGGGCACCCTGCAAAGCCTGTTACAGCAAGCCGCCGTAAGTGATGAAACCCGCAATAAGATCAGCGAAAAGTTAAAAGATTTTTCGTTAAGGCTGGTACTTACCGCGCATCCTACCCAGTTTTATCCGGGTACGGTGTTAGGTATCATGACCGACCTGATAGAGGCTGTTAAGGTTAATGATATCAATAGCATTGATGAATTATTACAGCAACTGGGTAAAACACCTTTCTTTAACAAAACCTCGCCTACACCGGTTGATGAAGCCGTTAGTCTGTCGTGGTTTTTAGAGAATATATTTTACCATGCCGTATCAGGCATTCAATCCAAGCTTGAAGAAGAGTTTGATATAGACGCGACTACAGGTCAGGCCCTGGAACTTGGTTTTTGGCCGGGAGGCGACAGGGACGGCAACCCTAATGTAACTACACAGACGACTAAGGATGTAGCCAGCTTTTTAAGGCAGCGTTTATTCAGGTGTTATTTACGCGATTTTAGGGTGCTTAAACGCCGCATCACCTTCAGAGGGGTTGAAAAGGCCATGAACAAGCTCGAGAAGCTGATCTATAAAAACGCGAACGAACACCCGGATACTAAAAATCTGCAGGGCGAATTATTGAATCTGCTACTGTCTATCAAACAAACTATCATTAGTGATCACGGAGGCTTATTTGTTGACCTGGTTGAGAACATGATCCAAAAGGTTCGTTTGTTTGGCTGTTACTTTGCCACACTTGATATCAGGCAGGATAGCCGCGTTTTGCGCAGCGTTTTTGATTATAGCTTAAAAAATATTAAAACCGGCACTGTTAAAGGATACAATGGTTTAGAAGAAGAAGAAAAATTAAAGCAGATAAGCTTTAACGAAGCTGATTTCCATTGCCCTGAGGATGCCGACGACATGACCAAAGATACCCTGAACACCATCAGGTTGATGCAGGAGATTCAGCAAAGCAATGGCGAAAAGGCTTGTCAGCGGTTTATTATCAGCAATTGCCAGCAGGCATCTGATATATTGCAGCTGATCGATCTGTTTTTATGGAGCGGCTGGAAAAAAGATGCGCTGAGCGTTGATTTTATGCCATTGTTTGAAACCGTGAACGATTTAACGCGTGCCGGTGAGATCATGGAGCAGCTTTACACCCATCCATACTATGCCGAACATTTGAAAAAACGCGGTAACAGGCAAACCATTATGCTTGGTTTTTCTGACAGTACCAAAGATGGCGGCTACCTGATGGCCAACTGGTCTATATACAAAGCTAAAGTTGAGTTAACCGCAATTGCACGCAAGTATGGCGTAAGCCTGGCGTTTTTTGACGGCAGGGGAGGCCCTCCAGCACGTGGTGGTGGCAAAACACACCGTTTTTACGCTTCAATGGGTAATGAGATAGCTAATGAGCATATCCAGTTAACTATACAAGGCCAAACCGTAAGTTCACAGTATGGCTCGGTTGAAACTGCACGCTTTAACATGGAGCAGCTGATCAACGCGGGGATCATATCTGCCCTGCACCCAAATCATAATGATTTGCTGGATAACAGGCATAAAGAGCTGATATCGCAAATGGCCGACGAAAGTTATAAGCTATTTATGGATCTGCGCGCGCATCCTTTGTTTGTAGATTATTTGGAAAAATTCAGTCCGCTTAAATTATTGTCGCGTATCAACATCAGCAGCCGCCCTACTAAGCGGAATGCCGGTGCACCTTTAAAGTTAGAGGATCTGCGTGCTATTAGCTTTGTTACGTCATGGAGCCAGCTGAAACAAAACATTCCGGGTTTTTACGGGGTAGGAACTTCGCTGAAAAAAATGAAGGATGCCGGCAACTGGTTAGAGATAAAAGAATTGTACAGAACGTCAGGTTTCTTTAAAACGATGTTGGATAACTGCGCCATGTCGATGTCTAAATCTGATTTCAGGGTTACAGCCTATATGGAAAAAGACAAAAAGTTTGGTCCATTCTGGAAAATGCTTAAAAATGAATTTGAGCTTACCCGTGAGATGCTGCTTGACTTGACAGGAAGTGCTGTGCTGATGGAAGAATACCCTGTTGAGCGCCGCTCTATAGCTATACGTGAAAAAATTGTATTGCCATTGGTTATCATTCAGCATTATGCCTTACAGCGCTTGAATAATAACCCCGATAGCGAGTTTGCTGAAATATATGATAAACTGGTGATCAGAACGGTTTACGGTATCGTGAATGCGGGCCGTAACCTGGCATAAGCTTTTTAACAGACTTACGAAGTTTTTAAAACTTCGTAAGTCTTCTTTTATAGTTTTCCTTATTCATACTCTGTCATTTCGAACGATAGTGAGAAATCTTGTATGACTGGAATTATAAGATCTCTTACTATCGTTCGAGATGACATTGGGGACGATTACTTATCCGAAGGATTTTTCTTTTTGTTAACCAACATCGCCACCATTTTAGCTAAACGATCCTGACGGTTTTTTTCCTGTTTGGCGGTTAGTATCCATAATACATACTCTTTTTTATGACTGTAGGCCAGTTGCTGATACCAGGCGAACGCGTCCGGCTGTTGTTCAAGAGCTATTTTTACATCAGGTGGTAGTGTGACAATTTTATTATCAACATCAATAAAAGCGCTGTATTCATTGCTTTTTACTGCTTCGTTTCTGCCGCCAGAAACTTTAACCTGGTCTATTGGCCGAAAGCGCAGAGCTGTCCATACCTCGTTAACAGCGGCAGAAGCTACCGGCCGCAAGCCGTATTTGGTAGTGGCATCCCAGCTGCCCATCATTTCCAAATCGGTTTTTATTCCTGAATTTTTCTTAGGGTAGATGATCCAGAGTATGGTATCGTCCTTCAATAAAGGTGAAATGATTTGAAGATCAGTCGCCAATGCCACACTATCGGTAACAAATAATTGGATGCCGTTAAAAGCGCCTTCCGCGTTAAAAGTTATTTCTACGTTATCTGGTAGCGGGCTTAAGCTATCAGGATAATTAGCCGGAGCGTTAAAAAGTAACCAGCGTGAATTAGGTTTTATCAGGAACTTTTTGGCAAGCACGCTCATAGTAATTGGTTAATAAAGGATATAAAAAGCGAATTTAAAACTATAAAATTAAAATGGGATGACAAGCCCGGCATATTGTAAAATAGATTTTTTATAGCTTTGCCAGACAACACCCTATTGATTTATACATGGAACATATATTGGATAACCCTGTTTGGAATGCCTTAATATCTGGCAACAAAGCGCTAGCAAATGGTGATGAAAAAGCTAAATATCTGTTACCTCAGGTGTCGCCCTTTGTAGGTACTGAAACCATAAGTGATGATAATTTTAAAGCTTTATATGTAGCCATTCCATTTGGTGGATATTTTGGGTTTGTAGCACCGCATGAGATTGTTATTCCGACACCCTGGCAGGTTGCTCAGTCATTACAGGTATTCCAAATGGTTTATGAGGGTGATATTGATCTTAAGCCGATAGAACAGGAATTTATCCCGTTGAACGAACAGCATGTACCGCAAATGCTTGCCTTAACCCAACTAACGAATCCTGGTCCTTTTGCTGAGAAAACAATAGATTACGGGCATTACTTTGGGATTTTTGACGGCGATAAACTGGTAGCTATGGCTGGTCAGCGTATGAATCCATTGCCGTATGCCGAGATCAGCGCGGTTTGTACCCATCCAGATTATCTGGGCAGGAGTTATGCCAGTAAACTGCTTTTATTCCATGTTAACAGGATAAAGGCGGCCGGGCAAATACCTTTTCTGCACGTAAAAGCTGATAATGAAAGAGCTATAAAGGTGTACGAAAAGTTGGGATTTGTGATCAGGAAAGAGATGTCTTTCTATATTATCAAAAAGGATTAAATAGCCATTTTAGCAAAAAAGTCCCAAAGTACAATACCTGCAGATACTACAATATTAAACGAGTGTTTGGTGCCAAATTGCGGTATCTCGATGCAGGTATCAATGTTTTGCATTACCTCATCACTTACCCCATTCACTTCATTGCCGAATATTAAGGCGTATTTTTCGTTTGGGGATGGGGTAAATTTATTGAGCATAGTGCTGTTTTCTGCCTGCTCAATGGCAATGATTTTATAGCCATCATTACGAAGCTGTTCAATGGCCTGTAGTGGGGTTTCGTAGTAAGTCCAGTTAACAGATTGGGTAGCGCCGAGGGCGGTTTTTTCAATCTCGCGATGAGGGGGCTGGGCGGTTATTCCGCAAAGGCATATCTGCTCAACCGCGAAACCATCAGAGGTGCGGAATATAGAGCCGATGTTGTGCATGCTGCGCACATTATCAAGCACCACAGCAACAGGTAATTTATCCTGTAATTTAAATTCATCAACCGAGGCCCGGTTCAGCTCATCTAATTTTAATTTGCGCATATCAGTAAGTCCATGGTCCATGGACTATAGACCATGGACTCAGAAGCGCAAAAGTATCAAAAAGCGTTTAATTTACGGCTACGCTTAGTAAACCAACGCCATTGCCAATTAATGAGCTGTAAACAGATGGCGCATAGCCAATTTTGTTAGTGTAGTATTCGGTTACGGCCTCGCTGTAGGCATCAAATGCATTGCCTTTAACCAGGGCAATAGCGCATCCGCCAAAACCTGCGCCAGTCATACGGGCACCTGCAACGTTAGGATTGGTTTTGCTGTATTCTACCACGGCATCTAACTCCGCGCCGCTTACTTCATAAAGATGGCATAGAGAATTGTGCGAGGCATACATTAAACGGCCAAATTCATCCAGGTTATTACCGGCCAGCGCTGCGGCCGCCAATTTTACCCTGTCATTTTCTTCAACCACGTGTTTGGCGCGTTTTAATACTACCGGGTTGGTGATCAGGTGCTGGTGTTTTTCAAAAGTAGCGGCATCAATATCACAAAGGTGATTGATTTTCAATTCCTGTTGTAACGCGGTTAATGCTTCCTGGCATTCCTGTACTCGTTCGTTATATTTTGATTCGGCCAGTTGGCGGGGTTTGTTGGTATTGATGATGGCTAATACGTACTCGCCTAAATTACTGTCAACCGCCTGATAATCCAGTGTATCGCAATTGAGCATCAGGGCTTTGTTTTTTTCGCCGAAGGTAACTGCAAACTGATCCATAATGCCGGAGTTTACGCCTATAAAATTATTCTCGACCGATTTGGAGAGTTTAACCAGATCAAGTTTGCTGTAACCTGCATTAAACAGATCGTTCAGCGCAAAAGCGGTAGCTACCTCAATTGATGCTGACGAGGACAGGCCCGAACTGATTGGGATATCGCCGTAATAAAGCATATCCAGGCCACTAAGCTCATGACCGTCTTTCAAAAAATGTTCAATTACACCAACAGGAAAGTTAAACCAGCCATTGCCGTCTTTTTCATAGTGCTGTTGTAAAGGCACTTCGTATTTATCCTCAAAATTTAAACTGCTAAAACGGAAAACACCATCTTCATTTGGCGATACCAGTAAATAAGTACCAAATGTAATGGCGCAAGGCATAACCAGGCCACCGTTATAATCAATATGTTCGCCAATTAGGTTTACGCGGCCGGGAGAAAAATAGGCGTTATCAGCCTCTTTATTGTAAAGTTTATAAAATTCCTGTTGTAGGTTATACTTCATCATTGCAGGTTTACTGTTATGGAAAAACAAATATTGCAAAAATTGTCAAGTTTACAGTTATAAATTTATTTTTAATTGTAAAAAAATCTTTACGGGATAGCCTGTTTTTTAATTTATAGTTTTACTTATAGTTAGTTGTAACAGAAAACCGGGTTTATAGCTGACGATTTAAACACTAAATACTGAAAAATGAAACAATACCTGATTACCGGATACGACTATACTGATGCTGAAGCATTACAGCGCCGAATGAACATACGCCCGCATCATTTAGATGGTGCAAAAGCGATGAAAGCGAACGGAAACTTTATAATTGGAGGAGCTATATTAAATGATGAGGGGAATATGATAGGTTCAACCATGATATTGCAGTTTGAAACCGAAGAAGAATTGGAAGCCTGGAAACAAAGCGAGCCCTATATTACCCAAGGGGTTTGGGAATCTGTGGATGTAAAGCCCTTTAAAGTGGCAGCGGTGTAACGTAAAAATAAAAAGATGTCTTTACAGTAGGGCATCCTTTTATTTTTACTGAATCAGATAGTTTTTAAGCCTGATTAAGCGCTTCCAGCTCCTGCATATCGGCAGCTGTAAGTTCAATATCTATGGTCTTCATGTTATCTTCCAGGTGTTCAACACTTGATGTACCTGGGATTAGCAAAATATTTGGCGCATAATGCAACAACCAGCTCAGTGCGATTTGGTGTATAGTGGCGTTGTGTTTATCTGCAACTTTTTGAAGTATTTGCTCACCTTTTACATTACCACCGCCCAATGGATACCAGGGTATAAAGGCAATATTGTTTTCTTTGGTGTATTGTAATTCGGCTTCCCATTTGCGGTTGTCAACGCTGTACATGTTTTGTACCGAAACCACTTCAAAAAACTCCCGGGCTTGTTTAATTTGCTCTACGTTTACTTCAGATAAGCCAATATGTTTGATCTTGCCTTCCTGCTGCGCCTTTTGTAAAAACTCAAATGTTTTTTCGGCGGGCACATTCGGGTCAATCCGGTGCAATTGGTACAAGTCAATGGTGTCCTGTTTCAGCCGCTTACGACTACCCTCAAGCGCTTCTTTTAAATGCTCAGGCGAGGCATCAACTTGCCATTGATCGGGACCGCTGCGCAGAAATCCGCCTTTGGTGCCGATCAGCAAATCTGCCGGGTAGGGGTAAAGCGCTTCAGCAATAAGTTCTTCAGATACATTGGGGCCGTAACTATCTGCGGTGTCAATAAAATTAACGCCAAGCTTAACCGCGCGTTTCAGCACCCGTATACACTCGTCTTTATCTTTTGGCGGCCCCCAAATGCCCTTGCCGGTAATACGCATAGCTCCAAAACCCAGGCGGTTTAGGGTAAAATCACCACCCAATGTAAATGTTTTTTCAAATGTTGCCATAGTTGTAATTATTGATATAATTTGAACTCAAATATGGATGCATTGTTTACCCAAATGGTAAGTTGTTTGTCATTTTGGGAAATTGTAACAATGAAATCACAGCTTCAGGATTTATGGATTTTCAACCTTTATCGCCACGCTCCTAAAATGGCTCCCATTAGTGTTAATGATACCAGGCTGTAGCCACCGTTAATAAATATCAATCGCCAGCTTTTAAGCTCAAACAAGCTCATGATAGCTATAGCGCTAAAGGTCCAAATACCAGCTAAAAAACCGGCAGTTGTACCCCAGGCGAGGTCGGTTTTGCTATCGGCTAAAAAGGCTGCCAGGTTTGCCGCCATGATAAGGGAAAATATACCCGTCATCCCGAATGAGCGTAGTTTGCTGGATGCCTTTAGATCATCAGTATTAAGCTTGTTATCAGCTATCCAGGCATTGGCAAACAATACCGGCGAATACCAGATGCCACCCACTAAAAAAGCGGAAAGCGCGGCCACAATAACTGCGGCCCAATTAATTAAGGAAGGATTCATGATGATAAGTTTTATGTGTATAATAAATATAAGGAAAAAGATCCTTACTTATTTGCACATATTACTTCACTGTATAATGCAGCACATAACGGCCTAAATTACCATCGGCATCGAGGCCTTCAATAACGGCACGATATGAACCGCGGGCATCACTGTTAAAAAAGCTGAACGATGCCACACCGTTTTTATCAGTAATGATTTTAGGGTTCCAGTAAATGGTGTTACGCAAATCGGCCCCAAGCGAGCTTGCCTTGGTTACATCATACTTAGGCATATAAAACTCCTTAGCTTTGTTATATCCCTGTATACCAAAGGTGATATCATTTTGCTTCGGAATAAGCGATTGCAACTGCGCAAGTGTTATCTTTTCTTTTTTGATGACCTTTTTATTAATAACCAATACGCCGTTTGTTTGGTTCATGCGGTTAATGCCGCTTACACCATCAGTTAAAAATATCTCAACAGATGCTACTTCGGCGCCCGATATGCTGGCCAGGAAGTTAACATCAACCGGCATGCTGCCTACATATATTTGTACAGGCACCCGTTTGCCTGCGTTATAATCGCGGGTGATGTAAAAGTTGTTATCTACAAAGGTTAAACCAAAGGCCATAGTGCTTAAGCAGTTGATCAGCAGCGGACAATCCTTCAGCTGGTCGCCGGATATTTCATGATCGGCCTGAGCTGGCAGACCTGAGAATGTGCCGAAGTCGTTATGGCTCGGTTTTTTCTCAAACTTGGTTGATTTGATGACAACTTCTTTCAACACACGTGAGTTTTGATATTGCTTACGCGCATTTTCAAGATAAGGCTGCATGGCGCTATCAATATTCACAATTTCGTCGGGCACGTTAGGGTTTTTATCTATTTTCTGATAAAGCTCGCCGTTTACGTTGATCACCAGATTTTTGCTGTTCACATTATTACGGGCGCTCAGGGATATCTTGGAGGTATCCATAACTACCACGTTTGAGAATTTGAAATTTCCGGAAGGGTCTGTAGTAGTTTCGGCCGAAAAGTTTTTGTCTGGTACCCGTAAACGGATATTGGCCTTGCCCACCGGTAATCCGGTGGTGGTTCTTAAAATTCCGGATACTTCAATGCCTGTTTCCGGTGCAACAAATATCTGAGGGAGTTTATCAGCTAATATGTCCTCGTATGAAAAACGACGGTATCCTTGTGTAAGCATCAGGATATCAAGATTGTCCTGTTTTTCCTGATCGGGCTTATTAAAGTAATAATTAGGTTTTTCGATGTATCCTTTCAGATCAGAAGTCAGGAGCAGGTTGCTCAAAATGGTTGATTCTGAATCCTCGTTAGATGGTACGCTGGTATCATCAAGCACCGCTACCGAAAAACTGCCTACTACCGGAGTGGTATTGTTTTTGGCCAGTACCGATAGATGTACGCTCTGCCTGGTGGTATATGAAGGCTTATCTGTTTTTAAGGTAAGGTTTAGCTGATCATTATGTTGTATGAATGCGATACGTTCGCACAGTGCATAGCCGCCTGATGAAAACAACGTAAATTGCACAATACCTGTAGGGAATTTGCTTTTAGGGATAGTAGCGGTGTAAACCAAATTTTGCATTACAGTTTGGGCCGCGTAATAAACCACACCACCGCTTTGGGCTACCAGGTAAAAACTTTTGTTTTGTTTGCGTTGTAAAAACAGCTCATTGGCCGATACTTTAACCGCCAGGTTATCGGCATCGGGACTTGAAAGTGATATGCCTATTCCCATAGCCTGAACACGTGGCAACCTGTAGGTAGCCTTTGATCCGTCGGGGAAGGTAACATTAGCGGTATATACTTTACCAGCTTCAGGTGATATCGCAAATATACCCATACCTAAATGCGCGGTAGTGAAATTAGCGATAACGGTGCCCTGGTCATCAGTAATGTTGCCCGTAACATCAACACCTAAACCTCTTGAATTGATGGCCTTGAAGGCGATCTTTGTACGTACACCATTGGTGAGCTGTCCGCTTTCAGGAAAAAATTGCACATCGTAACCTGTTACTGCTCCTTTCAGGGAGAATGAGTTGGAAACAGTTTTTCTATCGCCCATATCAATCGCGGTTAACAGCAGGCCCGATGTAATGTTGGCCGGGTCGTTTTCTGGTATATCAACCAATAAATGCCCTTTGTCATCGGTTTTTCCGCTGCCCTTGTTTATAGGGTCTCCATTTTTCATTAATTGCCAGTTTACCCTTTTGTTGGCGTAGGGATTATTGGATGGGTCTTTATACAATATGTCTGCATCAACCTTAACAGTGCCTTTTTTAGCCGAGCTTTTATAGGTTATGAAAGCATTAACCTGTTTATCAATGGCGTTACCCACGTTGATGGTATGGTCATAAAAATACGCCGAATCAAAATTACGCATCCAGTTGGTATACGCCCTGATACGATAGCTGCCTTGTTTATAAGTATCGCCGGTGAGGGTGATGTTGCCATTGGCAAAACCATTCCTGACAGGCAGCCTCAAATTATCCATTACAGAATCCTGGCTGTTGATAATATCTACATAAACCACACCGCTTAAGCCCGATGGCTGGTGTTTTTCAACCGTTAAATAAGCTTTAAACCAAATGGTATCGCCTACTGCATAGTAGGGCTTATCTAAATGGAGGTAAACCTTTTCAATGGGGTAACTGCTTTGAAACTTAGCGGTTTTTTGAATAACTGTACTTAATGGAATGCTATCTTGCTGTGCCGAAGCAGCAAAACCAAATGAAAACAACAGGGAAATTACGAGTAAAAATTTTCTTGATATCATTAATATAATATAAGGCAGCTAAAGGGGCTAATATAAACATTTAGGGTTGCAGCATGCAGTAAACACCTATCATTTAACACTTTTTTACAAACTGGACTTAACTTAAACCGTGCTTAATAATAGCATACCGAATGCTTTAAACGCTCAAAAATATTGCTTTTTGCTTTACCAACGGAAAGTTATCAGGCAATATGACAAATTGAAGTAAAAATAACATGATTGTTACTTTTTTAACCTACTAATGTATTTGTTCCATAATTTGTTAAAACCTATTGGTATCGCTGAGGTTTATTAAAAAGATAATAATTAAAACCAAAGGAAAATGTTAAGCATCTATTATAAAATATGGGTAGACGCGATTGCCGCCGAAAAAAATAAGAAAGGTGATGAGGGGAATTGGAAGGCATTTACCATTATACCTATGTCGATACTACAGGGCATTAACCTGTTAACTTTTTTATTTTTGCTCAGGATAATTACCCGCGGCGACGTACCGATTGTGCTTAGTTTCAATCTATTCAGAGAACGTGCGTTAAATACCTTTATAGCGGGAGCACTTACATTTTTTATACCTTTTGTAATCATCAATTATTTACTGGTATTTTATAATGAACGTTATCAATTGTTGATAAAAACATATAATGATAGTCAGGGTAAACTTTATCGCAATTATTTTTTGATAACCATTGGAGTTATAGTTGTTCCGTTGTTGCTTAAACTTGTCTTTTAAATAGACGAGTTTTAGGATGAGTTAATACTGTTAACTCACCGTATTTGGGGATTGTAGGGCGGTTAATGAATGTACATTTTTGTGTAAGTGAAAAACTGACACCCCATGACATCAAAAGAAAAACAAGAGGTACTTGCAAGGTTGGCCGCAAGCGAAACAGCCTCTTTAAGTTCAACTAATATAAACGCTACTGATTTTTCAGACGAACTTGCTGCCATGAACCGCATTCATCAGGTATTGGGCGTACCGATAACACAAACAGACAGGGTATGTCAGAATATGATCAGGCGTATTCGCGAGGCAGATCTTACATTTAATTTTACTGCGTACAAATTTTTTAACCGTATGCCAAGTGGTAAGGGCTTGTACAATAAGTTTAGTGAAAGCGGAGTAAATCAGGCTTATATTGCTATGAGAGATGAAGCGGAAGAGAAAATGTTTGACTATTCAAACAAGGGAATGAGGTCGGGAATGCAAAACATGGTTAACAGGATCAGTAATTTGGGTAGCTACTCCGGAGGCAATAATATTACTTTTGAGCCCATGTCGCGGCCCAAATACGCGGCGCTTAATTATGCCGGCCTCAGGCATGGGGCGGCTGGCCAGTGGGGTAAATCCTACGCGGTATTAAAAGAGAATTTGAAACATAACTGTACATTCATACATAGCGATTCTTTTGATTTTGGGACGCGGGCAAATACAGCCGGTATGCTGGCCAATTACCATAATCCTTACCGGCTTATTGTTAATATGTCTGAAAATATGCTTCGGGCGCTTAGTATTGCAGTAAATGGAGCAAATTTTGGCGCCGACCTGCAACCATCAGGTGTTGGCCAGACTACCTATATTGAAGCTCACGTGCATGCCGGAATCATGTTTAACCGGGATATAAAAAAGTTGTGTATATCGAATTTAGAAGTTTCGGAAGCTGAAACCAAAACAAGGGAGCTTTCAGCTAATGATAACTCATTAAGGGTGATCAATTCTCGTAAGTTAAGAGATATCTTCAGCAAGTTTGCACAAAAGTTCGGTATCCCGATTGAGTATATTTAGGAAGAAAATTTAACCCTCGTTATTTAAAAAGCCGTTTCAACAACATTTGAAGCGGCTTTTTATTAAAAATTAAAATCTAAATACCAATTTGGTTTTTGGTATAAATTCTTTTATTATTATGATAAAATTCACTATAATTGTCATGTTTAACAATTATAACCTTACAAATATCACTCATGAATCAGGAAATAAGACAAGCCTATCCCAAGGCATATCAGGAAATAGAAAAAGCCACTGCCGATTCAGGTTTTACTATGGCATCAGACGTACTAACCTGCTCCTTGCTTAAGACCCTTGCTGTAACCAAACCCGATGGCCGGTTTTTGGAACTGGGTACCGGAACAGGTTTATCAACCTCCTGGATACTGGATGGGATGGATGCGGCTTCAATGCTGGTTTCAATTGATAATGATGAACGTTTTTTAGCTATCGCTCAACAATTTTTAGGTGCCGATAATCGCCTGCAACTGGTTTGTACAGACGGAGCCGACTGGTTTGAGCAAAACAGCCATTTACAATTTGATTATATTTTTGCAGATACCTGGCATGGCAAATATTTACTGCTTAACGAAGCCTTGAACATGCTTAAACCCGGTGGTTTATATATTATTGACGACATGTTGCCCCAATCTAACTGGCCTGAGGGGCATGCCGAAAAGGCTATTAAACTGATAACAGATTTAGAAGAAAGAAAAGATCTGGTATTGGTTAAACAAAACTGGGCAACCGGAATTGTAATAGCTGCTAAAAAATAGCATAACAGTTTTGTGTGCAGGTAAACAGCTGTTAGGTATATTTGAACTGTTTATTATTAAAGCATAAGCTATGGCAGTTGAAATTGAGCGTAAGTTTTTGGTAGATCATGAAAAATGGCAGCAGTTGGCTAAACCAGAAGGTAAACATTACCGCCAGGGCTATATTTTAAGTGATAATACTAAAACTATAAGAGTAAGGGTTACTCCCGAACATGGCTATATTACTATTAAAGGGGCCACCAAGGGCATAAGCCGTAGTGAGTATGAGTATACCATTCCTGCCGCGGAAGGAGTGGAGCTGCTTGATAATTTTGCCGTATCTGAACTGGAAAAAATTCGTTATAACATCAGTTTTGAAGGCAAGATTTGGGAGGTTGACGAATTTTTAGGTCAAAACAAAGGACTGCTCATGGCCGAAATTGAGCTGGAACATGAAACAGAAACCTTTAAGTTACCCGAATGGATAACATTGGAGGTTACCGACGATAAAAGATATTACAATTCAGCCCTTTCTGTAAATCCTTACAGTAAATGGGGAACTACAAAGGGATAACCGATTGCCGCTTACGCGCTTTGTGGCAAAGCAAGCAAATAATCCGGTTCTGATTCGTCAGCAACGGTTTTAACGTATTTATTACCATCGGGGCAAACGGCTGGGATCAGACTGGTTTTATTGCCGTATTCATCAATAATATAAGCATCACCGTCAGCATCTTTTATCCAGTCATAAAGTTTTGCCCGTTCGGTAACACCTTTTACGTTGATGCGCTCATTTACCCACTCCAGTGAGTCAATAGCTATGTAAGGGTTTTCATGCAGCCTTACATCGGTTTTGATACAAAGTATACGCACTGCCATTGTTTATCTGTTTTAATTAATAAGGTTCTATAAAATTAAAACAAATAGGAATACCGTAAAATAGGTGTTTTAACCCATTTTGCAGTGCGTATTATCCCTAAAAATTAAGGAGTAGTTAAAAAATTCAATCGCTAAGAAGTTTTGGCAAGTTTTTTTAAAATCCATACCAAAGGTAACACGTGATAAGGGATAGGAATTTTACGGGTAAATAAATGCCCTGATCTAAGGCAAGAACTTAAATCAGGGCACGTATGATATTAAGACCAGCCAGTGCCTTTTTTGGCATTGCCTTTTTTAATATGTTCTTCAGCTGTTGCTTTACCCATAATGGCGGCCATCTTATTGCCAGCGCTATCTTTACCGGTTGCAATGTACCTGCCCGATTTAACGTCAATAACCGGATCGATCATTGGTACATTCTTAGTTTTTGTTTTTACTGAATACGCGGTAATACCGCTTCCTTTTTCTGTTGCCATGATAAGTTCTTTTGTTTTTTTAATGTAAACCCCATTTGTGCCGAATTGTTTCGGCGTTGTTTATAATTGGTATTATGCTGTAAACATGCATTAAAATTATTTAATTCAAAATACTTAAGGTAAATATTTTGTTAACACATCATTATTTTTTGTTGATAACGTGATTTTATTTTCTGTGCGCGTTAATAGTTGACAGCGTTTGGTTTATGTAATCGATTACATAAAACTATCTGCTTCGCGGTAAGCCTTGATCAGGGCCAGCTCACCTTCTTTCCCTTCACCGGCTGTGCCATGTTCCATGCCCATTACACCTTTGTAGCCCTTGTTGTAAATGTGTTTAAATATGTTTTTATAGTTTACTTCGCCGGTGCCGGGTTCTTTACGGCCAGGGTTATCGCCTATCTGGTAATAGCCAATTTCGTCATAAACCCAATCAAGCGTAGGTATAATATTGCCCTGGTTGCGCTGTACATGGTACATATCATACAAAATTTTGCATGATGGGCTGCCAACTGCTTTGCAAATGGCATAAGCCTGATCAGGAGTACGTAAAAACAGGTTAGGGTTGTCGCTCAGCGGTTCCATTACAATAACCAGCCCGTGGGGTTCAACTATGGCGGTTCCTTTTTTCATGGCCTCAATAACATTGGCTGTTTGTATACCCATAGGTAGGTTACGCACAAAATCGCCGGGTACAACGGTAACCAGTTTACTGTTGATGCGCTTGGCTACCTCTACGGCTTCTTTACAGCTGGCTATGAACTTATCCAGATAATCGGCCTGGCCGGTTGCCAGCATATTGGTATCATTTCCTAAACCGGGTTGTACAAAAACACCCATTGCCATACCCAATTTGGCTAATGTATCGCCAATTTTTTTCTGTTGATCTACCGGGCGCTGGGCCATACCATTATCTTCAATGGCGCGGAAGCCCCTTTCGTAGGCAAACTTTATCTGATCAATAAAATCGGCACCGGCATGGTTTTTAAACATGCCGTCATGAATACCATAATTTAAATGAAAGGGTTTGTCGCTATCTGCTAAGGTGGTTGATGTACTTGCTTTTAAAGCGCCGGAGGCGAGTATTGACGCGCCCGCGAGTACCGAGCTCTGCACAAAATTTCTGCGTTTCATATATAGGTGATTGGTTTTGAGCAAGCAAGATAATTAAAAAGTTGTGAGTTACGGGTTTGGAGCGCTGAGTTTATAGCATGTTCATTTTTACTAAGCGGGTATTACCAATTGACCGAACCCTAAAAAAATCGTATATTTGTACTACAAACGGAAATTTATAGCTATTCCCATTATAGCCCACCACTAATCAATTCTTGTTGATCAGGGTTCATTTTTATCCCCGCTGATACCGTTGCTGCCCGGAAATTAATTGATGATCCTCCTCTGCATGTGCTTCAAAACTGAACGTTAGTTCCGTTGATTGGATTTATAGGTTTATAACCGGGACAAGGCGTATTGTTTAACTAAACTTTTAATAAATATGGCTAAATCGCAAGCAACCTTCATGAAAAAACAACTCGAAAAAAATCGTCAGAAAAAGAAAGAGGATAAAGAACAACGCAAGTTGGAACGCCAGCAAAACAGTGCCGGCGGCGATTTGGAAAGCATGATGGCTTACGTTAATGAGTTTGGCGAGATCGTATCAACCCCACCCGAAAAGAAAGCTTAAGCTTTTTTTATTACAATTTATGTAGTGTGAAACTTCTGTTTACACTACATAAAAATTGTAACCTATTCCTCCGGATTTTTACAGGCAAGAGCGTGATTTCTTCGATCATTTATAACCGGATATTTTAATTTTTTGTAACTTGTTGTAAATCAGTTTTGAAATTTCATAGCAGGCTATTGAACCTTTTGATGTTTTAACTGTCATATTGAGGATTGTATTTATAACACTTACCATGAAAATAACACTATGTTTACTGTTGGCAGGAAGCTTAATGGCGTCATGCTCGGGCAATAACTCAAAAAATAAAGATACCGCAAGCGTAGGCAGTAAAGATACCTTACAGGCCACAGCATCAGACGCGCCACCTGTAAATATGCAATATTGCTTTTATCATACCGATGGCACGCAGGGGCAGGATACTACATCTGTCAGCATGCTGATAAACGAGAATAAGGTAACCGGAAAAATGAGCTGGCTGCCTAAAGAAAAAGATGCCCGCAAAGGTACTCTTGTAGGTACACTAAAGGAAAATGCCATTAAAGCCGTATGGACATACGGGCAGGAGGGGAGCACAGACACCATGACTGTTGATTTTCAGCTCAGGGGCAACGCGCTTGCTCAGAAACCTTATCAGTATGATGCCAAAACAGGCAGGCAATTCACTAATGAAAAAGCTGATTACAGCGTTATTTACAATATGAAAAATTGCGCTAATTAATGCGGGTAATTATGTTAGCTTTATAATTAATGATGAAGAAAAGAGAAACCAGTATTCTGTACCTTGTTTTAGGCGTTTATACCCTGATGATCAGCTGGTATTATAACCACTCGTTTATCCTGCTGCTTATTCACTATTTGTTTTGGCCGGTTTACCTGGTTTATGAATTGCTGATAGGCCACTTGGCAAACGGCATGTGGAAAACCATCCCGCTATCGTACTTTAATTGATAATTTGTTCTTTTTATATTAAACATCAAAGCCGGCTTATAGCCGGCTTTGATGTTTTTAAAGTATGTAATATTGACTATACTTTTTCAACCACTACCGCGGTACCGTAAGCCAGTACTTCGGTTATACCCTGCATAACCTCGTTGGCATCATAGCGCATATTGATGATACCATTAGCGCCTAAGGCCTGAGCATGTTGTATCAAAAGTTGGTAAGCCTCCTCACGGGCGTTTTCACAAAGTTCAACATATATAGAAAGTCTGCCTCCAAAAAGTGATTGAAAGCCGCCGGCAATGTTGCCAAGCGCACTTCGGCTGCGCACGGTGATACCACGCACAACCCCTAAATGTTTAACTACCCGGTAACCTTCTAAAGCGGTACTGGTTGTAATGAGTGAAGTATCCATTTGTTTTTTTATTTGATGTTGTTTATACTTTAGATGTATTGTTGAATCAATAATTACAAACAGGAGGCTTTTTATTTTGAAGAAACAGCGCGTTTACTACCGGTAAGTGCAAAGATATGAGCTCTGTACAGCAGCTTTTACTTTGAATGAGGTATTTGCCGCCACTTCAAATGTTTGGCCGTTGGTAAAAGCCTGCCAGTCCTGCTCGCCGGGGAGTAAAGCCTCTAAGCGGCCCTCTATCACGGTCATGGTTTCATGGCTCGATGTGCCAAACTCGTACTCACCTTTTTCTATTACACCAACCGTGCTGCGGCCCTGCGCGGTATCATAAGC
>NZ_JBCECK010000011.1:0-48747 GCF_039207105.1 Mucilaginibacter sp.
CCAGTGATCAGACCAAAATGCCGGCCGGTTTTCCAATGCAGTGGCCGGGCTTGTTGCGTCCCCTTCTACCTGATCATATCCGCCATACGATATACCCATAGTAACTCCAAGAGAAATTGTTTTATACGATCCACCAAAGTTTAAACCTACATTATAATGGTTACTTGACTTCTTAGCTATATAATCTAAATCCTCGGTATTAATTTTACCATCAGGTGCAGTATATTGATTGTTTGCATCCTTAGGTCCTCTTACATCCTGGTAATAAGGCATACCAGGCTGAGGAGCCTCGCCAAAGATAGTATAGCCAGGATGTGAAGCGAGCCATGTATCAACTTGCGTTTGATTTTTGAAAATCCCAAGATAGCGGTAACCCAAAAATCCAGGATCATCTGATTTACCGGCTATATCAAGATAAGTACCTATATTTCCGGCTGGCTGATCAATTATTACATTACGGGCATCAGACCATGCGAAATAAGGATTGAAGTTATAAGTAAAATCTTTTCCGATATGATCTTTCCATCCTACTGATATTTCATAACCGAAGCTGTTTATAGAAAGCTTATTTTCGGCAGGAAGGGCTGCTCCAATTAAAAAGGGAACAGATGCCGATAATTTCGTCAACATATTATATCTATGGTCATGATAGTAATCTGCAGTTATTGATAAACGGTGTGATAGAAATTCGGCATCGAAACCAACATCTACTTTTAAATTACTATCCCATGTTACGTCAGGATTTGGCAGCAGAACGTTTGGTTCAACAGTTGTACCTCTGTCAAGGGTTGTATTTGAACCACCACCACCATTACCAAAAACGGCCGCGTGTCCTGTGGCAAACTTGTAACTGTTTACAAACTGCCACGGTGCTGTATTATCATTTCCTAACAGGCCTACAGATCCTCTTACTTTGAAAAAGTTGACGAATTTCAGATTATCCTTAAAGAAGTTTTCATCAGACATTACCCAACCGGCAGATCCTGAAGGGAAATATCCCCATTGATGGCCTGGTGCAAAATTTGTATTAGCGTCGGCCCTAAAAGCAAGTTGTAAAATATATTTATTATCGTAATTATAATCCAAACGGGTAGCATACGCCTTTCTACCATATTCTTTCACCAAACCAACCTGGTTAGACGACTGGGTACCATAAGTAAAGTTTTGATTATCCTTACCACCATCAAAAGTCCCTTCAACACTGGCGGCAACCCCTTCCATATAGTTTTCTGATTGCTCATAAAGTGCAAGGAAAGAAATATCATGCTTGCCAAACTTACGCTGATAGTTGATGATATCATTCAACTGGTAGGTATTAGTATAATTAGGGTTTAGCCTTACACGATCGCCATTTTTAATAGGAGGCGGCGTTCCAACAATAGTGCCACCGGGTATGTGACCGTTTGTGCCTGTACCCGAATACTGGTAAAATTGATGAGTTGAACCATATTGCTTACCAAAGAAATTGTTTACATTTCTGTTATAAGTAATTGTAGCACTTAAACCAGGTATAAAAGGTACATCATAACGTCCGTTAGCTGCAACGTTCAATATATAGTTGTTTTGCTGAGTATAGTCACCTGATTTTTGAATTTCAAAAAAGTTAATGTTGTCTTTAGAGGCATTACCACTTGGAGTAAGCAATACAGGGTTACCGTCAATATAAAATTTAGTCCATTGCGGAACTTTTGCAAGCGTACCAACATCATCATCCAAACTCTCGCCCGATGTTTTGAACCAAAAGCTTTTTGACTGATAAATATCTCCACTAACCGATAAGCCTACTTTAAGGCCTTTAGCAACCTTTGCATCGGCACTTGCGCGATAAGTCCATTTATTGGTATTAACCCCATCAAAGTTTGAACCTTGTTTTACATAGCTGCCACCCGCAAAAAAAGTAGCTTTATCTGTACCACCGCTTACGTTTAAAGCATGGCGTTCAACTGTTGCCGTTTTCCAGGCCACAGGTAGCCAATAAGTTTCATTTGCCGGATTTGCAAAGTAACTCAACTCATCGGGGGTATAATATCCTGCAACTTTTGCATTTGTTACTGTATTAAATCCAAGATCGTTAAGATTATAATTATTTTGTGTTTGTGCCATATCGTTCAGAAAAGTGGCATGCTGCAAACCTGTCATCATTTTAGGTAGCATGGTAGCGTCAGACAAACCGTATGACCCCGCGTATTCTACTTTAGCAGCACCTGCTTTACCCCGTTTGGTCTTAACTATAATAACACCGTTTGCACCCTGTACACCATAAATTGCGGCAGCACCGTCCTTTAAGATAGAAATGCTTTCAACCTCACTTTGGTCAAGCAGATTGAAATCAGCAGGAGTTCTGAAAGCGTCATCTATAATATAAAGCGGAGTTGTTGTTGCCGAAGTAAGGTTATTTCCAAACTTAGGGTTTCTGATAGTTATAGCACCTGCAGCACCTGGGCGGGTATCTCCCCCATCAACAGAAACGTTTGGCAACTGGCCTTTTATAGCCTGTGACAAATTAGTTGTGGGAATGTCCTGAATAGCTTTAGTATTGATAGTAGCTACCGCACCTGTTAAGTGGATCTTTTTTTGCGTGCCATAACCAACAACTACCACTTCTTCTAAACTATTTGAAGATGCTACCAGCTTAAAATCGGCATTCATTTCGCCTATTCTTAGCGTTTTTTCCTGATAATTGTAACCGATGTACCTTACGCCAACTACAATACTTTGTAAGTTGGTGGCTTTCAACGAAAAGTGACCGCTGGTATCTGTTGTGGTTCCAACAGCACTTCCTTTTATTTGCACTGCGACACCGATAAGCGGTTCATTTTTATCGCTGCTTACTACTCTGCCCGTAATGGTACGGTTTTGCGCCATTAACGTACTACTTATTAATAGCAGCACCGAAAGCAGAAGGAAAATTCTTCTCATAAAAACTTAAATTAGGTTTCATATAAATAGGTTAATTAATTGGTTTTATTTCCATTATACTGTAACCGACACTTCTCACACTGCCGGTTATAGATAATTTCATTATCAACGAGGATATTAATTTTTCATATTCCTTTCTTTTATCCTTTTTTGCCATTCCTCGCCTTCCTTTTTCATATCATATCCTTGCGCCGATAAATAGTTATTGATACGCCCTTTAAATTTGCCAAACCAGGCATGTTTTTTTTCAGCCGACTCAGCATCTATGGCATTTTCACGGGCCTCAATAAGCCAGGCCTTGATCTTAGTCTTTTGAGGTTCAGTCAAATTTGGTAACTCATCCTGATAAGCTGCATAAGTAATAGGATATACTCTGTAAGTCATGCCGTCCTTGATCTGGTCTATCTGATCTGCTTGTAGCTCTTTACTTAATTTTGAAAGATAAATGCCATGCTGGGCTTTAACTTGCTTATTTACATTACTATCAACTTCTGCATTTTTTGCAGCAGCAGCGGTTTTATCATCTCCGGTTTGTTCTTTTATTTGCTTACGGCTGGCATTGCGGGCATCATATATATCATTTAAGCTGATATATTGTGCCGCTACTATATCACGTACTTTTTTAAATTTTACAGAATCCGTGATATTAAGAACAGCAACAATCTTGTTTGCCCGTTCGGTAACTACTTTTTTATAGTTATCCTTATCAGAAGTTGAACCCGATGATTGCGCAAATGTTAGTCCTGCCCAAAAAAGGATAGTAAACATTATCATATATCTTTTTGTGATCATCTTTATGGAAATTAATTTAATTGGTCGCTGTTACTTTAATTGGTTACTGATTTGAATAAAAATGTACAGATATGCACTTCTATTTTCATCATGGTTGCTATAATTTAATTGTGTTTATAACAATTAATCAAAGACATATAATTTATTAATACTTATAAAATGTTACGCTTAACTATTGGTTTATGGATTGGGGTAGCCGCTCCTGTAAAACAGGATGCTTTAACAAATATCAAATATTAGTCATTGCTATTTCTCCCTGTATTTATCAATTTATTGTACAATATTAGCATAAGCCAGTTTTTATAGCTTATACCAGCAACGTCAAGAGAATGTTACTTTTTTATCAACTCTAATTGCTTTAAAATTCATATTTTTAAAAATTATAAACCAATTGTCAGTCAAAGCATATCTCGTTTTTCTGATAAAACTTTAGTGATTTTTTAAAATGAAGCCCCATTTTCTTAAGGTTGCTGTAAAACCGCAAAATTCATTTAGCATAAGGCATGATATTTTACCAACCTTTAGAGGCATATGGCATTATCATCCTGAGTTGGAATTACACTACGTAATTAAAGGTGAAGGCGTGCGTTTTATTGGTGATAATATCAGCAATTTTTCACCAGGCGAAATTACTTTACTTGGTGAAACACTTCCGCACTGCTGGCGCTACAAAGACGAATATTTTCAGCCAGATTCAGGATTAAATGTAGAAGTTATCGTTATTCATTTTTTACCTGATTGTTTGGGTAAATATCTTTTGAATTTACCAGAAGCTTATCTGTTGCCCAAACTATTTGAAAAGGCAAAAAGCGGAATGGTTATTGGCGGCGCTGCCAGAGAGCAGCTTGCTAAATTAATGAGGCAGGCTGTAAACGCCACCAATCTTGATCGGGTGATCATTCTACTATCTATACTCAAAATATTATCAGAGAACGAAGAATTTGAGCCTATTATATTATCGCCCAACGAGTTTCATCAATCTAATGAATCTGATACCATCCGCCTTAATAAGGTTTGCTCTTATACTTTGGCTAATTATAAAACAGAAATCAGTTTAGAAAAAATAGCAGCCATTGGTAACCTGAGCGTAACTTCGTTTTGCAGGTACTTTAAATTAATGACCAAAAAAACATATTTTGATTTTTTAACGGAGATCAGGATCAGTCATGCCTGCCGTTTTCTGATTGAAGATAAATTACCAACCGAGGTATTGTGTTTTGAGTGTGGATATAACAATATATCAAATTTTTACCGACATTTTAAAAGGGTTACCAAAATGACCCCGCTGGAGTACAAAAGAAAATACCTCAAAGGTCAGCCAACAACTTAAAAATCAAACCATTTCAATCCCTACACTTTGTTGCAATAAAGTGTAATTATTGTATAAATGTTCTATCTGGCTTTTAATAGTTTGCGAAAAATCGCCTACACTGCGCCTGGTAGTTGTTGATATTTTCAGCCCGCGTTTAGTTAAACAATATTTGGCCACAGCGGGATATACATTGTGCATCACATCCATATTGTCAATCAAAAACTGTTGAACTTCTGCTACCTCGTGTTGCAAGCCAGTGTTAGCATAGTTATTGCATAGCCAAACCACCAGTTCCGGGAAAAAATTGCCCTGGATGCAAGAAAGCCCAGCTGAACCTGCTTTAAGCGATTCAACGGCATGAGCCATGTAAGCATCATACAAACCAAATTCGGCATTAGCTTTACCCGCCTCCAATTTTTGTCTGATTTGATTGATATCCAAACAGGTATCTTTATGATATATTACCCTACCTGTACCAACAAAGTCACTCAATTGTTGTGCTGATAATAGCCTTTTATATGGAACCGGACATTCATAAAACCCCAGGGGAATATTATCGGTTTGGTTTATCAGATCAAAAACTCGGTCGTTAAATACTTCGTTTGTTTCATTTTGATCTGCCAGCAAACTGGTTATAACAATTACAGCTGCCGTACCTGTATCATGTACTTGTTTAACAAAATCAGCCTGTTTATTAATTGCCCCGCCAAAAGTACCTGTAGCAACTACCGGTACAACACCATTAACCACTTTTATAACGTGTTTTATTACCTGCAAACGCTCCTGATCCTGCAATTCAAACATTTCGCTGGAAAGACAGTTGGCAAACAATCCCGATGCACCGGCTTGCAAATACATTTCGGTTAACTGTGTGAGTACGTCGAAATCTATATCTCCATTGTTTTTAAAAGGTGTTAACATTACCGGTATAAAACCTTTTTTCTTCTGTTCCATTTTAATGTTATTGTGTAGTATTAGTTATTGTTTTATACCAAAACCCGTCTTGTTTTTGTTAAAAAAACGCCGGTCAGGAAAATAGTGAGTGTACCGGCTACGATGATCATATTTGTATTCAAATTGCTCCGGAGTGATGCATATTCATCGGGAATAAGCATTGGGAAGGTAAGCCATAAAATAACTGCAAGTCCGATCAAAGTGGCAATTTTGGCTTCGTGATTACCTGTTTGCCTGCTAATCATGCCCAGCAAAAACAACCCAAGCATACCGGCAGCGAATATTCCTGAAAGTTGCCACCATATATCCAAAATACTTTTTACACCTATCATAGCTATACCGGCTCCCATTCCTGCTAATCCGAATACTACAGTACCTATGTGCAGTACATTAAGGGTTTGTTTATCGTTTAAGTTCGGTTTAAAATATCGCTTATAAATATCAACTGTAAATACTGTGGCCGATGCATTCATTCCGGAACTTATAGTGCTCATAGCTGCTGACAATATTGCCGCAACGATGATGCCTACCAAACCAGCAGGAATTTTAGTTACCATAAAATGTGGCATTATTTTATCACCATAATCAGCGGGAGTTAGTTTAGTCATCAAGCCGGTAATTTGTGCAGGTGTGGCGGTTATAGGCAGGCGTTCAACCGCCGCCTGATGTTTAATACTCATGATGAGTTCCGGGTGCTGGATGTAATAAGCATATAAACAAGAGCCGATTACAAAAAACAGGAACGATGCCGGAACATAGATCCACACACATAACCATACCGACTTGGCAGCTTGTTTAGTTGATTTGGCTGCATGATAACGTTGTATGTAGTTTTGATCCATCCCGAAGTTATTGAGATTGATAAAAAAGCCATAAAACAATATCACCCAAAAGGTTGGGGCTGTAAAATTGAGTGACAAGCTGCCCAGACTGAATTTATTATCCGCCTCACCTATTTCCTTAATTTTTGCAAAGCCCCCGGGAATACTATTTACCACCAGGTAAATGATCAACATTGCACCCAAGGTTTTAATAATTCCCTGAACAACTTCTGTCCAGATAACGGCTTTGATTCCACCTGATACAGTATAAAGTATAATAGATATCCCCATGACCAGCATGATCATTTTCATAGAAAGCCCGGTAAGCGCTTGTAAGCTTAAGGCAATACCAAAGAATACAGAGCCCATACGTGCCAATTGAGTTAACAAAAAACAAATAACCGCATATGTACGTGCCCAGGGGCCAAATCTTTTTTCGAAATGGGTATAGGCAGATATCTCGCCTGTTTTACGGTAAAATGGTACAAAGTATTTCACGGCCACCCATGCAGCAAATGGCATAGACAAGCTAAATACAAAAGCATTCCAATTACCTCCGTATGCTTTGCCCGGCACCCCTAAAAAAGTGTTACTACTTAAAAATGTGGCATATATAGACAAACCTATAGCCCAGCCTGGTATTAAACCCGATGCCTTGGTAAACTGTTCAGCATTTTTATTTTTACGCGAAAAATAAAAGCCAACCAATACCATGCCCATCAGGTAAATACCTATAATGGTAAAATCAAGCACGGGCAGCACTTTCATGCGTTAAAGTGGGTATTCATTAAAATTTATACAGAGAGGTTTAATAATTGTATAAACAAATTTAATGTAACGGTACTAAGCTTTCATATAATATTTTGACTTGCTATTATATGATATTATCATTTACTTTCAATAGTGAGGATGGCTGGTTGTAAGCCATCAGCGGCGGCCTTAATAGTGATTTTCCCCTGTTGAGTTTTTGACTGTATAATGGCCAGCCCTAATCCGTTAAATACCCGATGTTCTTGAGCTACAAATGGATCAAGGTCTGTTTGCGAACCATTATCTACCGCTTTTAGTACTCCTGCCCCTTTTGTACTGAATTTAATCAGGTTATTAGCATCAGGTACCAAATTGTTGTTCTGATCCAGTACGGATACAGTTATAAAAGAAAGGTCTTTACCATTGGCATTAATACGGTTTCGATCTGCCTCCAGCTTTATTTTATAAGGTTTTCCAACAGTGGCAACTTCGGTAGTTAAAACTACTTTCCCATTTTTACGCGATACCGCTTTTAACGTTCCCGGCTCGTATTTTACACGCCACATTACATGCAGGTCATCACCATTCTTTTTCTTTATCCCCAATGACTTACCATTTAAATAAGCTTCCACCTCATCGGCATTATTATAATAGGCCCATACATCAATAGTTTGGCCGGCTTTCCAATTCCAATGGGGAAGTAAGTGCAATACAGGTTTGGTTGTCCACTCACTTTGATACATGTAGTAAATGTCCTTGGGGAAGCCCGTCAGATCAACAATGCCAAAATAAGAACTACGTGCGGGCCATAAATATGGTGTTGGTTCACCTATATAATCAAAGCCCGTCCAGACGAAAAGGCCCGACAAGAAATCGTATTTTTTGATGATCTTCCAGGTTTCTTCATGGGTTGATCCCCAGTAAGCCGATACATTATCGTACGCCGATACGGTATAATCCGGGTTGCCATCCTTCAGTGGTGTTTTACCATCCTTTGGCCAACGACGGATACTATCCGATGGCATGTCATAGTGCCCTCGAGTTTCCAATGCCGACATATTTTCTGTCCCGATAAACTTTTGGCCAGGATAGTTTTTCTGAAAATCAGCATATACTTCCTGGTGATAGTTTAAACCAACCAAATCGAGCGCGCCAGACTGAAATATAAAATTCTTTTTAGGGTCAGGATCGCTTAACGCTGATGTAACCGGTCGGGTTTTGTCAAGTTGTTTTACTATAGCTACCAATTCGCGCCCAATAGTAACGCCTGTGCTATCAAATTGCTCCCGAATCTCGTTACCTATACTCCAGGCAAAGATGGATGGGTGGTTACGGTCGCGCAGAATCTGATCTTGCAAGTCCCGGACATGCCACTTGTCCCAATCCTGATGATAATCGAATTTATTTTTCTTTTTCTTCCACATATCAAAGGCCTCGTCCATTACCAGAAAGCCCATACGGTCACATAAGTCAAGTAGCTCAGGTGCTGGTGGATTATGAGATGTGCGGATAGCGTTGCAACCCATTGCTTTTAATATCTGTAATTGGCGCTCAATAGCCCTCATATTTACCGCGGCGCCTAAAGCGCCCTGATCATGATGCATGCAAACACCTAATATTTTCATGCTTTTACCATTTAAGCTAAAGCCTTTATTCTCATCAAAATTAAAATAGCGAATGCCGGTATTAGTTATATAACTATCTACCAGTTTGTCATTCTCAAGCACATTTACTACAACTTTATAGAGATATGGCCTGCTTACCGACCATAGTTTGGGCTTATATATTTGCAGACTTTGCTCGGCTATGCTGTCCGCATCGTTTATTGGAGATGTTTTTTGAGTAACAACCTTTCCTAAAGAATCAATCACTCGTGTTTGTACAGCTAATTTTCTATCAGACCCTGTGCGATGCAACTGAATGCTCAAGGCTATTTCTGCCAATTGTTCATTAACCTTTGGGGTAGTGATATAAGTACCCCAATTGACAATGTACGTTTTAGCTGTGGTAACCAGCCATACATTACGATAGATACCCGAACCGGTGTACCAGCGCGAATTTGGCTGATCGGAATTATCAACCCGCACAGCTATCACATTTTTTTGTCCGTTAAATTTCAGGTAAGTACTCAATTTATATCTGAAAGAGATATATCCGTTTGGTCGCTTACCCAGATAATGGCCATTTATCCAAACCTCGCTGTTATGGTATACTCCATCAAAATCAATAAATATATTTTTATTTTTTGAAGAGGGCGGTAAGGTAAACGTTTTACGATACCAACCAATGCCCGCAGGCAAACCTCCCTCGGCCTGAGTTGTAGGATTTTGAGGATCAAACTTACCTTCAATACTCCAATCATGAGGCAAATCAAGATTTCGCCATTGAGCGTCAGTAAACGACGGATCTTTTGCTTCGGGTTTATCACCCAAAAAGAATTTCCATCCCGCATCAAAGTTTTCGGTTTTACGTACGTTTTGGGCTTGTGCAGTAACTGTATAACCAAAGAATATCAACAATAAAAAATAGCGATACTTCATCTTCTTCATTGTTTTTTCTTTTTAACCGGTGGTGCCACAAAATTCAATTCGCTTTTACCCATGTCCTTCGAAGTAGCTACAGCTATTCCCCGCTGATCGGCTTTGTTTACAGCGCAGTAAAAATGATAAACCACACCTTTGTATTTTACTACGAATGATTTATGGGCAAACATATTATCATAAGGTTCAGATGATTCAATGAGCTTACCACCAGTCCAATCCGTCCAGTGAACCAGATCATAAGATGCCGCAAAGCGGTTGAATACACCCGATGTGCCGTTTTTCCAAAAAGCTCCGAAATAAAACATCACATAAACATCACCTATTTTTTGAATATAAGGATCGCCGGTAATACCATCACCATGATTCAGTACCGGGTCTTTTCCAAAACGTTGCCAATGCAACATATCATCAGATACGGCCATACCAATACGTTCGGCCCCGCGCTTTTTATTCACGCTATCGCCATTAGCGTTATAATACATGATAAAGGGATGCCCCGTTAATTTGCTTTTATCCCAGATCACGGTTTCTTTGTATTGCGTGTGATTATCCCACCAGCTTACATCCTTATCTATACTTGACAGCACAGGATGACCTGATCGTTTCCATTCATGTACAGAAGCCGGATCCTGATCTGTATAAGCTATTCCAATTGATAATAATCCTTTTTCATACCCTCTACTCTGTCCGCCGAAATAGGATAGCCAATATTTATCCTGATATTTTTGCAGCTGATATGAACCTCCCCATTTATTATCCTGTAGCGCAATGTAGCCTGCTTTTTGATTATTATCCCAATCGGCTGTATCTGAAAAAGAAAGGATGCGGCCCTGGGGTTTCCAGTGCAGTAAGTCTTTACTATTGGCCAACCAGGTTTCGTAGCCCCGGCCATTAAACAAGATGTAGGTCATATACCAGTTGTTTCCTTTGCGGAACACGCTGGGGCAATCTATTTTTTTGGAGTTACTGTCGGGCACCACGACCATACCGTATTTATAAGGCGTTTTTACCTGTTGATAAATATCCTGCATTACTTTTTCAGGAACTGCTTTATAGGTAGATTGTGCGCATACATTACCTGTTGTGAACAGGCAAACCAATAACACCCAATATTTATAAGTATGTACCATCATGTATATTATTTAGCGTTAAAAGTGTAATTTCCGGAACCGATCTTCAGCATAGCTTTTCCATCTTTATAGCCTATCAATTTCACATCTTTTTTATTGCTGATATTTTGTCCATCAACCTTGATAACTGCCATCTTACTGGCCGGAAGATAAATAGTAGCTGTAGTATTAGGCGGAATGCTAACGCTCAGATCAAATCCCTCAGCCCATTTTTTCCAGGCACTCGATATAGTACCATAAGGTGATTGATAACTGGCGCTGGCCGAGCTTACATCACCAACAACTTCGGGCCTGATCTCGATATGATTGAAAGCCATAGCACCTTCTGCCGGGCGGATGCCTGCCAGGCCGCTGTAAAACCACTCCATCAAATGCCCCAGCATAAAATGATTGTTGGATACCGCCGGTAATGCCGCCCATGATTCGGTAAGCGCCGTAGCTCCATGAGCCAGCTGGTAACCATAACCCGGCTTATCATCGCGACTGTTCATGTCATAAATTACATCAGACCGGCCTTCATCGTCCAAAACCCTTAATAGATAGCGGTAGCCAATATCACCGGCTGTAAGGCTGTTACCTCTTTCGTGGATATCCTTTACAATATTGTTAACCACTGCTGCCTTATACTGTGGATCAACCAATCCCGCATATACCGACATAGCGTTGGCGGCCTGGCTTCCAGTGCCATATTGTTGGGTTTGGGGATTAAAGAATTTATTATTGTAGGCTTGCTTTACTGTTGCTGCCTGCTTTTTGTAAGCTTCGGCATCGGCCGGTTTGCCTAATAACTGTGCAATTTTAGCTGCTATATTTAAATCGTAGTAATATATTGACGAAGCAGTAATACCTTTTGGTGTTAACTGCGAAACACCTGGTGGCTTTGGCCCCAGATCAAACCAATCGCCTAAGCCCTGATACAACAAATTCCCGTCAGACTTTTTGTGAAGATAAGCGAGATAGCGCTTGATCATATCATAATTTTCGGTCAGTACTTCTTTATCCCCATACCATTGATAAACATACCAGGGTAGTATCACTGCATTGCTCCCCCACTCCGGCGAATCGCGAAAAGGCTCTTCAAACTTTACATATTCTGGTGCTATTTCGGGTATCAATCCATCATCTGTTTGAGATATGCGCATATCGTTGATACACTTACGCGCCAGGCCTGCTATATCATAATTATAATGCAGCGAACTGCCCACTAAATGCGCTTCCTCTATCCAACCCAGTTTTTCACGATGCGGGCAATCGGTAAACACGCTGGCCATATTACTTTTCATGGCCCAGTCCATGAGTTTAAATGTACGGTTAAAAAGTTCATTTGAACACGTAAACTTACCCATTGTAGCAGCTGCATTACGGGTATGCAATCCTTTAATATCCATAACAACCGGAAGCTTTTTCGTATTAGCTTCATTCTGCGGTGTAGCACCCTCTACCTGTAAATATCTAAAGCCATAGTAGGTAAACTGCGGATGCCAGGTTTCAGGCCCATTGCCTTTTAAAATGTAATTATAGTAATGTGGCCCCCCGGAACCTTTTTGATTGGCACTGCCATCGGCATTGATCAGCTCGGCAGGGATGATTCTTACCGTATCGCCCTTTTTACCCTGCACGGTGATCTGCGGTATACCTGAAAAGTTTTGACCGAGATCATAAACCCATGCACCCGTATTGAGTTGATTTTTGCGCTGAGGTGCAAACTCCTCCATTATTTTTAAAGGATCGGCAAACTGAGCATTTAACAACGATGGGCCATCAACAATGATCGCTTTATGCCAATTATTATCATTAAAGTCATTGGTATTCCAGCCGGTTTGCTCCAGGTTGGCATTATAGTCTTCACCTCCGTATATGCTGGTAAAGGTGATGGGCCCCGGAGTGGCTTTCCATGATTCATCACTTAATACATTTTCAATGTGACCGTCCTGGTACTCCATAACCAGGCGGCAGATCATTTTAGGATAGCCGAACGCGCCGGTAAGTTTACGGTAACGCTTATCACGTGGAATGTAGTAAAACCCATTACCCAACATTATACCAACAGTGTTTTTCCCGTATTTTAAATCGTTGGTAATATCAAAAGGCACATACAGGGCTTGTTTATCGTACTTAGTCCACCCCGGATCAAGAAAATGATCACCTGTTTTTTTGCCGTTCAGGCTTAACTCAAAATGCCCTAAACCGCAAATGTAAAGGGTAGCTTTTTTCAATTGATTTTGCACATCAAATGATTTGCGAACCAGCGGCAGCACATCATTGGCCGCGCCCAGCTTTTTAGGCCCCCTGCCATGATAAAACGGCACAATAGCAGCAGTATCAGGAAGTTTATCATAAGCAATCCATTTAGCACCGTTCCAATCGGCTTTAGTTAACAACCCCATTTGCCAACTGGCCACATCACTCCATGCTGAAGTATGCTGATGATTATCCCAACCTATTATCTTCCAATAATAGGTTTTAGCGGCTTGCAGTACCTTTCCTTTATAAGCTATTTGTAAAGAAGCTGAAGAAGTTACCTTTTTAGAATCCCAAACATTACCCTCATTATTCTTGAGCTTTGTAACATCATCTGTAACCAATATCCTATACGCGGTTTGCATAACGTTATGCTGCTTGCTCTGTAGCTGCCAGCTCAATTTAGGCATCAGCGATTCAATACCTTGCGGATTCTGCTTATACTCGCATTGCAGGTTTACTACCTTTAAGTCCTGAGCAAAACCGCAGGCTGGTAATAACAATAGCAATACATAAATTTTTTTGATCATTATTTTCATGTTCAATTTTCTACTGCATTTCGATGCCTGATATACACAAACCTGCCGACTTAACGCCCATGATAACCAGCTTATAATTCCCCGCGTTAATACTTGTTCCGCTTGAAGTGGCTACAGTGCCCGATTTATTTTTGGCTACCGGTTTAAAACTGATCTGTACCTGATTCATCACGGTACCATCAGCAGCGCGCAACTCTACTTTTCCGGTAAATGTTTGACCTGTTGGATTGTAGTATTTAATACGAAACGCATACAATGCCCCCACGCCGGGAGTAACCGGGAACGATACAACTCTATCATCCTTTTCAAAACGGATCACATTTTTACCGTTCAGCGTATCTTTTACAACCCCACTTTGCAGTTCGGCGGTTTCTGCTTTGTAGCTAATAATCTTACGAAGATCAGTTGCGGGCTGAAGTGTAGTGACCGGTAATACAGCTACGATATAAGGATATTTACCTTCATTATTGTTTAAGGTTACGATATTCCCTTTCTTAAACCTTTTTCGATAAATAGGTAGCTTGCGCCCATCGTCCTCATCTGTTTCTATACATTGCCCGGTAGCTTCATAATCTGACAGCCATTGCGGCCTTTGCGTGGATTGTAAATCAATGGCTACAAAAACGTCTGCTTCAGCTTTCACGGAGAAAGAGGTTTCAGTTTCCGGTTGATCGTAACTTGTCTTGATCCAATCGGCACCATATAACGCAGGTGGAAGATCACTGAATTTGATACTTTTATCTGCGTATACGTTTTCGCCAACATCAAGCCAGCTTTGTACCGACCAGCCTTTAGCACCTTTCAAGCTCTGGATAACACCACCATTGTTAGTGGTAACGTGAACAGTTTTATTTAAGGAACTAATGGCGATAGCCGAAATAATGGATTCTCCTGCCTCAACATTTGGGAACGATATACTTAACATACCACCTTTTACATGCGCAGTAATTGTTTTCTTTAGGGCTTTATTACAGCCAACCTCTTTCCATATATCCAGGTTTTTGATCTTTGTTTCGCCGTTAACAGCCACATCAAACAAACGCCAACCGGAACAATCCATGCCACCGCCTATTCCATACCAGGGTTCGGTAAAGTAAAGTTCTACGCGGTAGTCGCCATCGGGTACAGGGAAACTAAAACGTAGCTTATTCATACCGTACCTGAAAGTTTGAAACAAGGGGCTATCTCCTGTACCGGATATCTGGTCAAAAGTGCGTTGCTGGCTGGCGAAAAAGGCTGGCATACCTGGATAATCATCTGTCCATGATAACGATCCCACTTGTTTAGGGTTATCCCGGTGCCTGTCGGCCATCCACAAGTTGCCAAAACTATCTTTATAATCAGGTCCGCCGCAATTTAATCGATACAGATAATTATAACCAGCAGCAGGCTTAAGCATAGCTGTACCCACATCCTTTTTCAAATGCGGAGCTACCGGCAAATGGTTAAGTATTACCTTATCATGAACCACAGCTTTGCCATTTACATAACCTGTAGCATATAATACATTGTATTTGATATCCACATTTTCCCATTGAAAATGTGCACCAATGCCATTCCGCTTTCTTTTTCCTAATGACTCATGCTGTATATCATTAAAAAGTTCTACCTCATCGCAATTGGAGTAAACAGTTATACTATCTTTTTTCCCGGGTTTAAGCCAGCGGTTAGGCCATGTATGCGATACAATGTAAACCATAGGCTCTTTATCTTTTGGCGCATAGTTTGCCCGGTACATATAAAAGGCATCGGTAGGTTGCCCCCAGGCTGTAAACAGACCTTTATAGTTTATTGGGCCTACCCTGTCAAGCTCCCGTTCACCCTCACCACCTTGAGTACGACCGGGATTTTCATGTGAATACAACAACCATTCAAAATGCCCGGCAACCTTATCTTTTACAGATTCAGCCAGGCGTATTTTAGTCTCCATTAATTGATTAAGTCTATCTTCGCTCACAGGGCCATTGGTGTTAAATGGCCCTTCGGTATGCAGACCCAGGCTACGCCACGCGCCGTATTCACCTACCAGTATCTGTTTTTTGAGATCTTCGGCATAGGTTAACGGATTACCACCATAAGTACCTGTCCAGTTTTGGGGTACATCCCAATCGGTTCCTGAGCCACCATTACAGGTAGTTATTTTTCGTTGAGATGAAGCTGTTGGGTCGAGTTTACGGATCAAAGCACTGCATTCTTGTGCAAAATCAGCTGGCAGCTTACTTTCGTTTTGTAAACCCCATAAAATAACCGACGGACTGTTGCGACGCTCCTTTATCCAATCAACTAATAACGCTTTATAGTTATCCCTAAACTCTTTGGTATCAAACCATATATGAGCCGAGTACTGAGGCCACCAAAGCAAGCCTAATTTATCCCAGTACTTATTATATTCTAAATTATGAGGCTGGTGCGCATCTCTAAATGCATTAAAACCCGCCGCTTTAACCTGCATTATCCGTGCTTTGATTTCGGCATGGGTAAAGGCATGGCTTTTGCCCATCAAGTGTTCATATTCGGCTGTACCATTAATGAACACGGGTTTACCGTTTAGAAAGAACCGTCCATCGCCATTATTACGACCAATTGGCCAGCTTATCCAACGGATTCCATAAGGAGTAGTAATTTGATCAATTACCTTACCATTTTTCCATATTTGAGTAACTAAAGTATATAAATAAGGATTCTCTAAATTCCACAAATGCACATTCTTAAGGTTTTTCAATATCTGCGAAAGCACTTTTGTTTCGCCAGCTCTTATTTGATCTCCACTACTCACTTCTGCAATTGACTTCCCATTTTGGTCAATTAATTTACTGGTGATTTTTAAAGACGCTGATCGTGTCCCGTAGTTTTTGACCTCCGTTTCAAGGTTAAGCGTTGCCGAATTTTCGGATACTGTTGTATCATTCCAGATGTGCACACCAAAAGGTTCAACCCGAACCTCATCTGTTACAACCAAATGAACTGGTCTGAAGATACCCATCGGCTGTGACCCTTCTGAGAAGCCCGGATCATCCGAACAAGCTCCGCATACCCAGGGCAGATCTTTTATGTACGATGGATGATCGGCCCGAACACAGAGCAGATTTTGCTTGCCGGTTTTTATAGCGTCTGTAACATCTAAAGTGAAAGATGTACGGCCGCCTGCATGATAACCCACCTGCTTACCATTAAGCCAAACCGTTGCATACGATCCTACCCCCTCAAACCATAAAAAATAACGTTTGCCCGCTTGTTTACTTATTAAGGGAAAAGCCTTTCGATACCAGGCATATCCGTGCCTGTTGCCATGCGGTATACGTCGGTAACCTTCATACGTATCCCAATTGTGCGGTACATTTACGGTTTTCCAACCTTTATCGTTAAAAAAATATTGCTCAAAGCTTGGATACGCTTTATTATTACTATCGGTTGCAACTGTATGCCAGTTATTACTCAATAAGATATCTTGCCGGCTTTGCTGGGCAGATGCAGCATATGCTATGAATTGCATTAACACTATAAAAAAGGCAATAACAGGCTTATAGTTAAACCCAAAAATCACTTTTTTTATATTGCAGATATTTAAGCTCATATCTGCTTCAAATCGCTATTAAACTGATAAGTTTTACCTTTTTGAGTATTGATGCTGATAGTTTTATCCTGATAACGCAAGCGGCAAACACCTCCTGCTTTTGACAGTACCTGCACACTTTGCAGTGCACCTTTTTGCCAGTTAAAATTCAGCTCGAAACCACCCCGGGCACAAATACCTTTGATGTTGCCTTGAGGCAAAGCCGATGGTAGTGCAGGCAGCAGTTCAATATCATCTCCCTGGCTTTGCAACAGCATTTCTGACAGACCGGCCGCTCCTCCAAAATTTCCGTCAATCTGGAATGGTGGGTGCGCATCAAACAGGTTATGGTAAACGCCTCCTTTTTCCTTGCCCGAGTTAACATCAGCGGGCGAAAGCAGTTTGGTAAACATCATATAAGCATGATCACCCTGGCGCATCCTGGCCCATATATTTACCTTCCAGGCAATGCTCCAGCCGGTACCTTCATCACCGCGATAACGCATAGAGTGTTCGGCCGCTTTCATCAGTTCAGGTGTTTTAAAAGTTATATCCGTACCAGGAAACACGCCCCACATATGGGATACATGGCGATGGGTATCGGCGGTATCATCTTTATCTTCCATCCACTCCTGTAACTGGCCATATTTGCCTATTTTATTAGGAGCTATCTGTTTAAATTTATCTTTAAGGCTATCTACAAATGATTTATCGGTAGCCAAAACTTCTGCCGCCGCAATGCAATCTTTAAACAGCTCGCGAATGATCTGATGATCCATAGTTGGCCCGGCCACCAACCCGCCATGTTCGGGCGAATTGGATGGGGCGCTGATAAGGTATCCGATTTTCGGGTCTTTCACTAAAAAGTGCACAAAAAATTCGGCCGCACCCTTCATTTCGGGGTAAGCACGGTTTTGTAAAAAGTTTTTATCCTGAGTATATAAATAATGTTCCCATAGCTGATGGCAAAGCCATGCACCACCTGTAACCCAAATACCATGATTGGAGGCATTTACAGGAGCTGTACCCCGCCACTGATCGGTATTGTGGTGTAGCACCCAGCCTGGTGCATCATAATGCTCTTTGGCGGTGGCTTGGCCAGTTTTTGACAGATCATCAACGATACTGAAAAATGGTTCGCTACAGGCTGAGAGGTTCAATACCTCAACCGGCCAATAATTCATCTGCAGATTGATGTTAGTTGTGTATTTACTGCCCCAGGGCGGTGTAAGCAGATCGTTCCAGATACCTTGCAAATTAGCCGGGGCATTGCCCGGCCTTGAAGATGAAATAAGCAAATACCGTCCGTACTGTGTGTAAAGCGTAACAAATGAAGGATCTGGTGCAGATACGAATTTCAGGATGCGCTCATCCGTTGGCAGATCGGCATTAGCACCTTTGCCCAGATCAATAGAAAACGTATTGAAATACTTTTGATAATCTTTAATATGAGCAGCTTTAATTGTATCATACTTTTTTGACTTAATGGCAGCTGTTTGTTTTTTGCAAATAGCTTCCGGGTCGCCGGATACATCATGGTAATTTTTAAAACTGGTAGCCGCGCTCAGGTAAAGTGTAGCTTCGTCTGCACTGCTAATGACTATATCATTATTTGTAACTAATAGGTTGCCACCTTTGTTTTGTACGTACAGATAGCTAACACCTTTTAAAACACCATCGTGAACTTTTAAAGATAAAGCCAAGGTATGGTCATCAACCTTGTGGGTAATATAGTTTTGATGCAGGCTTTTTAGTAAAGCTTTTAACGTGATACTACCTGGCTTACTGGCTGTTAAATGAATACCGATTACCTGATCAGGCGCACTGCTCAGATATTCTCGGCTATAGGTAATGCCGTTGGCTTTGTAAGTTACATGGGCGGTTGCGTTGCTGATATCAAGGTCGCGTTTATAATCACTTACTGTCTGTTTAGGAAATTGCAGATAAAGATCAGCAAAAGGCTGATAATCGGCATTATAACGGGGATACTCTGGCGGATTATTATCCTGTATCCAATATTTCCACTCAGGTTTTAGCAGGATACCGTTTTCGGGTTTATCACCTTCAGGATAAACAGCAAATTTCTCTTTAACTGTAGTAAAACCTCCTTTATCAAAAAAGTTGATAACCTGAACAGCAATAATATTTTTTCCGGGATGAAGCAAATCAGCAGGGATAGCATACTTACGATTAGCTGTATTAGCAGCCGAGCCAACAAGCTTGCCGTTAACGTAGGTAAAATCTATATCACGCACCCGCCCAATATTCAGCATCAAATTTTTACCGACCATGTTTGCTGGCAGCTCAAACGTGGTACGTAACCAAACTGCCCCATCCAAACCTTCAAAGCCCGGTATGGTTTCCCAGCCATTGGCATTGGGCATAGTTATAGTTTTCCATTTAACATCATTAAAACCAACAGCAGCGGGAGCCATATTAGCACTTACTTTTTTGAGCCATGCGGCAGAATCGGTAGTGTAACTCTCCTCATTACTTTTTATACCCATAAAATGCTCCTGGGCCATTGCCTCAGCTTCGGCTTGCTTGCCATCAAACAACAATTGGCGTATAGGCTGCAGGTATTTTACCGCTCCTTTTCGCTCATAATGGCGCGGGCCGCCTGTCCACAACGTTTGTTCATTAAATTGAATACGGTCTACAATAGCTCCCCCAAAAATCATAGCCCCTAAACGGCCATTACCAATGGGTAATGCATCCGTCCATTTTTGAGCGGGCTGTTTGTACCATAATTTCAAGTTGGCTTGTGCCTTAACGGTGATGGTGGAGATGAACAGCATTGCCGCCAGGCCAATTGGTTTAGTGATGAATAATAGGTTGTTTTTCATAGCCCTAATTTAGTTAAACAGCCAGCGTAAATCCTTAATATTTCCGGCATTACTTAAACCCGCGTCATAAACCGGGATATAAACGCTATCATCCACCACTCCTAAAATTAAGCAGGCCCCTTTACCTAAAGTAAGCGTATTGTTACCTGCTTTAAAGCTGTAGGTGTGCACATTCACGGGTGGCATACCATCTATCTGAATGGCATTGGCTATTTTCACATCAGCCTGTCCATAATCATTGGCGCTGGCATCGGTTTCCAGTTGTGGTTCGGGCAGATAACCAGGCTCTTTGCCGTTGAAAAAGCCCACAAGCACTTTTACCGGTTTGGCATTACTAAAACTAAGCTCAGTGCCGTTTTTAACCTGGATAGCTTTTGAAAACTTTATACCCTGTAAGCCCTCCAGCTCCTTAGCTACATTTTTTATTACGACTGAAGTATCAGTAAATACATGCTCCCCGACAATCATTTTATATCGATCTGCCAATTTAATGGTGGTGGCAGCATCAGTCAGAACAATTTTCTCTGCTTTTTTAGCCGAAGTTTGTGGCGATTTAAGAGAATCGATATTACGTTTAAAATTATTGAACTCTTTTTGATAAACCGGCAGCAACTCAGCCCAGGTTTTCATTTTAGCATCATTACCACCAACGGGAATTTTGCGCTGCTTGGTTTGCATGCTATTGGCATACAGGTAGGTGTCCTTTGTAAGTTTTACCAGCTCCTCATAATACTTTAAACTGGTTTGTAACTCAGGAAGCGCCTTTTCCAGATCTGCTACATCATCAGAATATTTATACCGTAACACCCAAAGGGCAGCTTTTGCTTTATAGGCATAGCTATTGGCCAATGCATTATAACAGTACATATCATTTTTGAGCCTTAAAAACTCGGCCTTGTTTTGAGTTATCCCTGCCGTAGCTTTATCTGCAGCCTCAACTGCTTTACGGCCCTGTACAATTACACTGTCAATTATTTTAACAGGGGTTTCGCCGGTATGGGGCTGATGTTTCCATTCTTTTTCGGCATACTCACTCATCATTTCACCAACCGGGCCTTCAGAATTATAAAGCAGGCTGAACAAACCATATTTTTCCGGGTTAACCAACTGGCTCATCAGCATACCCAGTGTCATGGTTTGGCGGTTGCCATCGGTAATTCCAAAACGGCGCAACAATTCAGGCGCTATATTTCCTGATTGCTCATAAGCGGCTAACAGATCACGGCCATGCGTTTCGTCAGTTCCATATTTAGCCGCAAGCTGGTCAGCCCAATACTTTATTTCGTCGTTTCTGTTGCGTTTGCTGTTCCAGGCATAGCGCGACCATGCCTTGTACCAGATCCAGTCACGATCCATCTGTAATAATCTTGGCCCGTCTATTTTATCAGCAGTATAAGGCCAGTCCCAGTAGGATGCCTGTGGGTATAAATGCAAACCATTAGCGCCATAAACCTGATGCATGGCCTGTACGCATTTTTGTATAAAATCAGCCGAGCCATAACGGAAAGGTTCCAGGTTGGCCATGATGTGCACATTTTCAATTTGCACCGTGCCAATGTTGCTCAGGGTACGATGCAGATCGGCCCAGGGGCCATGCGGCTCATAGGTGGTGAGTGCCTCGCCATTGTATTTGGCTTCGGTATACAAATTTTTGTAGAGGGGTTTAGCGTATTTCATTACCGTTGGAGCATCAGTATCATGCCCACGCAGTACAATAGGCGGCTCATCGGTACGGCCCAAGGCTTGTAAACCATCCTTAACACCGGGAATAATGGTTTTAGTGAACCAATCAATATCATCCTGCCCCACGCCTTCCATAGCTTCACCAAGGGTAATAAGCAGGCCTACATTTGGATATTTTTGAACAAAAGCCGCGATGGATTTTCGGGTGTAATCAGCAATTATGGGAACGATGTGCCGGTTACGATCCTGCGTTTTCAGATGATTTTTTTCGGCAAACGGTTTGGATACAATGATGTTATAAAAGCCCTGTATAACCCATATACCGCGCTTATCTGCCTCGCTGGCCAAAAAGCGGTATATCTCTTCGTTCTTTTTAAAAGTAGTGTCGTCCACTTCCACTGCGTAAGGATATTCCTTTACTTTAACCAATGATGCAAAAGGATGCCCGTTCCACAGGTACAAGGAATTCATGCGATTTTCGGCAAGTGAATCCAGATAACGCAGCCACAGGGTTTTATCATAAAACCAGGGAAAGTTTTCAGGAGTATATGGATATTCGTAAGTACCTCTTCCGGGTAATAAAGCAGGCTTTTGTACGCCGATACAAGTACCACGCAACACCATTTCAGGCTGGTCAGTTATCGATATGTTTGCAGGTAAGCTTTTAGCTTTCTTTATACGATCGGCCAGTTCCAAACAGCCATATAAAGCACCGGAATTGTCGGCACCAGCTATAACTGTTACCTTGCCTGCACTTCGGATTATAAACCCTTCTTTACCTGGATTTTTGCCGGTGGCCAGTGATAACTTTGTAAGTATTGCTTTGGTGTTTGCATCCTGTAGAAGCCCCGCATAAACCATATTGCCGGCAACTAACTTTCCACCTCGTTGAATATTTACGGTATAACCGGCAAATTGTAATGCCTCTTTTAATTTTTGAGCGCCATAATCTAACCTAACATGATGCTTTACAGGTAGTACAATGGTTATTTGCTTAGGTAGATCATGAGCTTTTACAGGGGAATAAAAACAGCTTAAAAACAGCACTAAAAATGCCAGGTAACTCCGGGTTATGTATACTTTCATTTTTCAGCATTATTGCCCCAAACCCGCGTTAAAAGACGCGGAGTTCTGGTGAAGCAGGTATGTCAAGATGGTATTAAGGATATACTTAATTGGTTGTATAATATTCAAAAATATCGGTATGGGGTGGTAAATTCATCTGATATTTTCGCCATGTGCTATACGATATTACCATATATCTTCCCTTATAAACAGGTCAGCATATTACGGTTAAACCGGGAGCTTTATCAATACACATTTTAATTGTGTACTCCGTGCGATTATTTTACCATCCGCATAAATCAGGAAACCCTTGCCCTTATGATATTTAGTACCTGATTTATCCCATAGAATAGTGATGGTGTGACCATGATACAATACATTATCCAGCGCAAACCACTGCCACTTGTTTTGAGGAATAAGGGGCGAAATTTCAAGCGTGTTATCAGCACGTGGTTTTAGCCCTACCAAGTCACTGATAACCAAATCGCAGAAACCGGAGTGGTTATAATAGCTGCTGCGCGGATTATCACCTTTGAGCCAATAACCCGTTTTTTCATCCTGATACTCTCCTAAATAAGGTACGCCCCGTTTAATATGTGATAATGCATATTGATGTAAGTTATCGTAAAATATAGCGGGGGTCATGCTGCCTTTATTTTGATAATTGGTTAGCAGATTAGCCAAACCTTTGAGTGTTTGTGTAGTAGCAAAAGGCCATATTGCCCCATCCCACTCACAACTATGGCCAGTACCATGCGTACGGAACAAAGGGTGCCTGCGCTCTGCAGTTGTTATACCCCAGGGAGCACTGAAACCTTTGGTATCGGTTATTTCGTTCCATTGCTTAGCATATGCAGGTTGATCATCAGGCAGGTTAAAATACCAGGGAATAAAACCCAGTTCTTCCCTCACATCCGCAAAGTGACCGTCAGGTTTGCGCACCTCAAAAAATGAAGCAGCACCATTCCATAAACTATCCTGAACCAGTTTTTTTAGTTCGGCAGCTTTTTGAGTGTATTTAGTTTGCAGTGAATCAATACCGGTTATTGCAGCCATTTTTGATAAGGCAACCGCATTGCCATACATATAACTATTAATGGTTGGTCGGATATTTTTTACCTTGCGGCCGCCGCTGATGGACTCCTCCATAGCATCGCGCACATCAAACTGCCAGAATAATTTTGATGGCAGCTGCTTTTCAGTTTCCCACTGCTTATAATCGAGATTTAAGGTTTGAATATTTTGCTGAATAAAAGTCTTGTTAAGGTTCACAAGGTAGTAATTGTAAACAGCATCATCTATCCAACTGCTAAAGGCATGCCCATGCGGCTTTTTTTGTTTAGGATCTGCATACAGCCAAAAGTTAATATACTGGTTAATGTATTGCGGATCATGCAGCCAGCGCCCCTCGTAAACCTGGTGACCTAAGGCACTACTGGAACTGTTATAAACCCCTGTAAAACTTACCGGGATAATAAATTCTGTAAAAATGAAACCATCGGGTGTTTGTTTGAGGTGTTTGCGAAACGTCCACCAGCGATAGTAATATATCTTTTGGATAGCGGAATCCGGACATTCAAACAATGGTACGTTTTTGGCCAGCCAATCATAAGCATGATCATTGGTAATGTAATTCTTTACCGTTTCGGTATCAATAGCATTAAAGTAACTCACGTAAGTTTTGAGCTTATCAAAACCCAGGATATGCTTTTGCTGTGCATAAGTATTACTTAGCCTAAGGCAAAACATACTGATCATCAAACCCAATATAACGGCTCTCCTCATTATCAACTTTATAATTCAACCATAGCTTTGATCACCCCGTTGGCCGGATCCAACCAGCTTTCAAACTGGTCTTTTACCTGATCAAATTTTGCCCGGTGAGTAATGTAGGTCTGCGGATCGACAAGATCATTCTTCATTGACCGGATCACATGTACAAAATCCTGCCGCGTGGCATTGCGGCTGCTCATCAATGTAGCTTCGCGCTTATGAAATTCAGGGTGACTAACGATGAGCTCATCGCGCTGTAAGCCCACTAATACATATCTTGCTCCATGCGCCATATATTGAAACGCGCCATTTATAGCCTTCTGATTACCAGTAGCATCAATAACTACAGTAGGCATATCGCCGTTGGTAATGGCCGAAAGTCTTGCCATTACATCCTCGTCCTTTACATTAATAGTATGCGGCACTTTTAAATTATCCTTGCAAAAGGCTAAACGCTGGGCATTCACATCAGCAGCAATGACAGTTCCACCTGCAATACGCGCAAACTCCATGATGCCCAAGCCAATGGGGCCTGCACCTATTATCAGTACAAATTCGCCCGGTTGTACTTGCGCCCTGCGCACACCATGCGCACCTATAGCCAATGGTTCAACCAGCGCCAACTCATCAAAACTCAGCCCTTCGCCATGTACTAACAAATGTGAGGGCACCTGCAGATACTCAGCCATACCACCATCGGCATGTACACCGCAAACCTGAATATTCACACAACAGTTAGGTTTACCAGAGCGGCAGGCAATACATTTACCGCAATTGAAATACGGAATAAAAGTTACAGATTCACCTTTTTCAAAACCCTTTGCATCACCTGCATCAATCAATTCGGCGGCAAGTTCATGGCCCAATACGCGTGGATAGCTAAAAAATGGTTGCGTTCCCTCAAATGCATGCAAATCAGTTCCGCAGATACCTATGCGTTTAATCTTCAACAGCGAATGGCCGGGTTTAAGTTCAGGTTGGGCAGCGGTGCCATATTCCAGTTGGCCGGGTGTTATACAGGTTAGTACCTTCATTATTTTACAATAAATATTTTATAAAGAAACCCCTCTTTTCCAGGGGATAAAATCGTCCTGACCGTGGCGTACAGCACTCACCTCTATTTCGCCACTGGCTACTTTTACCACATAATCCAGTATCCTTTCGCCGGCTTGCTCAATGGTTTCGTCGCCTTCCACAATGGTACCGGTATTGATATCGATGATATCACTCATTCGGTTGTACAAGGTAGTGTTTGTCGCGATCTTTACAACAGGAGCGATCGGATTTCCTGTTGGTGTACCTAAACCAGTAGTGAACAATACAATATTTGCCCCAGAGCCTACTTCAGCAGTTGTTGATTCCACATCATTGCCAGGAGTACACAGCAGATTTAAACCCGGCCTGGTTACCTTTTCAGGATAATCCAGCACATCAGCCACCGGGGAAGTACCTCCTTTTTTTGCCGCTCCGGCAGATTTAATGGCATCCGTAATCAATCCATCCTTAATATTTCCCGGTGATGGGTTCATATAGAAACCAGAACCAGCTTCTTCTGCGCGCTGGCTATAACTGCTTACCAAACTGGCAAAACGCTCGGCATTGCCTTTATCCAGGCAGCGATCAATCAGGTTTTGCTCAACCCCACACAGTTCAGGAAACTCGGCCAAAATAACCGAACCACCAAGCGTAACCAATAGATCTGAAGTATAGCCGATAGCCGGGTTTGCTGAAATACCTGAAAAGCCATCAGAACCACCGCACTCCAAGCCGATAACCAGTTTACTCAACGGCGCAGGCATACGAGTATATTCATTGGCCTGCATTAAACCGGCCAAAGTTTGCCGAATAGCTTGTTCCAGCAAATCAGACTCTTTACCTGTTTTTTGCTGATCAAGAATATATAATGGCTTGCTAAAATTCGGCGAGCGCTTGGCTATCTCTTCCTGTAAGGTTTTAACCTCGGCATTCTGGCAACCCAGACTTAGTACCGTTGCGCCTGCCACATTGGGGTGCGTAATATAACCTGCCAATAAACCACATAAAGTGGTTGAATCCTGACGTGTGCCACCGCAGCCACCTGTATGCGTTAAAAACTTAATACCATCTACATTGGGAAACAATTTATCGCTGCTACTGCGGGCCGTATCGCCTTCAATTTCAGTGTATAAAACTTCATCTATGGCTCCGCCTGCTTTGATCTTGCTAATCAATTGCTGAGCCTTGATCTCATATGTTTTTTTACGGCCATAGCCCAGCGGTTTTACCAGAGCTTCCTGCAATACTTCAATGTTGCGGTTTTCACAAAATACCATCGGGATCACTAACCAGTAGTTTGCTGTACCTACACTGCCATCTTCACGATGATAACCGTTAAAGGTTTGGCTTTGCCATTTGCTTACATCGGGCTTGTGCCAGTCGGTGTGGCTGCTACCGGTTAAAAAGCTATTGGCGGCATGAACCACATTAGCAGTTGATAATAAACCACCTACCGGTATATAGCTTTGGGCCTTACCCACTAAAACACCGTACATTATAATTTCGCCGCCTTTGGGGATATCCTTAATGGCAAATTTATGCTTGGCGGGTATCGTTTCAACCAGTATATATTTATTACCCTGATAAACTACTTCCTCACCAGTTTGCAAATCGGTGAGCGCTACAAGCACGTTATCTGCAGGATGTACTTTTATAATTCTTTGTTTCATGATGTTTAAATATTAAATGGTATCCAATACCAAAGCGCCGTTTGCATCAATACGATTAAACTGCTCCAATACCGCATCCTTAAAACCAGGTAGCACACTCAGGTCGGCATCCCATAGGTCTTTATTCTTTAATACGTTTTGTATCACAGTTCCGGTATCCTGAGCCTCCCAAACTTTGGCAAAATACTCGGCCTGATTATCGGTAACTTTATATTCCAGATCATTAGCGACGCCTGTATACTGACCTTCGGCATTTAGCTTTACCCGCATAAACCTGATAAATGCTGCAAACCCGAGCGCCATACATTCGGGCGCTGTGTTGTTCCGTTTATAGTGATTAAGCAACAGCGGAATAACTCTCATTTTTATTTTGGTGGCATATTGCATAGAAATGCTCAGCCACTCATGCCTGATATTAGGATTGCGGAACCTGTCAAGTACTTTGCCGGCAAAGTCAGCAGCCACATTGTGTTCAATCTGATAAGGAATAGCCGGCATAATCTCGTTAAACATCAGCTGGGTAATAAATTTGGTAAAACCTTCATCATCCATCGCTTCCTTAACAGTTTTAAAACCCGAAAGATAGGCCACGGCACAGCTCAGTGTATGGGTACCATTTAACAAACGCAGTTTAAGCTCCCTGAATAGCTCTATGTCCGGGGTGATCACCACTCCCTTATCAGCCTCACAAAATGATAATACCGATGCTATTTTATCATCGCCCTCAATTGCCCATAAGCTATAAGTTTCTGCCATGATGCTCAGGTTATCGGTATAACCATTTTTAGCATCCAGCTCATCACTTACTGATTGCTCCGGCCTCCCAGGCACAATCCTATCAACCAATGAATTGCAGAAACTATTACTATTCTCCAACCAATCCATAAATGCATGCTCCAACTTATTGAGATGCGCTAACTCCAATACTATTGATTCCAGTTTCTTACCATTATCAACAATAAGCTCTGTCGGGATAATAACCAGTCCACTATCCGTGCTGCCATTAAAAGCCTTGTACCGCTCATACAAAACAGCCAGTAACTTACCCGGGAAAGATACCGGTGGATGCTTACTCACATCTTCTTTTACCAGCTTAATACCAACCTCGGTTGTATTGGAGATTATCACTTGCAGGTTTGGGTTACGGGCTACTTCTAAAATAGCATCCCACTCGTTAGCAGCTGAAAGCACCCGGCTTATGGCCGAACAGATCACCTGTTCGTTTACTTCAGCACCGTTTTCGATACCTTTAGAATAAACAGTATATAAATTATCCTGTTTGTCAAAATCACTTACCGAACCAGTATCTGTTGATTTTACTACCACTACCCGGCCATTAAAAATGCCGTTGCGGTTGGCTTTGTCTATAAAATAATCGGGCAAGCCACGTAAAAGCACGCCTGTGCCAAACTGAAGCACTTTTTCAGGTAGGTCAAATACCTTTTCGCCGGGCAATTCAAGCGACGGAACACTTATTTTGTTGAGGTTATACTTTGATAAGATCATATACTAATTTCAAGGGGATTTAATATTGTTTAAATTATTTCGCTGTTATTTGTTGTACCACCCAGTTCACCAGATCGTTTGCGGCCTTAAAATTGTCATAATCGGCAGGTAGTTTGCGGCCGTCGGTGTATTCATTGTAAAGCCAGGGATCGCCAACGGCAAAAACAACTCCTTTCCCATATTTAGCGGTAGCAACAACGATGTCGTTTTTATGGGTTAGCACAGCCTTTGCCGAGGTAGTAACTTCAAGGGTGCTTAACTCTTTCATGTAAACTTTCCGGGCTGTTTTAAATAGGCTATTGTCAGCAGGTATCTCAATAGCGCCCTGTTCAAACTGGCGGCCGATTACATGGTTAACACTATTTTCATTAAAGCGGATACCAAACTTTACCATCAGCTGATTAAGGTGCTTAAACTCTGCATTACCTGTATCGTTATTTAATACTAACAGCACACCTCCATTTTTAACCCAATCGCTTATAGCCTTAATATGAGGTTGTTCAATGTATTTTGCCTGTGGGTTTTCTTTAGGAATGTCAGGATCTGTGATGATATAAACAGCCGATTTTTTAAGATTTTCAGCATCAGGTGCCTGATAAAGGGTTTCAGTATGCAGACCATTACTGTTAAAAATATGGCCAAGTAAGGAGAAGCCGTTGTTATCCCATTCCTCCCATTTGTAATGGAAAGAAATGCTTTTACCGGTGATATTATCTTGGCGATGCTCGTCGTTAAAATAGCTATCCAGCAGGGCTATTTTTCCTTTGGCTGTGTTTGCCTTGGCAAGTCGTTCTATTTCTGTGCTGGCCAGCATAAAGGAGCCCACACCTTTGGTTTCATTTACAACAGGTCTTTCGCTGGTATAGTATTGATAGCTACCATCACGATACGGATTCCCGCCCAGGCCCACAGCACCGCAAACACCTTTAATATTAACCTGGCCGCTGGTATCAGTTTCTATAAATTGTTTAATAACACCATCATACCCTTTTTGGGCTACTGCCTGGTATTTTGCAGGTAAATAACCTTCCCTTACGCCTTTAGCCAGGGTATACACAAACATGCACGATGCAGATGATTCCAGATAGTTACCTTTTTCACCGGCTTTGTCCAATACCTGATACCATACTCCGGTACTTTTATCCTGATAATTGGTAATAGCTGTGGCCAAACGATTTAAAATAGCCAATAAAGCTGCTTTTTGAGGATGATTAGCCGGAAACTGATCCAGCGCATCAACCAGCCCCATAGCATACCAGCCAACAGCCCTACCCCAGAATGTTGCAGAAAGACCGGTTTTAGGATCGGCCCATTTTTCTTTTTTGCTTTGATCCCAGCCATGATACAACAAACCCGTTTTAGGATCGCGTGCCTGTTTTTCCATCAGGATAAACTGCCTGGCTATATCATCAAAATCAGCGTCTTCATGAAAGGCCGCGGCATACTCCGCATAAAAAGGGCCGGCCATGTACAGGCCATCTAACCACATTTGGTTGGTGTAACGTTTTTTATGCCAGAAACCGCCTTCGGGTACACGGGGATGTTGGCTAAGCTGCTTGCGCAGCAACGTAACCGCTTTGTAGTATTTTTCTGAATTTAAAACCTGGTAAAGCATCATCAGGCTACGACCCGATAAAATATTATCCAGCGTATAATCTTCTGCCTTGTAGGTACGTATAGAGCCATCGGCACCAACATACCTGTCCATAGCCCGCTGTATATAGTTAAAATAATTATTATCCGCCGTTTGCAGCCAAACACTTTGCAATCCCTGTAAAACTATCCCCTGATCGTATGACCAGGCATTACTGGGTAACGAATCTTTCCATAAATGCATGGCCGTAGCAGCCATGCGCTGCGACCACGGTTTTTCTGTTTGCGCATGAAGCAACAAACCCGAAAAAAGAATAGTGAACAATATTAATAGTTTCCTGATCATACAAATTATTTTATAGATGATACATCCCAGTGATCCTGACCACCAAGAATATTTTTTATAGTATACATTTTAGCTTCGGTCGCCGTAAGCTGATGCGACCATGTCGCTCTACCGTTTACTTCTGCTCCTTTACCAGTACTTTTGTACTCGGCAAAAAATGCGGTCTTTTCATTTTGGGGATTACGCCAGTTGTCCCAGCCTGTGGCAGTTATGTGCTTGCCCATTTGCGTATTGATATATACAGCTTTAGCATCTGGACGCCAGGGCCTACCCAGGAAAACTTTTTTAACGCTATCAACCGCTGTAAGCTCACAATCAAGATACACAAAACCAAATTGCTGGCGAGCGGTAGTTGCCGGGGCAGAGATAAAAGAGTTTTTAAGGCTTTTGATCACACAATGCTGAAACACGGCTGTGGCTTCGCCAAAAATAAAATCGGTAGTTCCTTCAATATAACAATCTTTATAAAACTGGCGACTGTTTTCAGTAGCAGCATATAGCGTATCCTGGTTGCCTAATAACCGACAATTGATCACGGCGCATCTGTCGCCTTCCACATGAAAGGCAACGGCCTGCCCCACTGGGCCGGAAGCATTAATAATTGTGAGGTTTTCGGCAACAAAATCATTACCCTGCACCAGAATTGTGTATGATGTGTAGGTAGTGAACTTATCCTTGCCAAAAGCATCTTTACCCTGTGGGTTTGGCTTACCCGAAAAATCACTATTGGTAATAATGGTATTTTCCTTATCCTCGCCAACTAATGAAATTTTGGATTTCCATGAGGGGATAACCAGCTTTTCATGATAAGTACCTTTTTTTATGTAGATGGATACCTGCTGCTGCGATAGGTCGCGCACAGCATTTACCGCTTCCTGAATGGTTTTAAAATCACCGCTTCCATCCTGCGCTACGGTAAACTTAGCCGGGAACACAGCTGCTTGCGCCAGTGCAATAACCGGTGCCAAAAATGTAAATATGAATAAAATTATCCCCCTCATTTTAAACACCTATTCTTATTTAGCAGCCGTGAGTACACTGCTATTTACCCCTTGCTCAAACTCCACTTTAGTTTTAGCTTTTGACTCATCTGTATTTACCACCTTGACCTGGGCAGATTTTTTACCGCCTATTTTAAACAACAGTTGAGCCTGATCATAGGTTATACGGTTAAATACAATACCATTGCCATTTTTGATATTGATCAATGGGCTGGTGTCTTTACTATTTAACCGTATATTTTTAAGGCTGATGTTTTGCGCCTCGATAATATCAACTCCTTTGCTCGTTTGGAAAGTGCTATTTTCGATATGGATTCCTTTAATGCTCATCTCAGGAAGGCCGCGGATCAGGAGTGCCTTTTCGGCGCCGTTGCACACCACATTATCTACATAAAAATCTCTAAAGGCTGGAGTAGCTTCTGTTACTGGGATCACAGCCTCATCTTTTACATCCCCATCTTCGCCCGGCGATTTCCCTCCATAGTACATATCAAACAATATGGCTTCATGCAAAATATCACGCATGCTGATGTTCTTGATAAATATATTCTCTACCACACCACCACGACCACGGGTAGTTTTAAAACGCAAACCAATGTCGGTACCTATAAAAGTACAGTTGGATACAAAAATATTCCTGGCCCCGCCAGACATTTCACTACCGATCACAAAACCGCCATGCGCCCGGTAAACTACGTTGTTACGAACAATTACATTTTCGGTAGGCTTGCCTCGTTTGCGCCCCTCTTCATCACGGCCCGATTTAATACAAATGCCGTCATCACCGGCATCAAAGGTGCTGCCCTCGATCAATACATTTTTGCATGATTCTACATCAATGCCATCACCATTCTGTGCATTCCAAAGATTACGCACTCGCACATTTTGCACCGTAAGATCTTCGCACAACAAAGTATGAATATCCCAGGCCGGTGAATTTTGCAGGGTAACGTTTTGCAGTAATACCTTTTTACAATTGGTAAGCACTAACATGTTTGGACGGAAAAAATCTTTTAGAGGCTCATTATCTTGAATAGTTTTACCCGCACCAAGTACACCTACTCCTGGTGTTTTAGCCCCGGTCATGAAACTTTCAGATGGGTACCAGGTTTTGCCGTTTTCGCTTACCACACCACCCGAGGCCACCAGCTTTTTCCATTCAACTTCGGTAAGTCTGTCTTTACCAATGGCACGCCAAACCTCGCCATGCCCATCTATAATACCATCGCCTGTTATGGCTATATTTTGCAGGTTAGTACCTGAAATAGGCGACTCATTGCGTACTGCGGGGTGACCCTCATAATTGCCTTCCACCAGTTTATATTGGCTTTTATCATCGGTAAACTGTAACAGGGCTGCCCGGCTTACATGCAGGTTTACATTACTTTTCATAATTACCGGACCGGTAAGCCACAATCCTTGCGGAATAAGCACTACCCCGCCGCCTTTTGCACTACATGCAATAATAGCTTTGTTGATACTATTGGTGTTCAGCGTAATGCCATCGGCTTTGGCACCGTAGGTCACGATATTAACTGTATCCTTTTTAAATACGGGGCTGCTTACCTTGGGCAAATGTTGCCATGAATATGGCGTAACCTGCGCCGAAGCAGTTAATAAACCGGCTACTAACAAGGTAGCAATACCTAATGACCCTTTAATGATGAACATGTTTATAACGCTTATAATTGGTTGAAGGCAAATACTCTTTCACTGTGTTAAGCACATAGAAAATGCAAATCCCCAAACAAGATTAATTACTCTTTGCTAATAAAAAAAAGATATGCGCAACTAAATCTGTGCAATCGTTTCCGGGAACGTTTGCACATTAACAGCATTTGATGAAAGCTATTAAATCTCAATTTTTACTGTAAATTGGCCGGATAATAAATAATTCCTTATTATTATAAACCGCTTGGTTTTCATCGATTATTTACAGGATCTGAGAGTAAAGTATGTTTGAATCTTATACCATTAAAGACATAGCCAAGGCGCTGGGTTTATCAACATCAACCGTATCAAGAGCATTAAACGGAAGTTATGAAATAGGCGCCGAAACCAAAAAACTGGTACTGGAATATGCTGAGAAGGTAAATTATCGCCCTAACCCTATTGCCTTAAGCCTTAAAGAACAAAAAAGCCACTCTATTGGTGTGGTAGTATGCGAGGTTGCTAATGATTATTTTTCGCAGGCTATTAATGGTATTGAATCTATAGCTTATAATCGCGGCTACCATGTTATTATTACGCAAACCCATGAATCTTTTGACAGGGAAAGTACCAACGTGAAACACTTATTATCAAGACATGTAGATGGCCTGCTGGTATCACTATCTGCCGAAACCGCTGATACCTCTCAATATAAATACCTACACGATAAAGGTTTTCCGATTGTGTTTTTTGATCGTGTAGCAGCCGATGTAAACACGCATAAAATTATCGCGAATAATTTTAAGGGATCATTTGACGCTACTGAATTATTAATCAAAGCCGGTTTTACCAAAATAGCCCACTTAACCAACTCCAATAACCTGTTGATCAGCAGGGAAAGGTTTGACGGCTTTAAAGCCGCTCTTGATAAGCACCAGCTTGATTTTAAACCCGGGTATTTAAAGCATTGCAATCACGGTGGCATGATACAGGATGAAGTGGAATTAGCTGTTAAAGAACTACTGAATATGGATGAACACCCTGATGCTATTTTTATAGCCAGCGATCGCCTTACTATTAGTTGCATGCATATACTGAAAAGACTGGGCATAAAAATACCACAGGACATTGGTATTGCAGGCTTTACCAACTCAGATGTGGCCGAATTATTTGATCCGCCTTTAACGGTGATACGCCAGCCTGCATTTCAGATTGGGCAAATGGCTACCGAAATGCTGATAAAAACCATTGAAAGTAAATGGCCCATTGAAGATTTTATTACTGAACAGGTAGAAACCGAACTCATCATCAGGTCATCCTCACAAAAACTTTTTTAAGTAAAAAGCCTCACATCTTCACGATATGAGGCTTTTTGCTTGTATAAGTATTAATGTTATTCTAACGTTTTTACACCGCTGATATTCGCGGCTTTTTCCTGGTGGAGATCAAATACGGTCACCGTATTTTTTCCTTTATGTAACCAGTTTGCAGGGCAATACAGATGAAATTGAGGGCCTACGTTCCAATAGCGTCCCAAATTATGTCCGTTTACCCAGATCACTCCTTTTTTGAAATTACTCAGGTCAAGGTAGGTGTCGGCAACGGTATTTAAGTCGAAGCTGCCACCAAAATATACGCCATCATGAAAACCTTCGGGATATTTAGGTTTAAGCGAAGCCACAAACTTTTCGTCCATAGGTAACTTGTATATTTCCCAATTGGTGAGGGTCATGCCTTCCAATGTAACACGATCTGTAATACCCTTACGGTCAATCATGTATTGGGCAAAATTAATATGCCCCATATTTTCTACTAAAATATCCAAAACTGGATCTTTCAAATCGCTTTTTGGCAATTTGATTGTCCACTTGCCACCATCGCGATATACGGAATCAACCAGTTTACCATTCAATAAAACCAGAGCATAATCATGAGGTTCGGTAATAGTTAAGTTGCCGCTTTTATGACCAATAAGTTTGGTACGATATAAAATAAACCCACTGTACTGACCCAAACTTTCCATCGGTTTTACCTGCGGCAATTTAATGGCTGCCGGCAACTCTTTCCACACGGTGGTAAAAGGCTGCATCTGGAAGGCAGGTATCTCTGTAGTAGGTATGGCCTTAGGAACATCAGGGATTTTATATTTCACATATTTGGCGATCAGATCGCGCAACGCGAAATATTTTTCGGTTGGCGCACCCTGCTCATTTACAGGTGCATCATAATCATAACTGGTAACATCTGGCTGAAACTGTGTTGGATTAAACGCATTTGCCCCTGCATTATAGCCAAAGTTGGTACCACCATGAATCACATACAAATTAAATGACCTTTTATGCTCAAGCAGATAAGTTACCTGTTTTAATATATCGGCCTTATCAGGCTTTTGCCATTTCTCTTTCCAGTGGGTTAACCAACCCGGGTAGGTTTCACTGCTAAAGGCAGGTACGTTAGGATTTTGCTGAGCCGCATGTTCAAAATCGGCATCGCTGATACCACTGTCTAAACCAATAGCTGCGCCATCAACACTACCGGCTTCCAGCATAAAAGCTGTAGGACCATCGGCAGTGTAAAAAGGCACATTGATGCCATTGCTTACCCATAAATTTTTCAGGGTTTTAATGTACTCCCTATCGTTTGAGTAGCTTCCGTATTCATTCTCTACCTGTACCATGATTATTGGCCCACCTGCAGTGCAAAGTAGTGGCTTAACCTGTTTAGAAAGCACGCTTACATAACGGGTAACCGCAGCCATATATCTTGGATCCATACAGCGTACTTTAATATCAGGTATTTTTAAAAGGTATGGAGGCAAGCCGCCAAAATCCCATTCGGCACATACATAAGGGCCCGGGCGTAACAGCACCCACATCCCCTCCTCTTTACAAATTTTGATAAATTCGGCTATGTTCCTGTTCTCAGAAGTAAAATCAAATACACCGGGCTGCTGCTCCAGGTAGTTCCAGAAAACATATGCGGCAATGGTATTACAGCCCATAGCCTTAGCCATCTGGATGCGTTGGCGCCAGTAAATTTTAGGGATACGGGCTGGGTGCATTTCGCCGCTAATGATTTGGAAAGGTTTACCATCCAACAAAAAATCATTTTTACTGAGCGAAAACACATGCTTTTTCTGCGCGTTAACCAAACCGGTAGAAAAAATTAAAAGCAAAAGAATAAGCTTCTTCATAGAAAATATTGTTCTTATAAATTATAGTTTGATCGACGGATCATAACACTCCAATCTCCGCAACAGTAAACCCATTCCCTTTAATTACGTGATGAGCAGTAAACTTAAAATAACGGGCGTTTACCGACGCGTTCAGTTTTACAGTTTGCTCAATAGGGTTTGAAGCGATGTTTGAAAACTCGCCCTCAGCAGCCTGAGTCCAGTTTTGGCCATCGGTACTTACCTGGAAAATGTAGCTATCTACAATACCCTCGGCTTCCGGATTTTTATCCTGACGTGGCAAATAAGTGAAAGCCTTTATGCTTTGTGATTTACCTAAATCAATAGTAATTTCCTGCGGTTTAAAAGTGATCGAATCATTTTTAGTGCAGGTATTGTACATGGTTTTAGGATCATCATCAATAGCGTTGGCTACACGGCGCATCCGGTTGTTACCAGCCTGCGGGGCCGATGCTACCCATCCGGTTTTACTTACACCAAAAACGTGGGTTTTAACTTCACTGTGATTTGTAGCACCATCAAAGCTTACGGCTTTTATAGTACCACCATTATTGTATTCAAATGGCTGTTTATAAACCGGCGAATTTGAAGTTGGTTCGGTGCCATCTGTAGTATAGTGAATACTGCTTACAGGTGCTTCAGTACTCATGCTTACTTCGCCTTTAATGCTGCGGAGTATTGCTGGTGCCGATAAATGTGTTGGCTCTTTAAATAATCCAAAATCACTCAGGGCAATTGCCGCCGGCGAACCGGTGATGCGTAGCCTTACTTTGCTGGCTGTTATATTTTGTGGTAACCGTATTAATCTGTTTGCACCAATAGTGGGTACAGTTGCTATTTCCTTCCAGGCATTGTTTTGCCAAACATCAATAGCCGCGCCTTCAATACGCTGGCCAAGCTTAATGTTCTCGCGCAAGCGTATTACATTGAAAGTTTTAGGCGTATGCATATCAGCTGTTAATGATGGTGTGGTTACAGCATCGTCAGTAGCCCAATAGGTGTAGCGGTCATTATCCAATAAAAATGAGGTACCGAATTTTACTGAATTACCACCTCTTATGTTACTTGCTTTTAGCGTTGCGCCCTTTAACTCATTAACCGCGAAAGTTTGTTTGATGACTGTACCGAATTGTTTAAGAATCTGTACGTCTTCATCAGTAAGTACGCCATCTTTATCCGGCGACAAACCAAGATCAAGACAGGCGCCACGACCTACGCTTTTATAGTAAAGATCAAGCAAAGTATAAGCCGATTTTGTTTGACCATCCTGTGCTTTATGGTAAAACCATCCAGGTCTTGAAGGCACGTCGCACTCTGCTGGAATCCAGAATTTTCCATTATGGGTACCTTCAGGACTTGTTTCATATTTCACGTTGCCATTTGAAGGAATTTTACCATCAGCAGCTTCAGGAGTAAAGGTTGCCCAGTAAGTTTCACCTGCATGGCCTTCTTCGTTACCCACCCAGCGTACATCGGGACCTGCGTCGCCAAATATGGCCGCGCCGGGCTGCATTTTACGGGTAATGGCCCAGGTAGTATCCCAGCCATAATAAGTCGAGCGGTCAATTTTCCGTTGCTCGCGTGCGCCGCCATAATAACCATCGCCGCCATTAGCACCATCGTGCCACGACATAAACATGGGGCCATAGTTAGCATAAAGCTCTTCCAACTGTTTACGATAAACTTCCGTTACATAAGCAGGCTTGCCGTACATTGCATTGTTTCTATCCCAGGGTGAGCAGTAGATACCCATTTTCATACCCAATTGCTTACACGCTTCCTGGTATTCTTTCACCACATCGCCTTTGCCATTTTTCCAACTGCTTTGGCTAATGTTATGATCGGTTGTTTTGGTAGGCCAAAGGCAAAAGCCATCATGGTGCTTAGCCACCACAACTATACCTTTAAACCCACCCGCTTTAGCTGCTCCTACTATTTGTAAAGCGCTAAATTTTGAAGGATTAAAAATATCAGGCTTTTCATCGCCAAAACCCCATTCCTTATCAGTATAGGTGGCCACACTAAAATGCACTATGCAATACATTTCTGTTTCCTGCCATCGTAATTGCAACTGTGAAGGCAGCACACCGTAAGGCTTAGGGGCCGATTGTGCAAAGATTGTTAATGCATTTACCAGCAATAAGGCAACAATTGTTAGCTTTTTCATTCTTTTTAAGATAGTTTTCTGATAGGTAAACTTATTTATTTCGGATGGTTTTAAAACAACACAGTCCTGTTTGATACATCCTAAAGTTAATCAAACAGGACTGAAATTGCGCATTGGTATTTATACCCTTTGCTCACCGGTTACCATCCGGGATTTTGCTTCAGGTTTGGATTTAGCGTTAGCTCCTGTGTTGGGATAGGCAACAAATACATTTTATCGTTCCAGGTACGGTTTGTGATACTCGGATATTGGCGTATGTAATTATTGGCATCAACAACAACACTACTTACATCTAACTTGGCCGCCGCATATTGAGCGCGCAAGGCCGGAGTAAGTTTCATACCCAAAATAGTATTAGGGTTGTTGATCAGTGTACCAGCTCTCCACCTTTTGATATCATCAAAACGGAAACCTTCAGAACCTAATTCAACACGGCGTTCCCTTCGGATTTCATCGATCAAAACAGGTAATGTAGGAAAATCTGATTTAGGATCTTTAACCAGGTTAGCAATGATCATGTGCGGCATGCCTACCCTATCGCGCAATTTATTGATGGTGTTATCAATAACAGTTTGATCGGCCTGGCCAAGTTCGGCTTTAGCTTCTGCTTCAATCAACAAAGTTTCAGCATACCGGAAGATAAAGAAATCATATATAGATGCATTAGCGTTCCATGCAGCCAAACTATTTGAACGACCTTTGATAGGTTGATAACCGGTTGAAGTAACGGTTGTGCCAATACGTGGCAAAGTAATGATGTCACCAGCCAGAAAATCAAACCCGCGTGTTGCTATCTGTTGTTTGTAGCGCGGGTCACGATTGGTTGACTCGTCTTCAGGCGTATTATCACCTTTATAAAGCGGGCTTAATGAAATAGGTAAACCATCAGAACATAAAATAGAGTTCACAAAATCTTTGCTGTAACCATCGCCAGCTTCACCTAATGAGCGATCAATACCGTTCATTAAAATATTTTGCAGATAACGCATAGGCAATATTGCCTCAGGATTACCCTGTAACTCTTCCTGAATAAACAGATTATAGTAATCAGAAGCTGGGTTTCCGGTAGTGTATAATTTATACAATCCCGAATTCATGATCTGCTCTGCAGCGTCAGAGGCAGCTTGTAAGTAAGTAGTTGCATCACCAGCACCTGAATACTTTCTGTATGTTCCTTCCCACAGGCAAACACGTGCTTTTAATGCAAGCGCTGCATATTTACCCAAACGTCCGTTGGCTGGAGATACAGGCAAATTAGCTACTGCAAAATTGATATCTTTCAATACAGAGTCCATCACTTGTTTATGCGGCATTCTTGGACCGTATAAAACAGATTTTGAAGTATCAACGATGTACTTGTTGATATAAGGAACGTCGCCAAAAGCTTTCACTTTTTTCCAGAAATCATTAGCTCTAAAAAACAGTGTTTCGCCTACGTAAATGTTTTTGGTAGCGTCAGGAATATCGGCTTTCTGATAATTGATCAGGAAGAAATTACAAGCTCTGATGAGTGCAAAATCCCAATCAGTACCTGATTGATTAACATTTACATTACCAGATATATTATTTGCATCAAAATTTAATGTAGTACTTCCTGAATAGTTGTGGGTAGCAGTACTGGGAATAGTATAAGTACCTGCCAATAGTGCATTTATAGTAGCATTAGCCTTATCATCAGAATTATCATCCAGTTTCAGGAAGTTTTGGATAGTTAATGCCGGATAATATTGGTTGCAATATAATTGCAGGTCGGTTTCATTTTTAAAGAAATTTGCCGGGATAATATCACTCAAAGGCTGCCTGTTCAAGAAGCTTTCCCGTTTACATGATGAAACTATGGTTAATGCCACACAGGCTATATATAGGATATATTTATTTTTCATTGTTATAATTTTTAACATCGGTTAAACAATAGGCATTGATTAAAATGTTGCCTGAACTCCAAATGACAACGATTTGTTAAGCGGATATGTGCCAAAATTGGTAGCTGTTTCCGGATCATAGCTTTTATTAAGCGATGTAAACGTAAACAAGTTGGCGCCAGTCACGTAAAATCTCAGTTTTTGCAGTTTAATACTTTTAACAATTGCCGATGGCAAGGTATATCCAAATGTTAATTGTTTAATACGGGCATAAGCGGCGTTCAAAATATATTTATCCTGTGCCTGCTCGTTACCGCCACCACTAAATCGGATACGCGGATAATAGGCATTAGTGTTAGTAGGTGTCCAGTAATTGGTTGTCATTTGCGATGGTATGCTGTACTCATCATCTCTGAACGCGTAAAACACGTATTCATTAGGATAAAAATCTTGTTTTAAGACACCCTGGATAAAGGTTGCAAAATCAAAGCTTTTGTATGACAGGTTTAAATTAAAACCGAATTTGTAGTGAGGCGTGGTGTTACCTATCAGTTTCTTATCGCCCATATTGCCGAGCGTGTTGTTACCGTAGTTGATCTTGCCGTCACCGTTCAAATCTTTGTATTTGATATCACCTGCAAGCCATTTATAACCCGCTAATGCTGAATTATCAACAGCCGCCGCTTCAGCATCGGTTTTATAAAAACCATGATTAACATAACCATATATATTACCCAGATCCTGACCCTTTATAAATATATAATTGATTGGGTTACTAATATCCTGTGTTGGGTTACCGGCATATTGAGTTACACGGGTATTAGATGTGTTAGATAAACCAAGTGTAACGCTGTAATTTAATTCATTGATCTTATCCGAATAATTCAAACTAAATTCCCAACCATGAGATGTTACAGCTGCCGAGTTAGTTGGCGGAACGGGTGCACCTAAGGTAGATGGTGTTTGAGCACCCGGAGCAAGAATATCTTTAATATTGGTGATAAAATAATCAAATGATCCGTTTAGCTTACTGTTAAACAAAGCATAATCTAAACCAAAGTTTTTGGTTTGCACTTTTTCCCATGTAAAAGATGAGCTTACTAAACCAGGTGCTGCCACCATTATACCTTGCTGGCCATTCAACAGGTAATTAACCAAACCTGTTTGTTGGACCGCGATGTAAGGATACTGGAATGCTGACGAAGCTACAGAATTAGCCAGCATATTGAGCATTTGTGTATTTGAACCCACGCCAGGTACCAATTGATTTGGTAACTGACCATAAGATGCTCTTAATTTCAACTGGTTAAGTGTACCTCTGATACCCTCCATAAATGATTCCTGAGCTACGTTCCATCCTACTGATGCAGATGGAGAAAAAGAATAACGGCTGCTTGGCTGAAAACGTGAAGTACCGTCATAACGAGCATTGATCTCTACCAGGTATTTATCATCATAGATATAGTTCAACCTTGAAAAGGTACCTACCAGGGCATATTCGGTTTCAACACTTCCTACCTGTGGTTTAGGGTCATTGTTAATACCCGATGCTGGTAGATTAGGGTCAATCAAATTTTTAACTAATGTACTGCCTAATTGATAGTGCTGATACTCCTGATTGTAACCTACTAACGCTTTTACATAATGTTTGCCAAACCTGTTTTCGTAAGTAGCGAAGGCATTTAAAGCATTGTAGTTATTATTAGTTTTGTTTTCAATTACCTGCGATGGGTTTGTCCATGGATAAATATCCAGGAATGTACCATTAACACCATATTCGTTAAATGGTATCAGGTTAGCCTTACGGTTATCGTTCAGCGCGTTCCAGGTATAATCAACATTTACAGACACGTGATCAACCGGCTTAATTATTATTCGACCTGTTGTCCAGAAATCATTTTGAGCATCAATATCACGACCAGACAAAGCATTAACTGCCAATGGGTTGGTGTAATTACCCTGACCTGCAAAATTACCATCTGGGTTGTAAACAGGCATTACCGGCGGAATATTTGAATACAACCATGCACCGCCTTGATTAATACGGGTTGATGCAGGCTGGTTATTGTCGGTATGGGTCATGCTCATGTTTAAACCCAATGTTAACCATTTAGCCACATCAGAATTAACCTTTAAGGTTGGGGTATAACGCTGGTAAACCTGGTTAGCAGATTTTTCTAAACCTTCTTGTCTGAAATATCCCATACTGGTTAGGAATGTTGTTTTACCCTCGCCACCAGAAACCGATATGTTATGTTGTTGTTGAGGAGCCCAACCGGGGTATAATACTTTTGTCCAGTCGGTGTTACCTACGTAACGATACCTTTTAGGGTTAGCAGGATCAGGATAACCAGTAGGGTTATTGGCCGGATCATTAAAATATGCAGTCGCCATAGTAGAGTCAAGCGCGGTAAAAGGCGTGGTTGAATAACCACCACTTTTTAAGCCCGTGCGATTAGCCTCGTTAAACATTTTGATATAATCAAGCGAGTTTACCTGCTCTACCAAACGTGTAGGTCTTGAAATAGTGTAAGAACCTGAATAGGTAACCCGTGTTGGGCCGGCTTTACCACTTTTAGTAGTGATCAGAATAACGCCGTTTGCAGCCCTGCCACCATATATAGCTGCTGATGCCGCATCTTTTAACACAGTTACACTGGCTACATCATTAGGATCAATCAGGTTAGGGTCACGTGCCACACCATCAATTAATACTAACGGAGTAGTGGCCGCATCGCCATTTGTTAAACTCATTGTTGTACCACCACGAACATTGAACGTAGCAGCTGTACCTGGTTGGCCACCGCCTAAACTTACGTTTAAGTTAGGGATAAGGCCTTGTAATCCATCGCCAAGGTTAACCATTGGGCGGTTCTCCAATTTGTCGCTGTTTACAGTAGCGATAGAACCTGTCAGGTTCACCTTTTTCTGCGTGCCATAACCAACAACTACAACTTCACTTAAACCTTTTGATGAAGCATCTAAAGCAATATTAATAGCTGTTCTTTTGTCAACAGCTACTTCTGCGGTTACATAACCCAGGTATGATACTACTAATATAGCATTATCAGGAGCATTGATAGAAAAAGCGCCGTTCAGATCAGTAGCTACACCGTTAGTACCACCTTTAACACGGATAGAAACACCGATCAGGGCTTCGCCTGTAGCTTTATCGGTAACTTTACCTTTGATGGTTATATCAGTTGCCGGGATCATCACTTCGGCTTTAGCTTCAGCTTGTACCGGAGTAACTGGCTTAGGTACTAAAAGAATGTAGTTATTACGTTGTTTGTACATCAGGCCTGTTTGATCTAACAAAAGCTTGAGTGTTTCTTCAACGGTACGGTTGCCTGCAGGTATGGTAACATTATTGTATGCCTTTAGCTCATCATTTTTGTAGGCAAACCGAAAATCAGTTTGTTTTTCAATTTGTTTGATAGCTGATTTTAGGCTTTGGTTTGTTACGCCAATAACTACATTGATGTTTTTGATAGTTTGTCCGTTGGTTACGTGGGCAAACAGCATATTACAACAAGTAAGTAAAACTGTAAAGGTAATGGTGGTATACCTCATAATACGGAGAAGTATGGTTAATTGGTCTGAGTTCCTTTTGGGAACAGAAAAAAATTTAAGTAGTAAAAATTTCATAATTTTACTTGGATTTAAGCGGTTTTTAGGAAACTGGTTTAAACTCTGACCGGTAACAGAACTGATACTTCTGTTATCCTGCTAAAAGCCGTTGCGGTTGGCGCCGCAGCGGTTTTTTTAATAAAGGGTTTACCATCATGGTTTGATGGCCTGGGTTTGCGTTATTTTTTTCTCATATATTGATTTCTTTAAGTTTAGTTAATTAGTGTCTTTATAATTATTTGATAATAATTTCACTGCCGTTGCGCTCATACCTGAACCTGGTAAGTTCGCTAAGTACGTTCATTACTTGATCTATATTTTCATGTTTTAAGAATGACGCGGTAAAGTGATAAGTCTTTACATCAGGATTATTGAATGTTATTTTAACATTATACCAACGTTCAATCACCTGAGCTGCTTCGCCGAGGTTGGTATCATCCAAAATCAGATCGCCATTCATCCAGCGTAGCCTGGAGGCATTAACTTTATATTTTTTAGCATCGCCACTTATTTGATTATAGCTTAAGCATTGGTTAGGTGTTAATATACTCAGCAACTTACGTTGTAAACCTACACTCACTTTACCCCGTGCCACGGTAACGCTCATTTTGCTTGAACCATAAGCCTTAATATTAAAAGCAGTTCCCAGTACCTGCGTAAACACTTTACCGGTATGTATTATAAATGGCCGTTTTTCATCATGGGCCACATCAAAATAGGCCTCGCCTTCTAAATATAGTTCTCGTTTACTACCTGTAAAACTGGATGGATACCTTAGCTTGCTGCCAGAGTTAACCCAAACCTGCGTACCATCGGATAGTCCTATCTGTATTTTTTTGCCGTAAGGAACTGTTTTTTCATAATAAACAACCGCCTGTTGTTGCGACATTTGTTTTGTTCTGTGCAATAGAAAAGCCACTACACCAAACACCATAAATATTCCGGCAGCAACTGACATCCATCTTCTAAAATAAAAAACTGACTTTTCAGATGGTTCAGTGCTCAAGGAAAATCGCGGATCGGAAGTAATCTTATGATACAAGTTCGCGTGATCCAAATCATGGAAAGAACCTTCCTCGTTCAGATTATCCCACTCTTTCTCCATAAGCTCATACAATTCCTCATCATTACCCGATCTGGAAATGTAGCCCATAAGTTCATCATAATCTTCCCGATTGATGCTGTTAGTGGTATATTTTTTTAAAAGAAAGCTTATACGTTCCTTACTCACCTGGTTTATTTTAAATTACAATCGATGCCGAATATAAACGTAATACACATCTGAAGCAGTTTAGGACTACCCGCTTTTAAAATATTTTTAAAAAGTAATAAATTAGCTGAAATCCATATAGAATATTAAGGAATCGCTTAACATATGTATATAATTTTGCAGTAAGGCCAATTAAACATACAACATTGTTAATTACCACCACGATATTTTATCGCAACATTATCTTTTTATTATCAAATCTTTTTTAGATTTGATAGCTCGAAGTAATTTAACCCCTTGTATTAAGTGAAGTTATTGGAAGATCATAATGAAAAGTACGCTGCCCGTCTGAAAAAAGACGATCAGGCGGCATTTCATGAGATTTACCGCATTTACAGTAAGAGGCTTTATAACTTTGTTTACAGTTTTCTGAAAAACAAAGAATTAAGTGAAGAAGTTGTTCAGGAAGCCTTTTTAAACCTATGGATAAACCGGGCTAAGCTCAACGAATCGTACCCGGTTGGCCCCCTTCTGTTCACCATAGGTCGACGATTAACCCTTAACGCATTACGGCAATTTACAACCTCAAAAGCAAGTTTGGAAAAACTTTGGCAATCGATTACATACCTGCATAACGATACCGAAGAAACCATATTACTTAACAATTTGCAGGACTTTGCAGAAACTGCCTATAAAAGCCTCCCTAAACAACAACAGCTTGTTTTCAGGCTCAGTCGTGAAGAAGGGCTATCCTATGATGAAATTGCAGATCGGCTGCAGATATCAAAAAACACGGTAAAAAACCATCTTATTGCTGCACTCAAAAATTTAAGAGCCCAGTTTTCCAGGTCGGATATTGTTTATATGTTTTTAGCTGTCCTTTCCATGTTCGTTAAAAGCAAATAATTGCTTTTAACGAACACCTACTTCTTATATCTTAATATTTTCGAGGTATTTATAACCGCTGCCAGTATTGATGAGCAATACTTTTTCCTGGGGTTTTACCCATTGAGATGCTTTTAATTTTTTGTAGGCCTGCCATAAAGATGCACCTTCAGGTGCCATCAATATGCCCTCGTTCCGGGCTATTTCTTTTAGGGCTATGCTCATTTCTTCGTCGCTGATAGTTATTGCAGTGCCCTTGCTATCGCGTAAAACTTTAAGTATCACTTTATCAGCATAAGGTTTTGGCACACGCAAGCCATTAGCTATGGTGAAACCACCATCGGTAAATTCAGATACATATTGGCCTGCATGAAATGCTTTAACAATACCATCGCAGCTTTGCGATTGTACGGCTACCATTCTTGGCCTTTCAGCACCTATCCAGCCTAATTGTTCCATCTCATCAAAAGCCTTCCAAATGCCTATCAATCCGGTACCGCCTCCTGTAGGGTAAAATATTACATCAGGTAATTGCCAGTTAAACTGCTCAGCTATTTCATAGCCCATTGTTTTTTTACCTTCTAATCGGTATGGCTCTTTAAGTGTTGATACCTGGAACCAGTTATTCAACAAAGCATGCTCGTTAACGAGTTTGCCGCAATCGCTGATGTTACCGTCTATTTCAACCAATTCAGCACCATATAAACGGCACTCATCTTTAAAAACTCGTGGAGTTTGCTTAGGCATATAAACAATAGCTTTCATACCACCGCGGGCAGCGTAGGCGGCTAAGGCACCTCCGGCGTTTCCGGCTGTGGGGGTAGCAATTGTATGTATACCTAACTCTTTAGCTTTTGATACAGCAGCACTTATACCACGTGCTTTGAAAGATCCGGTCGGGTTGCCTGATTCATCCTTCCAAAACACCTCATTCCCGGTAGTAAATTGTTTAAGATTTTCAACAGGAATAATGGGCGTAAAACCTTCACCTAAAGTAACGATGTACTTTTCATCAGTAACCGGCAAAAACTCCTTATATCTCCACATGGTAGCAGGCCGGCCCTGCAAAATAGATTTACTGATGCCACCCGTTAAATTATATTGGGCAAACAATGTTGATTTACAACTTTCATTAATACAAACCGTATTAAGTACTGCAGCATTATGTATAGTGCCACATTCGGGGCATTTTAAATTTGTTAACAATGACATTGCTGTCAGTTCAATATTATTAATCACTGATAATTCTATTTATATACACTAATCTTCTTCTATACCTCTAAGGTTTATTCTCCTGCAAAAATGTCTCCAGCATTCCATGTGGGCTTATTGGGCCGTTGAGCTACCAGATAGCCAATCAAAAAATTGAGCTGGGCATATTTTTTTCCGGCTTCAAAATCAAATATACCGTTTATATCATCCTGGGGCTTATGATAATATTTGGCCCTCCAGGGAGCTACAATCTCATTCATATTGTTTTTACCATCGGCTGTTTTGCTACCATATTTAATGTGCAGGGCTGGTATACCCTGTAAAACAAAACTATACTGGTCGCTCCGGGTAAAGCGGGCTTGCTTGGGCTCTGGATCAGGCTCAACATCTAACTTCAGGTAACCAGCCGCCTGTGCTACCTGGTTTGAAAGAGATGAAAGCTCGGCTCCTAAAGCCGTAATTGACAACAACGGAGCAATAATGGTAGGCATATCTGTATTAACATCAGCTACCATACTTTTAACAGGTACGGTTGGATATTTAGCAAAATAGCCCGAGCCAAGATCACCCAGTTCCTCTCCGGTTAAAAGAACCAGTAATATAGAGCGTTTGGGTTTAACCTTCAGATTTTTATAAACATTAGCAATGCCCAGTAAACTGGCAACACCCGAAGCATTGTCATGTGCGCCATTGTAAATAGAATCACCTTCCACAGGTTTACCGATACCCAAATGATCTAAGTGAGCGCTGTGCACCACATATTCATTTTTCAATTCCGGATCGGTACCCACTATCTTGCCAATTACATTATAACTTGTGATATCCTGATAAGTTGACGCGTAAGAGATATTAAAGCCTAATTTAAG
>NZ_JBCECK010000011.1:48757-70102 GCF_039207105.1 Mucilaginibacter sp.
GCCTTAAGTTGACTTATAACTGCTTCTAAGGACTTATTAGCGCTACGAAGCAGCAGTCTGAACATGTTATAATTGATACTCCCAAATACGCTTATTTGGTCTGAATAATAAGTTTGCGATACAGCTACCTTATTTTGGTTATCCAATACACTATAAATACCTTTATCAATGCTATTCAAATGTGCTGTAGAATCTGCAGAGCCAATGATTACCCCTACCGCACCATGCTCAGCCGCTACTTTCAATATTTGAGTAGTATTCATGGTATGAGCAGCTACTGATGAGGAGAATTTTTCAGGGGCGCCACGCGTGATCAGCACAATTTTTCCTTTTACATCAAGACCAGCGTAGTCATCATAACCCTGACCCGGCTCGCTGATACCAAAACCTGCAAACACCAATCCGGCTGATAATTTAACTTGAGGTACTGACGGGTTCGGATAAATAATATAGCTATCATCACGCAGTATAAGATTATTTACCTGTCCGCTGCTGAGTGATAAAATCGGATGTTGAGTATACGCCCTGCGAAGCCTAACCGTCTGCAACCAGGTACCGCTTTCGCCAGCGGGTTTAACATTAAGCGATTTTAGCCGGCTAATAACATAATCAACTCCCATTTGGTAACCTTCGGTTCCAGGTGCCCGGCCTTTAAGCTTATCATCGGCCAGATAGGTAATGTCGGCCTTCAACTGTTCTGAGCTAACCTGAGCTAAAGCCTTTTCAACATTCGCACCTAATTTTACTTGCTGCGCAAATACATTACTAACAAATAAAAATGTTGAAGCAAGCAATAACAGCCGGCAAATTTTAACCATTACTTATATAATTATAAATATTCAACAAACAATAGCCCGCAAGTTATTAACTAAGCTACTTACCGGCAAATTTTTAGCGATAATGTTACCCTAAACGAACAATAAAAACATAAAATGCCCAAGGCTTAAAGCTTTGGGCATTTTAAAAGTTCAGGAAAATAAATTTAAGCCTGAAAAAGAATAAACTGCTTTATTTGTTTTGATAACTACCAAATAGCTTTACTAACTTATCAGGATAATCAGATATGATACCATCTACTTTTAAATCAGCCAAAGCCTTCATATCGGCTTCGTTATTCACTGTCCACGGTAATACTTTAACATGATTTTCATGAGCTGTTTTTACCATTGCTTCATTCACGCTTTTATATTCAGGACTTATGATAGTTGGTGTAAAACCTAATCGTTGAATATTAACCTCGTAAGTACCTGTCGAGGTTAAAAACGCGGTTGTTATTTTAGGCCATTTCTGGTGCAACACCTGCAACGTACGCGGATCAAATGATTGTATAATAACACGCTTTGCTATTTTCTTTTCAGTAATTACATCCATCAATAATTTCACAAACACATCAGGCACAGGATTGGAGATGTTATCGCCAGCCGGATGACTTTTGGTTTCGATATTATAGTATACCGGTTTAAGATGATTAACTTTAACGTAATTCTCCACACTATCAATCAATTCTGATAATAAGGGTTTATAGGTTTTCACCTGCTTTTGTTCAGGAAACTCGGGGTGTGGTTTTACGCCTTCCTGAAAGGAACGGATGCTATCATAAGGCATTTTGTATAAAATGTAATTTCTTTCTTCGGCCTTGGTAATTGCAGATCCATCAGGTTTAAGCATAATAACCGACGACATGGTTTGATCGTGCGAAACAACCACTTTTCCGTCAGCTGTTATATTACAGTCCAGTTCAAGTGTACGTACACCTACCTTTACTCCATTGATCATAGAAGGTACAGTGTTTTCGGGCATAAGCGCGCGGCCACCACGGTGCCCTTCGGTATCAAACTCCTGTGCTTTAAGGGTAAACAAGCTACCGCCGGCAAGCAGCAACGTTAATAAATACTTCATGTTTTTCATTCAGTTCGGTTGTATTAATGAGCGGCCAATATCATCAATTTTTATAATCTGTATGTGTATAATGTGTTAAATCAATTTGCTGTATTAAGATGCTACTTGTCTTAATTTTTTAAACAGGTAACAATTCTATCCTTAATTGTTAAGATATTTGACCATATACAGGTCAGTAACATTTTGGTAAATAGCACAATCAGTAATCAGGAAGAAAACCCTGCAAATCATACTTTTATTTTAAAAGGAACCCCTTTTGAAAGCATCAACGAAACTTTCCTATCCCGATATACTTCGGGTGAGGCATTTTTTGATGGCAGCGGATACCCGGATATTGTGCCTGTAACGTTAAGTATTAACGAGGGTACATTTACCAATCAGCGCGCAGTAGACTTCCCCAATGTTACTGTTGTACAAAATACGGAGCAATTATTGATTTTATGTGATTGCCAGGCCCAAGCTGGTAAATTTTGTCCTCACCAGGCACTGGTGTTAACTGCCATCATTAAACGGGATGAGCTAAGCATATTTTTTAATCCCAGCTTACGCAACGAAAAGTTAAAAAAAATAGCGATTGATTACGGCCTTGAAAATGAACCCGATCTGGATAGCTTTTTCAACTTACAGTACCAGGATAAAAAAACGAATATAACTCCAGCGCTACCCTCGCTTATACCTGTTACTAAAGAAAGTCTTGGCGCTTTAAAACAAATTGTATTACCTGCCGGGCCCGAAGCAGGCAACCACCGTGATGATGCTGAACAATTTACATGCGTTATTTTAAAACAGCACAAGTATTATAACTACCTGTATGTAGAGCTTTATAACGCGCAGAAAACAAAAGACGGCAAAATTAAAAATCCGCTTAAATCGGTTAATCCTTTAGATCATATTTGGGAAACTGAAGATCATGAGCAATTAAAGTTTTATACCGCGGTTAATAAATTTCAAAACCATTTAAACAGCAAAAGTTCTACCACTGATATCAGCGCTTTACGTGCCATTGTTAAAAACCCCTTTGGTTATGATTTTTACTATCACAACAACGATGTATCTGAAAATATAACAGCGTCAAGTGTTGTACCGGTTAAGGTTTTTTTGATGCCGCACGATGTCAGTTTGGCTGTAACTACGCGTAATCAGTTCTACGAACTTTCCGGACAGCTAAAAATTGATGGCAAAACCTATCCTTTAAAAGATCTTACCGTCAAATTCACTTACTTTGTTTTGATTGAGGATACACTTTACTTGATGGATAACCTGCAAACGCTGGGTATAATTGAGTTTTTAAAGAAAAAGCCCGACAACCTGCTCATTCATCAATCAAAATACAAAGAACTTAAAACGCACCTGCTATCCGGGTTAGAAGATAAGGTAACCATTGCCTATCAACATATTAAACCAGCAACAGCCAGTCAGCTAAAACAGCAGGGATTTAATGCTGAGACCGAAAAGATTATTTACCTTTCCGATTTCGGAAGCCATGTCATGATCATTCCGGTTATGCGTTATGGCGAGGCTGAAATACCTGTACGTACTAAAAGAAATATTTTTGGAGTGGATGATAAAGGCAATGAATTCATTGTAAAACGCAATGACGAGGCTGAACTTGACTTCACTACCCTGCTTATTAAACAACACCCTTATTTCACCGAACAACTGGAAAACGACCTGCACTATTTTTACCTGCATAAAAGACATTTTTTAAATGAGGAATGGTTTTTAAATGTTTTTGAAGAATGGGCCAGTCAGGGTATTACGGTATTAGGCTTTAATGAATTAGAGGGCAACAAGCTTAACCCTGATAAAATAAACATTACCATCAGAGTACTCAGCGGCATAAATTGGTTCAATACCGACATTCTTGTACGCTTCGGCAACAAGAAAGCTACCTTAAAACAGGTACATAAAGCCGTACGTAACAAAAACAAATATGTACAATTAGATGATGGCACGCTCGGTATTTTGCCCCTGGAGTGGATAGAGAAATTTACCAAATACTTTAACTCGGGCGAGATCGTGGATGCCGAAACGCTGCGCATTTCAAAAACCAATTACTTAACGATTGAGGAGTTATTTGATCAGGATATATTATCAAATGAGGTAAAACTCGAGCTAAAAACCTACCGGGAAAAACTGGCCGATTTTGACCAGATAAAAGAAGTTGAAGTTCCGGCGGGATTAATGACCACATTGCGTCCTTATCAGCAACAAGGCCTCAATTGGCTTAACTTTTTAGACGACTTTAATTTTGGTGGCTGCCTTGCCGATGATATGGGTTTGGGCAAAACCATACAGATCATCGCTTTTATCCTTTCGCAACGGAATAAGGCAAAGCATAACACCAATATTTTAGTTGTACCTACTTCCCTCATTTTTAACTGGCAGCAGGAAATACTGAAGTTTGCCCCTTCGGTAAAAGTACATACCATATACGGTACTGATCGTATAAAAAACACCGATGACTTTAATCAATATGAAGTAATATTGACATCCTACGGCACGCTGCTTGCCGACATCAGCTTTTTAAAAAGCTTTGAGTTTAACTATGTTTTTCTGGATGAGTCACAATACATTAAAAACCCCGATTCGCAACGTTATAAGGCGGTAAGGTTACTCCAGTCGCGCAACAAAATAGCTATAACAGGCACTCCCATCGAAAACAATACTTTTGATCTGTACGGTCAGCTATCTTTCGCCTGTCCAGGACTGCTCGGTACCAAACAATACTTTAAAGATATTTACGCCGTTCCTATCGATAAATTCAAGGTAAAAAAGCGAGCTACCGAACTTCAAAATAAGATCAGACCATTCATTTTACGAAGAACCAAAGAGCAGGTTGCTGCCGAATTGCCGGAGAAAACTGAAATGGTACTTTATTGTGAAATGCAGGAGCAGCAACGCAAAATTTACGATGCCTATGAAAAAGAATTCAGGGAGTTTATATCGGCTACCAATGGTGATGTGCTGAAAAAAAGCGCTATGAATGTGCTGAAAGGGCTAACTAAGCTCAGACAAATTTGCGACTCTCCTTTGCTATTGAACGGGGAGAAACCTCCGGGTGATGAATCGGCCAAAATTGATACCCTGATAGAGCAAATAGAAAGTAAATCGCCTCAGCATAAAATACTCGTGTTCTCGCAGTTTGTTTCCATGCTTGATTTAATCAGAAAACAACTTACCTCCAGGAATATCAGTTTTAGCTGGTTAACCGGCAGTACTCGAAACCGCGAAGCGGTAGTAAATCAGTTTCAAAGCGATCCGGATATCCGGGTGTTTTTGATCAGTATGAAGGCTGGTGGTACCGGCCTGAATTTAACAGAAGCTGATTATGTTTACCTGGTTGACCCGTGGTGGAACCCAGCCGTTGAAAATCAAGCTATCGATCGGTCGCACCGAATTGGGCAGGATAAAAAAGTAGTAGCTGTACGGCTGATAACTCCTGACACCGTTGAGGAAAAAATTATGCTAATGCAGGATTCAAAAAAAGTATTAGCAGATGGCCTGATCAAAACAGATACTTCTTTTCTGGCATCGTTGTCAAAAGCTTACCTATTAAGTTTATTAAGTTAAAGGAATAACTATCCTCATAAAAAAACAGGATGCAAAAACCTGCACCCTGTTCATTTAAACAACAAGCAACAACAATTAATGGGTAGTTGCTTTACCCAGTTTCTGATAAAAGAACAGCAGCAACATAACAGCCGCTATAAAGGCTGTCAGAAAGATCAAAACAACGTGATAAGCGCCGTTAACGCCGCCTTGTTGATGAGCTACAAAAAAGTATACACCTGCCAGTACACTTACACCAAATGCCGATGAAAACTGTTGCACAGTTGAATATATGCCACTGGCAATACCGGCCTGCTCATGCGGAACATCCTTAAGTGCTATTTTAAGAAAAGATGGTACTAACAAACCAGCGCCAAGGCCGTAGCAGCTAAATGATGTTAAAACAGCTAATAAAGGCAGGCTATCCCTAAACCATATAAATTGGATTACAAATGCCGCTACTAACGATAAGCAAGCTACCTGCAATATTGGTGTGCCATATTTCTGCACGTTTTTGATAGACCAGTATGATGAAAGCATGAACATAAGCCCCAAAACCACAAAATAGGTTGCCGAGGTTAGCGGATCTATATGATGACCTTCCTGTAAAAACAGGGCACATGTAAGTAAAAAGGCACTAAATAAAGCAAAGTATAATGATACCATACCCAGGCCGAGGTTGAAGCTTCTTATTTTAAAGAGGTGCATTGGCATCAAAACACTTTTATGCAAGCTAATGCGACGATATTGGTAACGCACGAAAAAATACAGTATCAATATCGATGATAAGAGCAACACTATTGTCCAAACAGGCCAGCCTAATTCGCGGCCCTGGATTATAGGGTAAATAAGGGATGTTAGCCCGGCGGTTAACAGAAACACCCCTCCCATATCAAAATTTGCCTTTTTACTTAGTTTTGATTCAGGTATAAACAAAGCTGCCATCACAACAGCTGTTAAACCCAGGGGCACATTGATCAAAAATATCAGCCTCCAGGGCTCATGCATCAGGTGCGATGTTACCAGATAGCCGCCCAAAAACTGTCCTATTACAGAAGCAATGCCTACAGTTATACCATAATATCCGAGCGCTTTACTTCTGTATGAACCATGTTTAAAATTCAGCTGAATAAGGGTTACCGTTTGCGGTGCGGCAAAACCTGCCGAAACTCCTTGCAAAAATCTAAAAATGATGAGTTGTTCTATAGTGCCCGCATAACCGCACAAAGCCGATGTTAAAGTGAAAACGAAAAGCCCTAAAATAAATACCTTTTTACGACCAAAATGGTCACCTGCGCGGCTGCCTGTAATCAAGAACACAGCATAGCCAACCAAATAAGCAGCTACAATACCTTGCACAGCGCCATTTGAAGCACCAAAATAGGTTTGTATACTGGGTAAACTTACATTGATGATAAACACATCTATAACGGTAATAAGCGGCGCAAATAATATGGTGATCAGTATAAGCCACGGGAAAGTAGTGTGAGTGGTAACTTCGGATACCTCAGCTATTTCAGGTACGGCAAGCTCTGTTTTCATGATTAAATTTTGTTTGAGATGAGATTAAGTACAGACATGTCTGTCTGTTATAATTTATTTTTTTAAATGTCTTTTAGCAAACCGGCCAATACTTTCCGGCCGTCTGCCAACGACTCCGTATTCTTAAAAAGTGTAGCTTGCAACAGCCCGCCTTCGGCAAGGTTAAAAATCAGGTTAACCGTTTCATCAAGCTTTTCTTTGGATAGCGGTTTTATAGCCAGTAATTGGTCAGAGATGAATTTCTTTATAACCAATTTATGTTTTTGGATAATGTTGGTTGAGCTTTCATTCAGATTGGGTTGCTCATATACCACTCGTAAAAAAGCACAGCCTTTAAATTCATTGGTGGTAAGCAAATGCATCCTGTAATCAAAAAAGCCAAGCAGTTTATCTATACCTTCAGCATAATTTGCGGTGAATTTAGTCAAGCCCTCCATCCATGATCGAGTCCTGGTTTCCAGATATTCATTAAGTAATGATTCTTTAGAAGCAAAGTGTTGATATAAACTTGCCTTGGCTATTTGAGCTTCTTCAATTATTTGATTGATGCCCGTAGCCTGGTAGCCCTGCTGATAAAACAATCTTGAGGCTGTTTCCATGATACGTTCTTTAACCCCTGCATGCTCTTTCATTTTTTATTTTTTAACGCCAGCAAAGTTACCGCTCAAAAAATAAGTAGACAAGTCTGTCTATTTTTATTACAAATGAATTATAAAACAAAACAGCTACCCAAATACGGGTAGCTGTTTTGTTTATGATATGCCAATATTGATATTATGTTATGTCAGTATTTCACATCGGTAGCCGTTATTGTTTAATAACTTAATAACACTTTGCACCGGGATATTCTCGGCTTCTACACGTAAAATATTGTCACAATCTTCCAGGTCAAAATTGATATAACTATTGGGTATATGTTGCCTGAGCTTTCGAATAATACGCGTCGCCTGGCTAACTTCCCGAACATCGGTTTTAAATACTTCAACCATTTTAGTGATCATAGTTGTTGCTGAATATATCTGTTTAATCCTCATTATTTTATTAATTATTTGATGATAACCGCTTTATAAAAGCATTAAAAGCTGTATTAATTAAAACCGGTAACTGATACCTGTTGAAAGCGCAACGCCCCTCTTTTGCAGTTCGGCCAAAGGAACCCGGTCATTCAAATTATTAAAGGGTACCCAGTTTACTTTTTGATCTTTAGAGTACAAATCTAATTTTTGGGTAAAGTTGTAGCCTGCGCTAACCTCTACCGAAAAGTTTTTAGCCAGCATGTAATTGTAAAATAATGTGCTTCTGAATTGCTGTGCCTGGAAATAAGCTGAATTCATTTTTTTCGATAATCGATACGAACCACCACCAATACCAAAATCGGCATTGACGCCCATTGAGCTTTTTGTTGATAGCTTATATTTGAGCTTTTCCGAAACCGGAATGATACCCGATAAGCTCCATTTATCGCTGATATTCCAATCAATACCAAACACAGGGATCAGCACTGAACCAAAAAACTGTTTGGAATAAGCAACTCCTACAGAATAAGAAAACTTAGCCGATGACCTGATCCTTAACATGGCTACACCCGAATAGAGCATGTCATCGCCAGAAACATCTTTCAGATCTGATGATAATGTAGGCACAAACGAAACCAACAAGGCATATTTGGGCGACAGCGCTTTTTGAAAGGTGAGCGGCACAGAAAAGGAATGAAAGTTTGTTCCACCAAATTCAGAACCTATACCTGACAGAAACAAACCGCTATACCCTACCCCTGCAAGCAGAAAGTCAACTTTTCCGTTCTGCATTCTGCTATATAACGGTAGCGTAAGTGTGCCGTTAACCTGTTGTATATTCATATCTTTACCGCCAACTTTAAAGGGAGAATAAGTATAGTTACTCTCGAACGAACCTAAATTGGGCACAGGTGTTATAGGCGCCGCTACGCTTTGTTCAACCGGGGTATTCTGTTGGGCCTGTGTGGATAGTTTAAATAAACTTAAAATTATAACGATCAACGACAATACTTTTGTTTTCATGAGTGCTGTAGGGTGTTTTACTTATTAAATATGTTACCTAACTGAACATTAAGTGGATCCTCCTTAATGCATAGCCAGACTTTATTATTGTTAATTTCCATTGAAACACGCTGAATTAGGTTTACCCTTACTCGCTCATGAAAATTATTTATGCATATGGTCAGGCAAAACACAACTACCCCTTAGCCCTTTTGAAATTATTCGTGGAGATGACATTGCGATGATAAGTCGCCATAAATAAAATGGCCTGCCCCATATAAGGGCAGGCCATTTTAAAATTGAATTTTTTTATTTAGAAAGCTGATTATCAGTCTTTATCAACCAGCTTATTCAAATCCTCACTGTATCTTGGGCCTGTGTTAGGATATTTAGCTAAAATATCTTCAATAGCCTGCATATCCGAAGCAGATAATTCCACATCAACCGCAGCAGCATTTTGCTCCAAATATTTGCGTTTTTTAGTTCCGGGGATAGGTATAACATGTTCGCCTTGTGCCAGCACCCAGGCAAGCGCCAATTGCGCAGCGGTAGCATTTTTACCCGCGGCTATTTCCGCAAAACCTTGCGCCAGCTTAGTATTATTTTCCTGATATTCCTGTTGGTAACGAGGCAATCCTTTACGAAAATCATTATCAGCCAATGTACTTACATCTAAGGTATTGGTCATTAATCCTCTTGCAAGCGGGCTGAACGGTACAAATGATATACCCAATTCTTTGGTAAGCGGTAAAATAGTTTCTTCTACCTCCCTTGTTAAAACCGAATATTCACTTTGTAAAGCGCTAATTGGATGAACGGCATGTGCTTTTTTAATAGATGCTGCCGAAGCTTCTGAAAGTCCTAAATAACGTACTTTACCTTCTTTTACTAGTTCGGCCATAGCACCTACAGTTTCTTCGATGGGCACATTAGGATCTACACGGTGAGCGTAATACAGGTCTATTACATCCACTCCTAAACGCTTTAAGCTTTTTTCTACAGCAACTCTCATATATGCCGGCGAGGCATCAAACTGAACGCCTTTTTCGCCCGGATTAGATCTGAAGCCAAATTTGGTAGCTATAAATATTTTATCACGATGTGCTTTTAGCATCGGAGCCAAAAACTCTTCATTTACTCCGTTCCCATAAACATCGGCAGTATCCCAAAAGTTGATACCCAAATCAATCGCGAGTTCTAAAGCTGCAATTGATTCTTTATCATCCGGAGTTCCATAAGCTGAACTCATGGTCATGCAACCTAATCCTATTGCCGAAAGCCTTTCGTTTGTGTTTCCTAATAATCTGTATTTCATTGTTTTAATTATTAATACCTATTTAAAAGATATAATAAATCCGGATAGATGTTTTCAGACTTAAATTTCAGAAGCCACAAGCAAGCTCAACTGTTCAAAGGCAGCTTCGTTTCTTTTATAATAAGTCCACTGGCCTTTACGAATAGAGGTAACCAGACCAGCCCTTTGCATAACCGACAAATTTTCAGATATGGTAGACTGGGTCATGCCGCTTTTTTTCTGAATTTGGCCTACACATACACCTGTAGCAAACGGCTCCTGTTGTTCCGGAAAGTAAGCTTCGGGCGTTTTAAGCCATGTTAAAATTTGCAACCTGGTTGGGTTTGATAAAGCCTTAAAAACATCTAAATGATTCATAGCACAAATTTATATCGTATTTTCCCGATATTCCAATTGATATTATTTTCATTACATTAGATTGACACCCTCACCCTCGTATTAATTATGATTGAGTTACTTTATTGATCTTTTGAACATATAATTCATCAACTAATATCATCACAATGGCCAGCAAAGGAACCGCAAGCACTACACCTAATACTCCAGATAAGGTACCCATTAAAACCTGGGCTAAAATGGTAAGGGCCGGCGGCAGATCAATCATTCTTTTCTGGATAAGCGGCGTTACCACATAGCTTACTATTGTTTGAGTAACCATATATATCAACGCGACAATAATGGCTGTATTAGTACTTATAGTGAGCGCAAGCAATACTCCCGGAACCATAGCTGCCGCTGAACCGAAGTTGGGAATAAGTTTCAGTAAGCCTGTAAGCAGCGCCAGCACAAGCGCCACCGGAATACTCATAATACCCAATCCGATAGTTAGTAATATAAATACCAACACCATTGACAGCATCATGCCCTTGAGCCAGCCTTTAAGGGCAATACTGATACGGTCAATTACACAATGACCAAGCTCTTTCCTGTCCTCAGGTAGTAGTTTAATGATACCATCTTTATACAAATTAGGGCTGGTGGTAAAAAAAATGGCCAGAAACAGGATAATATACAGATCGCCCAGTACACCAAAGCTGGTACTAAAGAATTGCTTAACCGTAGTAAACATCTGATCGGAATTATCATCTGACAGATATGACAATAGTTTATTACCCAATGAACTTTCAGCCAATTTAAGCTTGACTGTGTTTACCGTTTTGGGTAGTGAATCACTTAATACCGCTATTTGTTTTGATATGGTAGCGCCCATAAACCAAAATAGCAAAGCCAGTATAATAAATGAGCCACCAACAGAGATCATCATGCATATACGTCGTTTCCACTTGGTTTTACGCTCTATCATATCGCCCAGGCCATGAAAATAAACAGATATGAGTATACCTGCTAACACCATTAACAGTACGTTAAAGGCAACGCGTGCAATTAAAATAACTACAACCAATAAGGCTACTATGGCTACTGTATGCCACACTTTTTGGATATAGGTTAGCTCTTTTTCAGTCTCACTTTCTGTTGAATGTTTTTGATTTGCAGGCATATGTTATCATTATTTTAACATACATTACAATAATTAAACATAAAAGTTTTAGTAATTACCTTAGCCTATCAATACGATAATATAGTTAATCCGTTTTATTTACCTTTTAGTTTATTATTATCAGCCAATAGCGCTAACACATCATTTTTCACCGCATCAGGAATAAGCATTATGCTATGTGAAACCTGCCCTTTAAACTTACTCCCTGCTACAGGGAGGCAATAACCATTCAGAATAAAGCACCCCTTATCGTCTTTATACTGTACTTGTATACGTAACCGGGTAAGCAGCTCCATATCGCGGTAAACGGTACGGGAGCTGATGTGGAATTTTTGTTTTAAATAATCAACCGTTACAACCTTCTGTGTTTGTAAAACAGCAAGCATTTCCAAAAGCCTGTCAACCCTGTTCATTTTGTTTGTATCGGTTTTTGATACAAAAGTGCCAGCGCCTTATGACAGCAGTATGTCAACTATAAAATATGTTTAGTTTGCACTAAGCATAAATTTCGTGGCTCAAAAAGTCATTCCTGAATTTCCCATGAGGGTCATATTCGGCTACTAATTTTTTAAAGTCGTTTAGCTTTTCATAGCGCGATTCCAGTACTTTAGGCGCCAGGGTAAATATTTTACCCCAGTGAGGCCGAGCATTAAAGGGTGAAAGTTCTTTTTCAATAAGCGGCAGTAATTTCAGCACCGCATCTGTTTCCTGTTTCCAGGTAAAATGAATGGTAACTGATGTTTGATTATGGCAGGGGCTCATCCATAAACTATCGGCTGCAATGGTGCGGATCTCGGTAATAAATAAATGCGGACCGATCTGCTTACCCAATCGGGCAACAGCTTGTATGGCTTCTACGGCATGATGTATAGGTACAAAATACTCTGATTGAAGTTCTTTACCGCTGCTGGGTGTAAAACCCATTTTAAAGTGAGGCAAACGCTCATACCACGGCCCCGGAACGCCCATTTGTTCTGTACAATTTTCGGCCGAGAGCGCTATAATGGGATGCAAGTTTTTAGTGGCTGCCTTTGCTCCGTAAAACTCAGAGCCGTTTTGTTCTTTATCAGTACCTATGCGGCTTTTTATCCAAACCTCATTAATACTATCATGCTGCCAATCTGTAAATAAGCTAACGCTATAGCCTGCCGATACTATTTTTTCAAAATGCTCCTTTACCTGTGCCATAGGCATATTGGTAAATACGCGTTGCTGCATCATAAAGGTTGGTTCCACTCTCAGCGTAACTTTGGTGATTACTCCCAAGGCTCCCAATCCCACCACTGCAGCGTTCAACTTTTCAGCGTCAGCTGCTTTGGATAGATGTACTAAGCTTCCATCAGCAACTACTATTTCCAAAGCAGTAACGGCGCTTGAAAGATTGCCGTTTTTAACCCCTGAGCCATGCGTAGCCGTGGTAATTGAACCGGCGACCGAAATATGGGGCAAGGAGGCCAGGTTATTAAGCGCAAAACCCTGTTGATGCAAATAAGGTGCGAGTTCACCGTATTTAATACCTCCTTCTACCGTAACCGTATGAGCTTTTTTATCAAGGTTAACTACTTTATTCAATTCTTTGGTCGATAGCAGGTTGTCTTTACTATCGGCAATAGCATTAAAACAATGTCTTGTGCCGAGTGCTTTAAGCTTGTTATGTTTTTTCACCAGTTGCTGTACCTCTTCAACCGATTTGGGATAAAACACGTTATCTGTGCTGTAGGTTAGGTTTCCGGCCCAGTTTTTAAACGTTCGGGCAGCGTCCAACCCTCAAGTGATGACAATAAAGGAGTAGCCATTAAGGTAGTACTTAATTGAATAAATGTTTTTCTTCTCATAATGCTTCAGGTTGAATACAATGTAGCACTAAAAATTCAAAAATAGTAAAAGAACATTTTGTTTTCTGGTTAACTCATCTTAACTTAAAACAACCAAAACTTAATATCTGATACCTAAAACATTTAGGAGTTCTGACGCTTTTATACGTAACAATTTAAACCAATAATTATATCGTTATGAAACACGCATTCATTTTTGGGACAAGTATATTTTTAAGTAGCCGAAACACGCTGACCGTTAAAGATGGTGAGAAAAAAACCGAATTTTTAAGGGTCCTCTCTTTTTACAACCATCAGAAAGGTTCGGCAGACCATTTGCTTAGCATTGATGCTAATATTACTGATACATCTGGCGCAGTGATCAGGATCAGTGCTAACCGCTTGGAGGAGGGCCCGGCAGATATTCATATAGAAACTGAGCCACACCGTGTTTGGGTGTTTAAAAAAGGGCATCACGAGCCGCTATTGGATGTTTATCAACTTAATGAGCATGAATTTCATGGCCTGTCAAGCCATATACTAAACGAGATCGAAGCACAGCACCCCGACGCGGTAGTAAGTATTAAAGGTGATTTCAAAGTGAGTGGTGTTCACTTTTTTATTGAGAACGAAAAAATGTTTGTTAATAGCAATGGCTTTGCCAATGGTGTAGAAAATGCTCACGACGGCGTTATCCTGACACCTGGCGAAGCAGCAGATTATTAAAAATGAAATACCAAACCGGTAAAGCGTAATCTTTTATCTAAGTAAGATTTTTATCCCTGAACCAAACCTCATCGGGGCTGGCCTGAAAATTATCCATCAGGTTAATAAGTTCAATCGAGTCTGTTGATGTGATGACGAGGTTACGGTTTACCGGTTTTAATAATTGTTGTTCAACCATTACATCAAGCTGTTTCAATAAAAAATCATAGAAACCGTTAACATTCAGCAAGCCTACCGGATGGGTGTGTAAACCCAGCTGTAACCAGGTTAATACCTCGAAAAACTCTTCAAGCGTACCTAAACCGCCTGGCAGGGTAATAATACCATCGCACAAATCGCTCATCAACTGTTTGCGCTGGTGCATGTTTTCAACAATGTGTAATTCGGTTAAGCCAGTGTGGCCAACTTCCTTATCCATTAAAAATTGAGGTATTACTCCTATGGCCTTGCCACCTTTTTGTAAAACAGCATCTGCCAATAAGCCCATTACCCCTACCTTACCGCCTCCATAAACCAGGCTAATATTCCGGTTCACCATTACTTCGGCTAATTGTATAACAGCTTGTTTTAATACAGGGTCGCCGTTAAAATTGGCACCACAGAACACACAGATAGATTTCATAAAACAAATATGTATTAGTTTAACTTTTAAAACAAATGCTCCGGAATTATCGGGGCATTTGTTTTTATATTTTCTTCAATTGCGGATTCACGGTAATGTTTCCGTTTGATAATGTTTTGCGGATAAGTCCCGTTATCCCTCCTTTAGCATCACGGTTAATATACACCCGTGAAACGTTAGGTCCCATATAGCTATTCAAACCGGGTATAACCAATACATCTGGCTTAACTTCTTTCATCGCATAGCTTTCAACCGGTTTACCGGGCTCCACTCGATTCCAAAGCAAATCGCCTTTGGTATAGGTTATGGTAATATTACTGGTGTACTTACCTATAATTGAACCATATTTACTTTTCATATTCACAGGGGTGTTGCTGGCAATCTTGCTATCATCAACCAGCCATTGGGCTATTTCTTTCTGGGTAGAATCCGCAGCATTTTTCAGCATATCCTCCAAGATGAGCTTACGGGTTGCTATAAGGGCATCATCTTTACCTATTTCTACATCAGGTACCACGCCGGTTCCTTCCCAACCCTCGTTGCTGTTCGGCCCAACAACCATTTTAAAAGGTGTAAATACCACCAAATTACTTTTAAGCGCTACAAAAGTGCCTGCTATACCTGCGCCGGCAGTTGTATCGCCAACAATGGTTCCTCGTTTTAATTTTTGCATAGCATAAGCAAAACCTTCAGAAGCTGAACCTGTACCCCTGCCAACAAGGATATACACTTTAGCATCGCGCATATACTTACCAGGTACGTAGGCGTAAGTCCACTCCTGCTCATCATGTTTGCGATCTTTATAAAAGCCGTTCAAATAAAATTGCTCATTACCCGGATCGTAAAAGTAAGAAGCCAGAAAGCGCCCCATTTGTCCGGTACCACCCGGATTGTGGCGTATGTCAATAATAACGTATTTGCTATAGGCAGCCATGTTCATGCTTGCGGCAGCCATCTCAAATGCCTCCTGCGAACCATAAAACGGCCCAGGTACATCTATGTAAGCCGTAGAAGTAGCTCCATCAATTTCTACCTTTTTAAAACCGTAGTTCGCTTTACGCTCGGAGTCATCATCGGCATTACGTCTGCGTCCGGTACGCGGGGTGGTCAGATTTTTATAAGTTGTTTCATTACGCATAACCCGCAGGTGCACATCTTTATGTGTTTTACGCAGATCATCGGTAATTTTTGTTGCGAGTTCATCTTCAGTTAAACCATTATAGCTTCCGTTGGCATCATTTTTCAGGAGAGCTTCTTTGTATTGGGCGCTGATTTCGGGAAATGGATACACTTCAACCAATTTATTGGCAAGCTTGGTCACAATTTCATGGCTATCAGCATTACTTACCGTTTGCGCCTCTGCGGCTAAACAGGTTGTAAAAAAGATTCCTGCCGTTATCAATATGCGATAAGCAAAATTTGAGTATGTTTTTTTCATAAAGTAGGGAAATAATAAGAATCAAATCAGACCGAAAAAATACTAAAAAAGGAGCCAATTGGCTCCTTTTCATTTTATCTTTTATCAAAAACGCTTAACGTGTATAGTTAGGTGCTTCTTTTGTGATGGTAATATCGTGCGGATGGCTTTCGCGCATGCCAGCAGCGGTGATACGTACAAATTTGGCTCTCTGCAGATCCTCAATGTTAGCGGCACCACAGTAGTGCATACCTGCACGTAAACCGCCTATGTATTGGAATATCACCTCGGCCATGTTGCCTTTGAATGGTACACGGCCAACAATACCCTCCGGTACTAATTTGGTAACCACATCAGTTTCGTCCTGGAAATAACGGTCTTTTGAACCTTTAGCCATAGCCTCAACCGAACCCATACCACGGTACGATTTAAACTTACGGCCTTCGTATATGATGGTCTCGCCAGGTGATTCTTCAACCCCGGCAAATAATGAACCTGCCATGATAGAACTTGCGCCTGCCGCTATAGCCTTAACAATATCTCCAGTTTGTTTAATACCACCATCGGCAATAACCGGAACGCCGCGACCTTCCAGCGCTTTGGCGCATTCATAAACCGCGTATAATTGTGGAACGCCCACACCGGCTATGATACGTGTTGTACAAATAGAACCCGGACCAATACCCACCTTAACCGCGTCAGCACCGGCATCTGCCAGGGCAATAGCGGCATCGGCAGTAGCAATGTTACCGGCGATAACCTGCAAATCCGGATATAATTTTTTAACCGCCTTCACCATATCTATAACTCCTTTTGAATGGCCGTGTGCAGTATCAACAGTAACCACGTCAACACCGGCGTTAACCAGGGCGGTTACGCGTTCAATATTATCTGCAGCAACCCCAACAGCGGCGCCTACACGCAGGCGGCCAAACTCGTCTTTACAGGCGTTAGGGAAGTTTTTAACTTTCTGAATATCCTTGTAGGTAATAAGCCCGGTTAGTTTACCTTCTTTACTTACAACCGGTAGTTTTTCAATTTTATTGCTTTGCAGTATGGCAGCAGCATCAATAAGGTTGGTACCTTCCGGCGCAGTAACCAAACCTGTTTTGGTCATCACCTGGCTTACCGGTACGCTCATATCTTTCTGAAAACGCAGATCGCGGTTAGTGATAATGCCTTTAAGCCTGTGCTCGGCATCAATTATCGGGATACCACCAATGCTGTACTCCTTCATGATCTGTTGTGCATCGGCTAATAAAGCATCTTCCTGTAGTGTTACAGGATCCTGGATCATGCCGCTTTCTGAACGTTTTACCTTACGAACCTCATCGGCCTGGGCCTGGATGGTCATATTTTTGTGCAGCATGCCTATACCACCCGCCTGGGCAATGGCAATTGCCAAGCCTGCTTCGGTAACGGTATCCATAGCCGCAGATATGATGGGAATGTTTAACCTGATTTTTTTAGTTAAAAAAGTACTGGTGTTAACTTCGCGCGGTAAAACTTCTGAATAAGCCGGGAGTAGTAAAACGTCGTCGTAAGTTAATCCTTCGGCAACAAATTTTGATGGGTCTAACTGCATAGCAAATAATTATTTTGGAGTTATTATTTGCCGGGCAAAGGTAATAAATATTTCGGATTTAAGAATTGATGTTTCGGATTTATTTAAAAGAGATCAGAAAATTGCCTTTCCGTGATAATTGACCATTTATAAGAAACAACTCGATCAGAATGATTAATACGTTCTTGAGGAAATTGATTTAAAAAGTATATTTATACTTAAAAAAGCAAACTTAACTATGAAAAAAGTAACCGGCATTGGAGGCATATTTTTTAAAAGTAAAAACCCCGATGAACTAAGAACATGGTATAATCAAAAACTGGGTATTGAAGCTGAAGCATATGGCGCCATGTTTCAGTGGAGAAAGTTTGATGATGCCGATCAAACAGGTGTTACCGTCTGGAACCCCTTTCCGGAGAACACTACTTATTTCGATCCCTCCAAAAAAGATTTTATGATGAACTATATTGTTGAAGACCTGGAGGCATTGGTTGACGAACTTAAACAGGAAGGCGTTACTATTATTGACGAAATTGCCGTAAGTGAGTATGGTAAATTTTTACATATCCTTGATCCTGAAGGCAACAGTATTGAACTATGGGAGCCCCCTGCTGAACAGCAATAAAATTATAAAACATCCCTTTTATAATTTTGTCATTGCGAGCGAAGCGTGGCAACCGCAACCTTTACAGAGAGATTAGCACAATCCGCGATTGCTTCGTTGTTCCTCCTCGCAATGACATTTTTCATCCCAAATCCTAATACTTCCCTACAATCACTTTATAAAACTGATCAAAGTTCCAATACTTATTGGCCAATTCTTTTAATTTGTCGGCGGTTATAGTTTTTATTGTCGATGTGTATTTATCGTAATAATCATACCCAAGGCCGGCAAAATGTATATTCTTGAATTTATCGGCATGCGAAAAAACATTCTCCAGACTACCCAGTAATGATCCCAGCATAAAGTTACGTACTAAGGAAAGCTCTTCGTCTGGTATCAATTCTGTTTTTAACAGGTTGATCTCTTTTTCAATTTCGGTTAGCGTGTCTTTGCAAACATCCGCGCCAACTTCAGTAGCTATAAAAAACGAACCACCATGTTTAAACGAGCCTAATCCAGAGCCGATACCGTATGTATAGCCTTTATCTTCACGGATGTTAGCCATTAACCTGGAACCAAAATACCCACCAAAAACTGTATTCAACACCTGCATGGGCTGAAAATCGGGATGGTTACGATTCACAAATGGCATCCCCATTCTAATAGCAGATTGCAGCGCTTCGGGCTTTTCAGTATAGTAAAAAAGATCGGCGGCCGGTTGCAGGCTCGGCTGTGTTGTATCGGCTGGTTCTAATCCATTTTTCCAGTTGCTATCAAATGTATCTTTAATCAGCTTTAAAGCATCCGGCTCAATTTTACCGGCAATGATCAGTGTACAGTTTGATGGTTGGTACATTTTTTTATAATGCGCCAATAAATCATCGCGCTGTAGGCTTTTGTAGTTATCAAAAGTTGCACCCAAGCCGTATATCGTGTCGCCGTAAATAGCTTTATTAAAATCACGGCGGGCTACCACATCATTTTTTTGCAGACTTACCTGTAGTTTTTGTTGCTGGTTACGTTTAAAAGTTTCCAGCTCCTTTTCAGGAAATACAGAAGCGGTTAAGATGTCCTTAATAACCGGCAAGGTGTGGTGCAAATGCTTATTTAAGCTATAAAGCGTAACCTGCGAGTTTTCGTACCCATAATCAACCTGTAAAAAAGCGCCGTAAAAATCAATTTTATCGGCAATTTGCGCTGCAGTTAAGGTATCTGTACCTTCGGTCAGCATGGTATTAACCGCCATATTAAGTAACGGCTTGGCCGCGTCAAAACGCAGGTTGCCGAATATCCACTCAATGCGTACCAGTTCCTGGTCACCGGAATTAAAGCAGTATATATTACAGCCATTATCCAGTTTGGTATGCTCGGGTTTAATAAGTTTTATATTATCAATAGCCTTAAATTCAGGGGCTAATTTTCTGTCGATCATAATCGTTTTATATTTTTATCTGAATCAGAATTCACCGAATTACTGAATTTTCAGAATAATGAACTTTTATTAAGTCAATTCTAAAATTCAGTAAATTCTGATTCTAAAATTATTTAAGCCAAAGCTGATTCTGTTTTCTCGGCCAGATAAACAAGGGTTGATGAATTATCCACCCTGAATATTTTATTAGCGGCTGCTTTTATTTGTGCTGCGGTTACAGCCAAATATTTAGCAGTTTCATGGTTAAGCATTTCAGCATCGCCCAGCAACTCAAATGATGCCAGATTCATGGCCTTATCCAATAGTGACATTTCTGAAAACACCATCGTCGATTCTGTTTTGTGCTGCACCTTGGTCAGTTCATCTACCGGGATCTGTTCGTTCTTGATCTTCTCCAGCTCATCCCAAATAGCGGCTTCGGCCTGTTCAATACTGATATTTTCAAGCGGTTTACCTTCCAGTATAAACATTCCTTTATCAAGGCTGCTTGTAATATAGGCATGTACCTCGCTAAATATTTGCTTGTCCTGCACTAAACTACGGTATAAGCGCGATGAGTTTCCGCGCGAAAGTACGTCTGATAACAACTCTACAGCGTAGTAATCCTCATCAAGGCGGGCACCCATCTGAAAAGCGATATATACATCATTCAGCGGCACTTTAGCAGTAACCACTTCACGGCGTTCTTCACGTTGTTCTGGCTCCTGAACCAAATTGCGATGATATTTTTCACCGGCTGGAATTGGTGCAAACCATTTTTCGGCCAGTTCCTTTACCTGCTCCAACGTTACATCGCCGCCCACTACCATGATAGCGTTTTGCGGATTATAATGCTTTTTGAAAAATGCTTTTACATCCTCCATTTGGGCATCCTCAATATGTTTGATGTTTTTACCAATGGTAGCCCATTTGTAAGAATGTTGCTTATAAACCAGCGGACGCAGTTTTAACCAAACATCGCCGTAAGGCTGGTTTAAATAGCGTTGCTTAAACTCTTCTATCACCACATTGCGTTGTACCTCCAGGCTTTTCTCGCTAAAAGCAAGGTTCAGCATGCGGTCACTCTCCAGCCAAAAAGCGGTTTCAATATTGGCTGATGGCAGGGTAATATAATAGTTGGTAATATCGTTACTGGTAAAGGCATTATTTTCGCCTCCTACCCTTTGCAGGGGTTCATCATAGCTTGGTATGTTTACAGATCCGCCAAACATCAGGTGTTCAAATAAATGAGCAAAGCCTGTTTGATCTGGATTTTCGTCGCGGGCGCCTACATCATATAGTATGTTCAGCACCGCCATTGGTGTAGTATTATCTTCGTGAACAATAACCCGCAGGCCATTAT
>NZ_JBCECK010000012.1:0-69156 GCF_039207105.1 Mucilaginibacter sp.
CATTTACGAACAGATGGGCGAGCAGGTAAAATCGGTTAAAAAAGATCTGGCTGCAAACACCAACAAACAATGGGTAGTAGCCTACTGGCACCATCCACCGTATACCAAAGGTTCGCATGATTCTGATGATGAAGGCCTGCTGGGTAAAATACGCGAAAATTTCATCAAGGTTCTGGAAGATAACGGCGTCGATCTGATCTTATGCGGACATAGCCACGTATATGAGCGTTCAAAAATGATGAAAGGCTATTTTGGTAAAGAAGCGGATTTTGACGCGGCTAAATACAACGTAAGCAATTCTACCGGTTTATATGATGGTAGTAAAAATTCATCACCTTATATTAAAAATAAGAAGAATCCATTAGGTGTTGTTTATGTAGTGGCAGGCTCGGCCGGTGCACAGGGTGGGCATAAAGCAACCTGGCCGCACGATGCCATGTATTACTCCAACAATGAAATAGGAGGGGCGGTAATGCTGGAGGTTCAGGGTAATAAATTAGACCTGAAATGGATCTGCGCTGACGGACAGATCCGTGATCACTTTACCATGATGAAAGATCTGACCCCACAGGATGAAAAAACACTAAAGCAGGATAAAAAACTGGCTAAATAAAACAACATAAATACAATAATAAAGCGGCTGTTTGATATCAAACAGCCGCTTTATTATTTAAGGCATTTTCCAGGTATCAGCAGTTAAAACAGGGTTGATCTCTAATGAGGTAGTGGTCGAAGTGATCTTGGTTTTCCCGTCAGACGATTCTGTGGTTACCGGATAAGTAATGCCATTAGCTTGTGTGAAATTCTTATATGCCGAAATACTGGGTGCTGCATTAGTAGTGTAAGCATTTCCTTTAAGGGTATAATCCTTACCTATCAAATAAACTATTTTATTTTTATTGTGGTAAAAGGAAATGATATAATTATCGCCCGATGCTGTAACCGTGCCGGTAAGGAAATAATTGTTCAGCTTTTTATGCAAACCCATGATGCCTTGATATTGGCTTAATAACAACTCATCCTTTTCACCTTGAGATAATGTTGTTTTTCTTCCATTCAACCACTGCCAGCCTTCGTTCCCATCCAATTGTTTTATCAGTAATAGTTTACCGTTTTGCTTAATTTCGGCGCGTATCCTATTATTAACAATATCTGTTACCAGTGTAACCTGCATATTGCCGGTTATATTAGCTGTTTCTTTAACGGTGGTAATTTTATCAATATTCTCACCATTATATTGATCCCGGAGTTTGTTTAATACATCGGCCGTTGTAGGTGTACCTGCTGTGGTTGTTGTATTGGTATGAGCACCTGTATTATCGGCTGTGCTGTTCGCAGCTCCGGGCTTTTCTTTTTCCTCTTTCCTGAAATAAAACTCTCCGTTCAGTAAAATCAGGTCTTCTTCATTTGGAGGACTATAAAAGAAGCTTTGGTTTGAAACCGTTCCATTGCCAAATGTTAAGGTTATTTCCCCATCGCCCAATTTATAGGTTCCGCCTGTTTTATTGTTTTTTCCGAATTTACCGCCTACAGTACCACCGGCCGCGTCGCCTGTTACACCTACAACGCTTGATCGGTCTGTAGAAAAGTTTCCTTTCCCGTCAAAATACAGGTAGTCCGTACTAAAAGCTCCTACAGCCGGCATACCTGTACCCATTCCTCCGCTAACTGAAGCTGTTCTTTTTTCATAGGAGGCCGCGGGAAGGGTGGTTATTTTTTTTACCTTATGTAAGGTGTGTTTTATGCCCGCCGTACTTTCCAGGTTGCCGTTGGCAGCCAGTTTATATTTTTTACCCTCATCACCATTTTTGAATGCCAGTTGTACGGTGTTATTGGTAATGTTATATGAACCGCTAACTTTTGTCTTCCAATCAGGCTGGTTTAAGGCGTTATTGAAAGTACCATCGTTTCTGAAATAGATCACAATGTTGTTGATCTGCATGCCCTGAAAAGGGGTATTGTAAAGCTCGGCGCCCACATATACACCGCTAAGCCTGGGTGATTGGGCATGTACGGTAAATGTTGCCGCTGCGAGCAGGATGAGTAATAAGGTACGGATTTTTCTCATGGTGTCATTTTCGAAAAATCCGTGCCAAACGGCTTATTATCAAATTAACTTTTCATTAATTTTTAATATGCCAAAGTTCTTGCCGGGAAAGGGTATACTATCATTTATAAACGCCTATCTATTGATTGTCTGATAAGTATATAATCAATAGATAGGCGTGTTTTGCTACAGCAGGTGTATGGAAATTATGTCAGTGGCGTTATGTAACCTCTTAGTATTCGGTAGCGCCAATTTCAAAAATCTTACCGGTAGGGCGTAAAGTGCCGTAATAATCAGTATTTACTCCGTATGATAAAACGTTTGCTCCTTTATTAATAAGTGGTGATGATGATTGCAGGTGGAAATTATCTGTGCTATAGCTTACAAATTTGCAAGTATTTACATCTTTGTTTGTATAATTATTGGTTGAGGTTAGTTTAACGCTGGTGCTTTTTCTGATGATTGCCTGTGCCGTGTTTGCCTGTATAATAACGTTATTGATAACGGTATTCATCGGGATAGTTTCGGAGTTTAATTTTATGCCTCCCAAGGTAGACGCTACGATAGTATTATTGATAAATTGAAAATGCGGGCCCGGTGTGTATCTGGAATCGGCAAAAATCCCGTAGCTTTTTGAATTGAGGATGAAGTTGTTGTAAATCAGGTTGTCTCCAAGTCCCAAAACTATAATGCCATCTCCGGGAGCATTTTTGATCAGGTTGTTGTAGCATTTGCCTCCGGTACCTTCACCTATTTGTATGCCGTTGTTTTGTCCGGTAGCAAAAGGTTTTATCCCGGGAGTTTTAACTGTGTTGTTATAAACCTCGCATCCGGTAATGGCTGCACCAATCTGAATGCCTTCGCAACCGGTTGAGTCTGTAATGTTTCTGTATACCTTTAGGTTTGTCACATCATGAGGTAAAACCTTACCGCATGAAAGTGATACCCCGTCGGTATAAAAAGAGTTACCTATATAAAGTCCTTCACCTCCGGTTTGGTGCACGTAGTTGTTGTGGATGGTTAGATTTTTCATGGTAAAGTGACCACGCTGAGTAGCTACATCGCATGTAGGATCCGTTTTGGCCATAATGCCTGCAAAGCCACTATTACGAACTTCAACATTCGAAATCTCAAAATCTGAGCTCCGATCATCCATCGTCATACCAATGTTACCACCGTTGATATTAAACCCATAGGTAATACCAGCAGCACCATTTCCCAGTACCCTGAAATACTGACAGTTTTGTGTTTTAAAGCAATATCCCGCGGTAATAGATGTTGAAAAAGTCACTTTACCACCCTTATTGATAATGGTAATAGGTTTTCCGGAAATTCCCTTTAAATTTTTAAACAATATGGCACCCCTGGTTCCGGCAGGTATATATATTGTAGAGCCTGGAGGTACGGTAGTGCCGTCAACCATCCATTGACTGGGCATAATAGTATAAGAATTACCGGTAGTGGCATTTGTGGTCAGCCCCGAACTATCTGTATTCGGATCTGAAGTTGTTGAGCTTGGTGCCGGGTCGGTTTTAATGGTACTTTTAGTACACATTACAAATGATGATATAACCAGCATGCCGGCTATCAGGCGTATAAAGTAGTTTTTGTTTTTCATGTATAAATTAGGGGCAGATTGTAAAATGTATTTGATTTTCAGTACCAATGTATTTTGGCTTTGTAAAGCCAGTGATTATACGTTGGTTTTTTTATAATGTTGTTAAGGCAGTGTTAATAATACCAAATTGGTATGATTATGATAAAATATGGCCCGATATTACACATTATTTGCTATTTTTTGCAAGGAAACACCCGGAGAAAGATTTTGTTTTGAAAATTTTAGTAATTTGATAAATAAAAAACAGGGTGCGTTTCTCGAATGAGAACGCACCCTGTTTAAGGTTTTTAATAAAATTTTTAAGCCTTGTGTTTTAACTTAGTTTCCAATCAGGTCTTTCAAAGTGGCAGGTGTAGCCATAAGGGTTCTTTTGTAAATAATCCTGATGTTCTGCTTCTGCATCCCAAAAATCTGTGGCAGGTACTACCTCGGTAACTATTTTGCCAGGCCATACTCCGGAGGCTTCCATTTCTGCTATCAGTGCATTCGCGGTATCGCGTTGGCTATCACTTAAATAAAAAATAGCAGAGCGATAAGAGGTCCCGATATCATTACCTTGCCTGTTGCGTGTGGTAGGGTCATGTATCTGGAAGAAATATTCAAGCAGCTTGCGATAAGATAGCTGCTCCGGGTCAAATGTTATGGCTATGCCTTCTGCATGTGTTCCGTGATTGCGGTATGTAGCGTTGGGCACATCGCCCCCGGTGTAGCCTACTATTGTTGAAATAACTCCGGGGTAATGACGTATCAGTTCTTCTACTCCCCAGAAACAACCGCCGGCCAGAATGGCTTTTTCAGTATTCATGTTGCTTTATTTTTTAATTCATATAAATATACGATACAAGCGACTGAATGGCAAAAATAATAGACTGATGTGCCATAACGATGACAAATGAAAACTATCAATATCCATTATTTCCAAATTCATTAGAATTGATTATTGCATCCAGGAATGATTGCGGTATAGGGCGAACAACATGTTTCTTTTCATTAAAATTTAACGCTACCGATGGATTGGTTGACTGAAAATAAGCTTTAGTTAATTTGCCTGTACGTTTCAGATCAATCCAGCGGGTATGCTCGCCGGCTAATTCGCGTGCCCTTTCGGCCAAAATAAAATCGATAGTCACTTCGGCAGGGGTAACTATCATTTCACTTTCGCGGCTTGTTATAGCGGCACGTTTACGGATCACATTAACATACTGCGCCGCTTTAGCCTGATCATTATTACTAAGCAGGGCAGCTTCGGCAGCAATCAGGTAAACCTCGCCCAGACGTATGATCGGGAAATCGCCCATCCAGTATTGGTTGGTATAGACCCACATTTTGCTGGAAAACTTTTTAAACGCCGGGAATATATTGATCAGGCTCGGCTCATTCGGAAAAGATGCAGGCAGTTTATAATCATTAGTGGCCGGGTCAAACAGATCTGTAGGGTCGGCAACCAGCATAGGCATTTTCTTTTTTACATCTGTTGGTATATTCCAATTGGGCGTAAACACGGCTAAGCCGGCATCGTTGGTCATGTTTTTTTGTTCTTCAAGCGTAGTTCCGGCAGGTAAAAAATAGTCGGGCCCGCTGTAAAATGCTGTGGTATTCAAGATAGTTTTACCAACTATTGAAGCATCTTTTTGATAAGTTGTAGCCAACTGACTTGTTATTGGCTTATCAGCACTGGCGTAAAACTTATAAGTAAAGGTGTTGGCAAAGCGGGTATCTGGCGTGTTCTCTCTCGGATCAAAAATTTTGGTTAGTAAATAGCTGCTTGGCTTATATTGCTTAACATTTGAGCGGCCATAAAGTACACCTTTTTCCTGTGTGCCCCAATCGGCGCCACGGCCACCCAGATCAGGCTCATAGTACTGACGGGTACGCCCCCTGTTATAACCTTCAGGATTTAAACCGGAAATCGCATCAATAGCTTGGAAAAACAAAAATTCAGGATTGTTCTTGTTATTCTTTCCATCAAAAACCTTGGTAAAGCCCGATGTGGTGGCATCGCTCAAATAAAGCGAGCAACCGTATTTAGCCGGATTATTAATAAGTTCCTCGGCAGTTTCAAGCGCCAGCTTACCATACTGTTCTTTATCACCCAGACGGGTGCGTTGCAGGTAGGCCTTGGCCAGCATAGCATAGGCCGCTTTTTTAGTTACCCTGCCTCGTACACTTTGCGATAAGGGCAAATTATCACAGGCAAATTTAAGATCAGAAATGATCAGGTCATAAAACTCTTTTTCAGAACTGCGTTTGGCCGATACCGCGCTTTGCTCAACCGCCGATGATTGTGTGCGCAAAACAACGCCACCAAATTGCTCAACCAGGTTAAAGTTTGCCCAGGCACGCCAAAAATAAGCCTCGGCGACTTTAGTATCTATTTCGGTTTGACTGCCATAGCCCTTTACGGTTTTTGAAAAAGTTATGGCCGTATTGCACAGGTTAATAGCCGAATACCAGCCGCCCCATATGGTTTTAATAGACCCTGTAGATGTGTTAAGCGTATTATCATATACGCAAAAGCCACTATCGTTAGCGCCATAGTTTATCCACAGATCGGTGCCCATTTCTGAGGGGCCAATAAAATCAACCTTGCCATAGAAAAAAAACATGTCATTATAACAAGCGTTGATCAAGCCTTCAAAGCCGGGTTTGTTATTGTAAGCTACATCAAGTGTGGTAGCACCGGGGTTGTACTCGTCAAGCTTTTTGCATGATGAGGCCAAAACTGCCCCGGTTGTAAATGCTACTATTATATATTTTCTTAAATTTTTCATTGTCAAAAAAAGTTTACCTGTTTAAAAAGATGCATTAAGGCCAAATACAATTTGTTTGTATAGCGGGAAACTGTCGCTGCCGCCTGTTTCCGGATCAACATTTTTAAGCAGTTTGCTTTTAGCAAAAATCAAGGTGTTATAGGCCGTACCATAAACACGCAGTCTGCTCATGCCAATTTTGCCTGCTATATTTTTAGGCAGCGTATAACCCAGTGTTATATTTTTTATTTTGATGTACGAGCCATCAACCAGCGAAAGCGCCGAAGCATAGGTGGTATTAATAGTTGGGCCTAAATAAGGTTGCGGAAAATCATTGCTTGCGTGTGTTGGTGTCCAGTAATTATAAAAGGCCGGCGGGGCAACAGCATTATAATAGCCCAGTAATTGCGCGTTAATAGTTTGCCCGTAACGCATGGTGGCGAAGATTGACAGATCGAAAGCCTTGTAAACAAAGCTGTTTTGCAAGCCTATTGAAAAATTGGGTGTGCTGTGGCCTACAACCATACGGTCATCTGCCGAGTAGGGGTGAACCCCATTGTCTGATACGCCATTAACAACCTTGGGTACGGTTTGTAATTTGATGTCGCCTGGTTTTGCTCCGTATTTCGCGGCTTCGGTTTCCTCACCCAATTGCCAGATACCTGTTTTTTTGTAGCCGTAATAGATACTTTGCGGCAATTGCTGCCCTACAAACAGCAGGTTTGATATCAGTGCCGACGGCGCTAAGGAGTTACCCAGGTCAATTTTATCCAGCTTTTCTGTAGCATGGGTAAAGGTAAGGGAGGTATTCCATCTGAAGTTTTTTGAAATGATGTTGCGGCTGTTGATGGTTACCTCAATACCATTATTGCTTGTTTGGCCAATGTTTGAGGTAATGGTATACAAATTTTTGGCATCATAACCGCCCGATGATGATGGTATGTTGCGCGGATAAAGCACGCCTTTGGTTTTGGTATAAAATACCTCGGTGGTAACATCAAGCCTGCCTTTAAACATGGTCATATCTAAACCTAAGTTGGTACTGTATGATTTTTCCCAGGTCAGATCAGGGTTGCCTAAAGCTTGTTTTATTACATAGATAGGCAAAGCGGCACCGCTACCTAACGACATGTTAAATTCTGAAGTTCGCGAGGTAACCTCGGTGCTGCTTACATAAGCATTGATGTTTGCCGTACCAGCCACACCATAACCGGCACGCAGTTTAAGATTATCCAGCCAGCCTTTGGTTGATTGCATGAAATCTTCATCGCTGATGCGCCAGCCTATCTGTCCCGACGGGAATGCCGCCCATTTTTTTACCAGTTGCGATGCGCCATCCCAGCGGTTGGTTAGCTGTACCAGATATTTACCTTTGTAACTATAATTTACACGCCCGGCAAATGATAGCTTATTTAGCTGTTTGTAAGTTGTGCCTTTGCCGGTTAGCGTTGTAAGGGCGCCCATGTTATAATACAGGTAGTCATTAAAATCAAGGCCCTGACCTGCTAAAAATGAAGTTTCTTCGCGCTGGTCGTTGTATGATGTGATACCGGTAATACTGAAGTTATGATCTCTGTTGAGCGTGAAATTGTAATTGGCAATGTTTTCCCACAGGTAGCCATAACCAGAGTTATTGGTATAGCTTGCCTCTTTGGTATTACGTGCTTCTGAAGCCAGGTTGTACGATAGCTCGTTGGCAAAATAACCATTGCGGGATGATGCCAGGGTTACGCCCAGTTGCGACCGGATACTCAAATTAGTTATCGGATGAAACTCAATGTAAGGGTTAATAGCCGCGAATAAGCCTTTGGTATTATTTACCAATACGCCCGGCGCATAGTTGGCAATAGGGCTTACGGTTGATACCTTATCAAGCGGGTACACATTGATATTGCCATTAGCATCATAAACATCGCCCAGCGGATAGGTGCCAAAGGCTTTGTTAATGCGGCTATTGGTTTGGTTATTATTACGCAGGTTGATGGTGGTTTGTAAACCCGCTTTAAATAAGTCACTAAATTTTACATCAACACCGCCACGTACATTGTAAAACGCGGTATTATCGCCCTGGTAAATGCCTTTTTCACCGATGTAGCCTAATGACATGTAAGCTTGTACTGTTTCGTTGCCACCGCGCACAGCCACGTGATGGTTTTGTTGTACACCTCGCTTAAGGGTTTCATCAACCCAGTCAATCCATTTGTTTTGTTCAATAGCCGCAATGGCCGAAGCAGGAACGTTAGCATCGGCCAGCGATGACGGGAATTTGTTGTTGGTAGCAAAATACTTATCGCGGTTATATTGCACCCAGGCATCGCCAGATAGCGCTTTGGGATAAGAGGCAAAACCGTTCACGCCGTAATAACTATCCAGGTCGATCTGAACTTTACCTGATTTTGCCTTTTTAGTAGTGATGAGTATAACGCCGTTAGCACCTGCCGAACCATATATGGCGGTTGAAGAGGCATCTTTAAGTACATCTATAGACTCAATATCATTAGGGTTCAGGCTGGTGATATTGCCGATGATGCCGTCAATCACATACAGTGGGTTTTGTGTAGCGCCACCAACAACCACACCATTTTGTATAATCTGAATAGAGCGGTTACCCCGCAGTAATACATTTGGAGCCGCACCGGTACTGCCATCCGTACGCTGAATATCTAAACCGGCAACACGGCCCTGCATAGCTTCAAGCGGGTTGCTCACCGGGTTGGCAGCAATATCTTCACCTTTTACTGAGGATACAGCGCCTGTAAGATCCTTTTTTTTCTGGGTACCGTAACCAATTACCACTATTTCGTCAAGGCCGGATACGCCAAGCTCCATTTTTACCGAGATGGTGGTTTGGTTATTTACAGGAATTTCTTGTGTTTTATAGCCTACGAAGCTAAATACCAATATGCCGTTACCTTTAGGCAAAATGATTTTAAAATTACCCCTGGCATCGGTAAGCGCGGCCGAATTGCTGCCTTTTAGTTTTACAGTAACACCTGGCAGCGTTATCCCTTTTTCATCAACTACGGTACCGGTAATGGTTACATCGGCTTTTGTGGTAACAGGTTTAATATTGGCAATTTGCGCTACAATTATGGTTTTATCCTGTATGCTGTAGCTTAAATTTTGGGCGGTTAAAATGTTATCAAGTACCTCTTTAAGCGGTTTATCCTTTACATCAATATTTACCGGCGATAAGCGATCCAGCATATCGGCGTTATAAATAAAATTATAATCGGTTTGCTTATGCATGATGTTAAAAACATCTTCAAAAGTGGCCGATTTGATATGGATGGTAACGTTTTGAGCACGGGTTATGGCCGATGCCTGAAACACGCTTATTATGAGTAATGCGAAAATGAATTTCATAATAATCAGAATTTTTAAAAAATACAGAGCGGGTGGCCTGTATTGAAATACGGAGTTATCTGTGTACATTTGAATGTTAAGTGAATGTGTAACAAAAATTTATCTTGACATTGCTTATTAGCAACCGGGAGAGGGTGTTGGTAGCACCTTTTCCCTTGTTTAAGTTTATAGAGTGGGGTAATGTTATTTCATGACAATCACGCTCCTTCCCTCAATTTTAAAGTGAACCGTATTGGTTAGCTCCAGTTTACTAAGCACTTTTTGAATATCTGTAAAGCGCGATACTGTTCCGCCAAAACGCATCTGGCTTACGTCGTCCTGGTATACAATATCTACATCGTACCATCTTGATATTTTTTTCATGATGGTGCTTAATGGTTCATTATCAAACCGGAACAGACCGGTTTTCCAGGCAATAGCATTATCGGTATCAACGTTGTGGAGTTGTATACCCTTTAACCTGAGTACTGCCTGCTGCCCCGGAACTATAGTTTTTGAAATGCCCGAACTTGTAGCAGTTACCTTTATACTTCCCTGTATCAGTGTGGTTTTAGTAACCAATTCATCGTCATAGGCGTTTACATTAAAGTGAGTTCCTAAAACTTCGATACGCTGGTTGTTGCTGATCACGATGAATGGCATCTGCCGGTTATGGCTCACCTCAAAGTACGCTTCACCGGCTAATTCCACCTTACGTTCAGTTCCGGTAAACGCTACCGGGTATTTTAGTCTCGATGCTGAGTTTAGCCATACGCGGGTCCCATCGGGCAGATAAACCTGGTATATACCTCCGCGCGGTGTTTCCATCACATTAAATTCAATGTTGTTTTGCACGTGCGGTGTAGCCGCGCTTTTATATACCAATTGTCCATTGGTAGTTTTGGATACGTTTGTCCCGGCTTGCCGGGCCAGCGTGCCTGCCGATTGATCGTCGAGCGTTATTTTTTTACCATTAGCCAGCGTTAACACTGCTTTGTTACTACCATAAACAATGGGCCTGGGCTTTGCGGCAACCGTGCCTGCCTTATCTTTTAAGGCAGGATTGTATAATACTTTATAAGCGATGATGCTTAAGGAAAGCAGCATTACAACTGACGCGGCTATGCTGTAGACATTGAAAAAACTGGTTCTGGAAGAATCTTGTTGTAACCTGTCTTGAATATCATGATAGGCTGCTTTCTGATCATCCTCTGTCAGGTCATGGGTATTATCGGCATGATCAAAAAGATCATAGTACTCATCCAGAAAAGCCTTCTCGGCAGTCGAGGCGTTTCCGCTTGCAACTTTAGCAGCAATTTCCTGCAACTGTTTAATGTCTGGCTTTTTAGGGCTCATATTTAACTTTTAGAGAATTTAAAAACATATAAATAAGAGTATCCAAAAAAACGCGCGACTAAAGGTTAGCACGGCTTTTGAAATCTTTTATTTAGTATTCGTTATAATTGGTTACAGCGCCTTTTAAATAGAAAATAAGGCTTATAAATACATTGTCTGTATAAATTCAAAATCTCCTAAAAGAATTTTTATTTTTTTATAGGGGCGAAGAATCAGGAAATAATTTGCCTAACTGTACATTAAAATCAGGATCAGCAGCAAGTAATGGCTCAAATAAGCCTTAAGCCCGTTGAAGCTTGTAAGTAGCTGGTTTTGAACTGTTTTTTGCGATAGGTTTAACTGTTCACTAATATCCCTGGTTGATAGATCGTCCTGGTATTTGAGTTTGAATATCACTTTACGTTTTTCGGGCAAAGTATCCATCCATAATGCTATCAATCTTTGCAGGTCGCGCTCTTCAAACCAGCTTTCGGCGGTAAGCGGCGATAAAGCCATGCTCTCATAGGGTTCAATAAAATGTGCCGTATTGTTGCCTTTACCCAACCATGAATATATTTTGTACCGCACCGCGGTGTGTAAATAAGGTATCAGGTCTGTAATTTCTTTGGTTGAGCTTTTGTTCCACAGATCAGCAAAAACATCATGTATAATGTCTTTACAAACTTCTTTATCCTTTAAACGCTTGTATGCTGTTTTGTAAAGCTGGGCCCAGGTACGGTCATAAATTTCGCTAAAAGCAAGCCTGTCGCCTTGTTTTAAAAAAGACAATAATTGCTGGTCACTATAGTGCGAATAAAAAGGCATAAAATTGGTTAAACAATATTACCTTTTTATAAACCCCAACTTTATACTATTTAATCAAGTCATTATATGAAGTTAGCATAAGTAATTTTGATAAAGCGCTCAAAATCTGTGTTCTGATGCTGATCGGTTTGTTATGATGCTATTCGCCCAGGATAATTTTTAAGATATAATTGTTTGTACGCTGATGGGGTCATACCAGTAATTTTTTTAAAGTGCCTGTAAAAGTTAGATACATTATTAAACCCGCAATCATAACAGATAGCATTGGTTGAGTGGCGGTTTTCAATTAACTGACGGCAAGCCTGACTTATTCTGACCTGGATTAAAAACGCATTTGACCCATTAAAATAAAAACTCAAAAGATGAAGAAATATATATTTACCTTACTCATGGGCATATCTGTGCTTTTGGGTTCCTGCAAAAAAGAAGGACCGAACATTTTTAATATGTTCACTGGCGTTACTTTTACTTTTCATGACAATGAGATATTACAGATTATAAACTGGTTAATGATGGCGATGATGTGTGGATTGATTATACGGTTACGTCAGATCAGAATATGTACGGCATATCCTTACTGGAAGTGGGTACCAATACATCGGTGCGGAAAATAGTTTTAGATGAATCGCGGCGCCGTAGCTTCTCGGAAATAATTAAGCTGAAAGCTACTAACAGAGTTGGCAAAACCAGTTACCGCCTGTATCCTACAGATAAATTGGGCGTTTATATGGGCGATGGATATAAGGTTTTGACAATTGAGGTTAAAAATAACTTTGACCTCACAACCGAAAGGCCTGTTCAGTTTGCTGACTCAGCCGCAGTAGATGCCGTAACCGGAAGCTTAACCTATACTGTACGCCCGCAGGCAAAAAGCTTTTTCTCCTTCGATGAATCAAAGGCTTACAGCTATGAAGAAGCCGGTTCAAATTCCGGGAAAATAGATGTAGGCATTTATATGAAAAGAACGGCAGTGAAAAACTCTGGCGGCGTTATAACCGTTACCGATAATTATTTCGCTTATACACCTACCAGTATAAAACTGTCGACATTGCCATTTACCGGCTTCGACATTAGCACCTGGGAAAAAAGAAACACTCTTTTGGGTGTAACAACTCAAAACTTAACCAATTTTATTGCGCTTAAAACGGGTACACAAATTATAACGGCTGCAACAGCTGCAAAAACTACCCAAACCAGCGTTGAAATCAAATCAGGTATCATATTTTACTTCCTTTCGCAAGAAGGGCGATACGGTGCGGTTTACGTTGATAAGATAGGTTATGATAAGATAAACGGTTATTATGCCAACTTCCTGATCAAGTATGCCTATCCGCAATAAGGATACTTCATTATCAAAAAAAGCCGCCTTGCAATGGAGCAAGGCGGCTTTTTAATTTTAGCACTTTTAGGATTGTTTAGGTATTGAATATTATTCGGCTAATCCATATCGCCGGCAAAAATGTTAACCGTTCTTGTAAATGAACTGCCTGCTTTATCTGTAACCGTAAATTTAAAGGATGCCATTCCGGGCTTAGTCGGGTTAAACTGAGCCATGCCGTTTTTATCAATAGTAGCCATGCCGTTTATCGCATCAGTTATTTTATAAACGGGGCTTTTATCATAGCCACGGCTTAATGTTTTCAGATCTACGCTTACCGGCTTATTTGCATGAGTATAGTAATGTGTTGAGCTCAACCAGTTCAGGTAATTATCAAGATTAGTAAAACCATCTTTATCCGCATCCGCGTTGGCATCTGCATAATCGCCTGATGCCGAGTGAATGTTCAGACCATGTAGTTTTTCCCACCAGTCGGGCAAGCCGTCATGGTCACTGTCAAATGAAGCGGAGCGGTGTACCTCTGGATAGTTTTCCCATCCGCCTACATCCTCCTGCGAATCAGGTAAACCCGGCAAACCCGATTTGCTCCCCTTTATGGAATAAGTGCCTTTCATGGTTTCATTAATGATGCGGGTATCGTGATCGTCAAAAACAGGCTGATTACAACCGACATCAGATAATACATCTTTATAAGCATCTTCTGCACTTTGGGTAGTTACATAGGGGTCAAAAAATGGCTTATCTACAAAAGTTTTATAATTAACCTTGCCGCTTTCTGTTCTGCCGTCGGCTTCATTTTTCTCATCAAAATGGCCTGGCATAACATTGCCATCAAAATAATAGCGCTGCATGCCACCGCCGTAGCCTTCATGCTGGGCATTCAATGCATACATAAAAGTAGTAGCCGCGCCGGGTTTGTAATAATTACCCACAAAGTTTACCTCGCGGGCACCACCATCGGTGGCGCGGGTAGCCCAGTTGTATACAACATTGTTCCGGATATCCATTTTTCCCAGATAATCACCATCACCATTAACACCGCCTGCAAGGCTCCAGTTACGGCCAGAGCAATGTGCCAGCAAATTATGATGAAAGCTTCCAACCTCGCCACCTATACTGGCGGCAAACCCGTGCGATTTGCCAACGGCGTAGTGATCATGCCCGGCTACGTTGAGCGCTTCGGCAATCAGGGTACGTTGTAAAGTGATGTTATGCGCCCCTCTGGAGCTGAATGACTCATCAATTGTCCAACTAATGGAACAATGATCAACAATGCTGTTATCTGCACCGGTTATGCCCATGCCATCGTAGGTGGTACCTGTGCCAATGCGTACACGCATAAAACGGATTATGGCATCATCGGCTACAATTCCGAGCGGTGCACGGCTGATGCAAATACCCTTGCCCGGAGCTGTTTGCCCGGCAATGGTAATATAACGCTGATTAACCACCAAACGTGATTTTAACTGAATGATGCCTGATACAGTAAATACTATTGTACGCGGACCTATATTCGCGGAAACCGCTTCCCGAAGGCTGCCCGGGCCGTCATCATTAAGGTTGCTTACCTCCACTACCTTACCGCCGCGACCGCCGCGTGCAAAGCGGCCATAACCTTCTGCTCCTTTAAAAGCCAGCTGGCGTGTGCGGAAATACCACACATTGCCTTTGGTTATTTGGCCCTTAGCATCTATCTCGTCTACACGCCAGTAATAGGTAAGCATGCTGTACAGGTTTTGTGCCTGGTAGGTATCAGCTTTATAATTGCCTTTAAACAGATTTGATGAATGGCTGGCATTTGCAACTGTTGCTGAATCTGTACCCAAATACACATCGTGCGATGCTGCATTACCGGCTGCTGTCCAGTTTAAAGTCAGGTTGCCATTATCCGCATTAGCATGTTCGTTACCATTAACCGGTTGAGGTTTACGGGCTGCATAGAGGATATTGGGCGTATTGAATTCAAACCCATTGATAATAACATTTTTGTTGGCGGCTGTTGAAGATTTATCTGCCTCAAACAAAATAACGATGTCCTTTCCCGCCTCAGCTTTAAGATGAAGATAAGCGGTTTTGCTATCGCTATTTTCGTGCACCCGAAAGGAGGGGATAAGCTTATCTACTTCAAGTTTTCCGTTAACATAAATGTTGATAGGGCCAAAGTTGTTGTTGCCGGTAATATTATTGTGGTAGGTAAGCAGGGTGTGTGACCCTGCGGGTAAGCCGCTAATGCGCATCTCAATACCACAGCCGGCATCACCACCCTTAACAGATAAGCCGTCGCTCACCAGCCGCGCATAGTAAGGCGCCTGCACCCCGGTTTTATAATAATTGGTATTGAGGCCAGTTCCCGAGTCGCCGGTTTTTTTTAGTGTGATTTTTACTTTGCCTGTGGTAAACGAGCCTTCCAGTCCAGGTTTAACAGCCCAGGGTATGTACCCCAATTCATTTACTTCGGCAGCTTTGCGGTCGGCGGTATTTAAATCTACTTTAATAACAGGTGTTTGGGCTTGGGCCAGGCACCATGTTATACTACACAAAGTTGTAGTGATCAAATATTTAATACAGCGATAGTTCATCGTTATGATTTCTAGGTTTAAGGCAATTAAATCCGGACTTATTTAGCTGCCTGATAACCAATTGGCACAACTGTTTTTAACGGAACCAAACTGTTCAGGTATATTTCAATATTGGTATAACCTCCACCATTTTTAGGATACAATGAAGCATCTGCAGCGTTTTTAGGATTCAGTGCATGTTTAAGCTCGTAATCATCTGGCATGCCATCGTTATCACTGTCTTTGTAAGGTGTTCCTTTATATTCAGGATAACCGCCAACTTGCGCTACATCAGTAATAATGCCTTTTTTGTATGAATCATCAGGCAGGCGGTGTTTAAGCATATCGCTTCCTTTAGAATTTTCCATACCATCTTTGTAAGCAATTTTACCGGTTTTAACCTGTTCAATTATCCGGGTATCAACAGCATCGCGCTTAGGTAAAAAGGCACCCACGTTGGTTAAAACATAACTATAAGCTTCTTTAGCTGTGATGAGGGTGAACTTAGCAGCCGGGAATGGCTCGTTTACACGAATGCTATCAGTTAGGCGGCCCGCATCGGGTCCATCACCAATTTGTATGCCACCCGCCCAGTTATCTTTAGTTACGGCATCGTTACCCTCAATAATATTTCCATGCGCGTAAACCTTGCCATAAGCGGTTTTAAAACCTTTATCGCGGCCAGGTTCAGGCTTTAATATGCGGTGGCCAATAGGCTTATCAAGCGGGGTAATGGGGCCGGGTTTGTAGTAGTTATTGATAAAGTTAAAAAACGAGCGGTTATCACCTCCGTCTGCACTTCTGTCCCACCAGTTGAACACGATGTTGTTAAAAAAGCCAAAATCGCCAAACATGCCTATAGATGGATTACGGCTGATATTATCGGCCCATAGGTTACGCATGAAGGTGCTGTTTAAACCGCCTATGGTGCTGCCAAAAGCGTGATTGTAGGTATCCAAGCCTTCGGCAAACATGGAGTTTTGTATGCTGATATTTACGGTAGGCAGCTTTTCATCAACACCTTTGTTGCGGTAAATATGCCGATACATAGACATCACCTCATCTAATCCCCAACTGCCCGATACGTGATCGATCATGACGTTACCTATCGGGTTGCCGCCCAGCGCGTCATCCCGGCGTGTAACATCGGTTGCACCGCGCCTGAAGCGCATAAATCGGATCACCACATCATGCGTATCTATCCAGACAGATTCGCCTGCAATGCAAATACCATCACCAGGTGCGCTTTGTCCCTCAATGGTAACGTAAGGTGCTTTTATGCTGATATGTTGTTTTAGTTTGATAATTCCGGCTACGTTAAACACAATGATACGTGCGCCGCCCTGTTCAAGAGCATCGCGTAAAGTACCGGGGCCTGAATCTTCCAGGCTTGTAACTACGATAACCCTACCACCACGGCCGCCAAACGAATAGGCACCGCCACCTTCGGCACCCGGGAAAGCCGGGATTTTCGCCTGCGGCAGATCAGCAGGTTTTTCAGCCCAGGGAATGTAGGGCTTGCCGTTCTTTGCATCCTGCTGCATAGCGGTCTGAGCTTTTTGCCAGGCCTGGTCAGACAAGTTTTTGGTAACGTTATTTGCAGAATCAGTTTTGGCCTGTAACTCATGAGGAATTTTAGGATATTGAGCAAATACAGCCTGGGTAGTTCCCAATGAGCTTAAACCGGCAAGTAGTACGAAAAGAGCTTTTTTCATATCAGAATATAAATGTTTTTAGGGTCAATAATTGGATGTTGTTGATGGTGATGAACTTCTCCATAATTATTAGTTATCAAATATGCGGTCTATTTTGATGTGAGCTATGTAGCATTTTTACCACAACTTATATGATATTATCTTACAGAATAAAATAGCTGCAAGTGAGAAAGCAGATCGCTAAATTAGGCGGATATTATTGCAGTAAAACCAGATATATAACAGCATTTATGAGAATAATGAAATTCAAATACCCTGCATTTTTGGCCATCTGTTTATGCGCCTTAGGTCTGATATCATTCCTGTTAGCGCCAGTGCACATTACGGTTTATCTGGCCGGTGATTCAACTATGGCTAATAAAGCGATAAATACCTATCCGGAAACTGGTTGGGGTATGCCGTTCAGCGCTTTTTTTGATACCACAGTGACGGTGAAAAATGTTGCCAAAAACGGCCAGAGCACTAAAAGCTTTATAGCTGACGGCTCATGGGCTTATATAGCTAATAATATAAAAAGTGGAGATTATGTATTGATCCAGTTTGGTCATAACGATGAGGTGCCTACCAAAAGAAATCACACTACCGAGGAGCAATTCGCAGAAAATTTAAACCGCTTTACTAACGAAATAAAAACCAAAGGCGCTAACCCGATACTTATTACTCCGGTAGCGCGGCGCAAGTTTGAGGGCGACCATATAGTAGGTACGCATGATGTATACTCAGAATTGGTACGGAAGGTAGCCCGGGAGCAACATGTGCCATTGATTGATCTGGATAAGGAAAGCCAGGATCTGCTACAAAAGCTCGGGCCTGATAATTCTAAATACCTGTTTAATTATTTAATCCCGGGCGAGCATCCAAATTACCCGGATGGAAAAGCTGATGATACGCATTTTAATGAGTTAGGCGCACGCAAAATGGCCGAAATTGTGCTAAACGGTATTAAAGCGCTACATCTTGATCTTGCCGACAGAATAGTTAAAGGGCAAAACAAGCCGGTTGTAAATCCGCAGGTTAAATAATTAAAATATTCAGCTCGCGTTAATCACCATCATTACATTATTCACAATAACATCGCACCGTACCAGGTTAAATTCATATAGTTCCCTTGGGTTCCATAATCGCTGTAGATCGGTACGCAGCATTTCCTTAGCCCTGTTAAGCCTCACCTTTATGTTTGACTCGGTAAGATCCAGCGCTTCCATAGTTTCGTTGGTACTCATTCCCTGTACCTCGCGCATCACAAATACTATCCTGTATTTTTCAGGTAGGGCAGCCACTGCTTTTTCCAGCACAAGCTTTAATTCTTTATTGATCAGCCCGCTTAAAGGCGTTTCATGATGTTCTTCGGTAAAAGGTGTTTCCATATGCAACTGTTCGGTTCTTTGGCCTCTTTTTTTATGTAATAAGCTTTCGTTGATCAGTATACGGGTAAGCCAGGTGCCAAAACTACACTGGTGCCTGAAACTGCCCAACTGCCGGTAGGCATTAATATAGGCTATCTGCATTACATCCTCGGCTTCTTTATCGTTTTGAACTATTGACAAGCTTATGCGATAAAGGCGTTCGTTGTACTTGCGCATCAGGTTTTCGTACAAATCGGTTTCCCCTTGCAATACCCGGTTTATAATAGCTTCGTCGCTTAACTGATCCATGTATAAATATCGCTTTTAATTGGTAGAGTAACCGGAGCAAAAAGGGTTACAAAATGGTGAAAAATATATTTTGTAACCCTTTTTTGCGCAGCCTTCTCTAACTATCAGATACCAGATAAATAAGATCATGAATACGACAATTAAACAATTGCAAACTTTATTAAAGTTTACTTACGGTTTAGTGCCCATAGTAGCCGGGGCAGATAAGTTCACAAATATACTTACCAATTGGGGGCAGTATCTTGCTCCCTGGATGAAAGGTATGATGCCTTTTGGCGAACATACTTTTATGATGATAGTGGGTGTAATAGAAATTATAGCAGGTATTTTGGTGCTTGCTAAACCCCAGATAGGTGCATGGATAGTAAGTGCCTGGTTATTATTAATAGCGCTGACGCTGATATCAGGAGGTAGTTATTTAGATGTTGCCGTGCGCGATATCGTAATGGCTATCGGAGCTTATGTACTTGCCAGGCTTTCTGTAGCAGAGGCGCGAATTGCATAAAAAAACAAACCCGTGTCTGAGTGCCTTAGACGCGGGTTTGAGATCTCTTTTTATTGATCAATTAATCATTAATGTCTGTTGCGCGGTTTTTATTTAATTTGGATAATATCAGCATCACAGCAACTGAAAACAATATGAACACCAGATAACTATAGCTCAAATTATGTTCATCCTTAGCCGGAATAACGGCAACTACAACATAAGTAAGCAGCGAGAGGATCATATATACCATGCCACCGGTAAGTCCGCCAGACATGGCCGCGTTTTTAGGGAACCGGGCTAAGCAATAGCTGAAATAATTGTTATAAGTAAACCCGGCAGCTACGTGTATCATAAAGGCAAACAGTACCATCACATAAATATTGCTTACAAAGTTTACGGTAACAATCATGAGTATTACAACCAGCAGCTGTAACAAGGCATTAACGAATAGCTTACCAAAAAACGGCCGGCTGATCAATGCTTTACCTATAAAGCCGCCAACCATCCAGGCCAGCCCTAAAATGAGCGAACAATAGCCAGCAACCACAGGTGTGAAATGAAAATGATGCTCAATAATAAAGGGCCCTGTCATGTTATACATGATCACCATTGAATAGGCAAAACTGAGCATCAGGATGCCCAGGCTAAAAGTGGTTGTTTTAATCATTTCGGTGTACAAACCGATTATTTTCCCCAAATGTAATTCAGTACGGTGACGGATGGTTTCGCCGCTATAAATAACTTCCAGCACGGCTATAACAGCCGCCAGCGCTGCCAAAAAATAAAAATTTGACTGCCACCCAAATGTGGTTTGAAAATAGCCGCCTAAAAAGGGCGCCACTATTGGCCCTGCCGACCAAATAATGGTAAACATACTGAGGTAATGCTTTAAGCGCTCGCCCTCATACACGTCTACAAAATAAGCTCTTTTGGCTATCACAATAATAGCTACAGCAATGCCGTGAACAATACGCATAGCATAAATGATATAAATATTACGTGTGGTGGCAATAACTAAACTGGCCAAAATAAATACCACTAAAGCGCCCAGGCTAAACTTGTACCGACCGTATGAGTCAAGGATACTACCCAGAAACAGTTGCGCCATACCATAGCTTATCAGGAACAATGTAAGGGTTAATTGAACCTGTATGCTGCTGATGTGCATATCAGCCCCCATGTTAGGTAATGAAGGAATATAGATGTCTGTAGCGAAACCCGAAAGCGGAAGTAAAGCAAACGCTAATATGGTAGAAACAGATTTGTTTTTGAGCTCAGATGTTGTTGTTGCGGTTGTTGTAAGCATTTGCCGCAAAATTAACGATAGCTAAAATGAGGATTGTTTGCTGGAAGTAATAATGACCTATTGTAAAAGGTCAATTTATAGAAGAAAGCTAATTTTAAGATTATGCAGAAAGGGTTTATTGATCATCAACTATGTTCCGAATGTCTGTTATCAATTCTTTCAATCCGTTAGAAAAAGCATGATCCTGACAAGATAGCTCCCTGAAAATTGCTGTTTTAAATAACCTGCGGTAAAAGGCTAAATGGTTAAAAGGTACGATAGGATCATTTAGACAATGATAGAAGTAACATGCAGGTATGGGGGGCAGATGAGTATCGAAGTCCTTTTGAACAGCCCACTCGGAAGAATTCCAGCCGTCTTTGTTCCATTGCGGAGCAGCTACCAGGAACATTCCTCTGATCTGCAGGTTTGTCTGTGTTTCAGACAGATATTTCAGTAGGACTGACGCGCCCAAAGAATGGCCTACCAGGATAACAGGATCCGGGAGATTACTCAACTCCCGGTCAAGCATATCCCTCCAATGACGATAGGCGGGACGTTCCGGTTCGCTGACAATCGGGAAAGTTATCTCATAATTGGTTCCCAGTGTATTGCGCAGATGCTCAACCAGGTCAAAACTACCCATTCCTTTCGCATGTTGAGCTCCTGCACTGTGCGCAAAAAATATCGTGGTTTTCATAGGCTGTTATTTTAATTAGCGGTTGCCGCCGGATTTTTGATTGTGTTGTTCGTAAAACTTCAATGCGTCTTCTATAAGGATACCGTTTATAGTCATCCCGCTGATATTGCAATCGTCAATTTGTAAACCGCGCAGGTCACAATCCATGATCTTGCTGCCCTGAAGGTCGCAGTTTTCAAATTTCAACGGGCGCTGCTTAGCAGCGGGATCATGAGCAGGATGGCCTGCAGGAGGCATGCCAATATTATGGATATGAGCCCCGCCAAGCTGTGCGCCGTCAATTTCCAAGTCGCTCATATTTGCATTTGTAATGCGGAGACCAGTGATGCTGACATCGTTAAACTTGGCCTGATTCATCATCATCTGCTCAAATGTAGATCCGTTGAGTATGGATTGCTTCACATCCAGAATCTTTTTACTATCGGTTATTGTGATCAGATCATTCTGATTTTCTGCTGAGTTTTTCATAATATATTTTATTGGTCAATCAAATATCCAGAATACGAATAAGAAAGAAGGGGTGTTAAAGCGACAAATAAGGAGGGTGTTTGGTACTGATCTCTTAAAAAAAATAATTGAATGTATTTGCTTTAATCGTTTAAAGTATTACATTTGAATTACAATTCCAATTTAACCAAATTATAATACCTTTATTTCCGTGAAAAAAGTGCTCCTCAAGGATATCGCTCAGCACGTAGGTGTATCAACTGCGTTGGTGTCGTACGTATTGAACGGACAGGCAGAAGAAAAGCAAGTAAGTAAGGAGAATGCGGAAAAAATAAGACTGGCTGCTATCGAATTAAATTATCAGCCCAATCAGGTGGCTAAAAGTCTGCGCACCCAAAAAACCCACACCATTGGCCTGGTAGTTGCCGATATCAATTACCGCTTCAGTACCGGTATAACACGCGCCATAGAAGCCGAGGCTAAACGCCGGAATTTCACGGTTATTTACGGCAGCAGCGACGAGGATGCCCAAAAATTCAGCCAGCTTACTAATGTATTGGTCAACAGGCAGGTAGATGGTTTGATCTTAGTTCCGAGCGAGGATTCTGAAGAACAAATTGTGCTTTTACAGCAATCAGGTACTCCATTTGTATTGGTCGACCGTTATTTCCCTAATATTGATACCAACTATGTTGCGCTGGATAATTATCAGGCAACCTATGATGCTGTGTCATACCTGGTTAAAACCGGACACAAAAAAATCAGCTTTATCAATCTTGAAACCTCTCTTTTCCATTTGCTTGAACGCGACCGGGGATATAGAGACGCTTTAAAAGACCATCACCTGGAAACGAACCCGGAATGGATGAGGCACCTGCGCCCGCAACACATCAAAGAAGATATGGAGTTAGCCACCAGGCAGCTGTTGGAAAGGGGAAACCCCAGCGATGCCGTATTGTTTGCTACAGATCGGCTATCCATAGCGGGCCTCAAACAGTTTAATGATTATGGTATACGTATCCCAAAGGATATATCGGTCATGAGTTTTGATGAAGCGGATGCCTTTGATCTGTTTTATTGTCCGATAAGTCATTCACGGCAACCGCTTGAAAAAATGGGAGAGGCTGCGGTGGATATCCTGGTTGACCTGATCAATAAAGAGAACACACACAAACAATTATATTTTCGAACCGATTTTATAGCAGGAAAATCCTGCAGGGAATAATTTTTTTATCATCTGCCTTAATCGATTAAGGCATGCAAATTAAATGATTTATAGCCATTAACTAACGGTAAACCGATGAGCAAGAAATTGAAATATTACTTTAATCGATTAAAGTGGCGCCCACCTTAGTTATACACCACCAAGAACAAATTATGAACCCAATATTTAAACCTATTTTTTATGAAGCAAATTTTAACAATCATGTTGTTTTTTTTCTGTACCGGCTTATATGCCCAGCAGAAAACAGTAATCGGAACGGTTACTGACAAGGACCTGGGTAAGCCACTGGTAGGCGTTACCGTAAAAGCGGGTCAGGCTACGGTTATTACTGATGTTAATGGGAAATTCAGTGTAAACGCGGCTTTAAACTCCCAGATAACTTTTTCATACGTAGGTATGCAACCTTATACTTATGTAGTAAAAGATGTGCAGAACCCGGTTGTTATTGTAATGGAATATTTATCAGGAAACTTGAACGAAGTAGTAGTTACCGGGTACCAAAGCCAGAAGAAAGCCGACCTTACCGGCGCGGTATCTGTAGTAAAGATGACCGATATTAAGGATATTCCGCAAGGAAACGCTACAAAAGCCTTGCAGGGAAGGATTCCCGGTGTGTTCATTACCACTAATGGATCGCCGGAAGGTGGTGCCACCGTTCGTATACGGGGGATAGGCACGTTGAACAATAATGATCCGCTTTATGTAATAGATGGTGTACCAACAACCCGCGGGCTCGAGGAGATCAATCAGGCCGATATTGAATCTATGCAGGTGTTAAAGGATGCGTCATCGGCTACCATTTACGGATCACGGGCAGCAAACGGGGTAATTATTGTTACCACCAAAAAAGGGAAAAAAGGCATCAACCGTATTGATGTTAACGCCTCAACCTCATTACAATACTACAATTCAAAATTATCCATGCTGAATACCCAGCAGCATGGTGAAGCCTACTTTAAAGCTTCGGTTAATGATGAAACTGATCCAAACAACAACCAGATCTATCAGTTCGACTGGAATAAGGATTTTGCCAACCCTGTTTTAAACCAGGTGATATTACCTGAGTTTATTGATGGTGCTAAAACTATGAAACCTGCCAATACCAATTGGTTTGATGAAATTGGCCAAACCTCGTTATTGCAGAATTATAATGTGGCCTTTAGCAACGGCGGCGAAAAAAACAACAGCTTTTTTTCGGTAAGCTATTATGATAACAAGGGCATTGTTAAAGAAACCCATACTAAAAAGGTTACGCTTAGGCTAAATTCAGATTACAGTTTTTTTAATGGCCGTTTAAAGGTTGGTGAAAACTTAAATACCAGTTTTATAAATGACAGGTTGATTGATGTTAACGGCGTTTTGTTTGGTGCCCTTGTTCAAAATCCCATTGTGCCGGTATATACGGTTACCGGGGGATGGGGTGGCCCGGCAGCGGGCATGACCGACAGGCAAAACCCGGTACGCCTGATCCAGGATAATAAACAGAATCAAAGTTATTTCGGGAGAATAACCGGAAACGCTTATGCCGATCTTGCCATTATACAAGGCTTACATTTTAAAACAACCTTTGGGGTTGATTATGACGGTTTGTATGAAAGAACCTTAAGAAAATCATATGTTTCCGGATTTTTGGTTGATCCCTCAAACCTTACTGCTAACTCGCAGAACTTTGATGGTAACCTTATCTGGCAAAACCAGTTGACCTATGATCTTGATCTCAAAAAAAGCAAGTTTAATTTCCTGGCCGGGCAGGAGTCTATCCATTACATGAACCAGAACTTTTTTGGTAGCAGGCAAGGCTATGCTGTAGAGGATATTAACTACGCTTACCTCGATGCCGGATCAACCAATATTCTGAATGGCGGTAATGGCGGCGCATATTCACTGCTTTCTTATTTCGGAAAGGCCAATTACACGTATGATAATAAATATATCGCATCGATAACCGTCAGGAGGGACGGCTCATCCCGCTTTGGGCAGGATAACCGGTATGGAACCTTCCCGTCGGCATCATTAGGCTGGCGTTTAAGCGAGGAGTCGTTCATCAAAAAACTCAACTTTATATCTGACCTGAAACTGCGTTATGGTTATGGCGAAACAGGTAATCAAACCGCAGGTAACTATGCCACTTATTCGCTGTATTCTGCCATTTACGGTACCGACCCTACATTTACCGCCGACCGGGGAACAGCCTATGATATAACAGGAGCCGGGACAGGCACATTGCCATCAGGTTTTGTTAAGATACAGGAAGGCAATAATTCGTTAAAATGGGAGGGAACCAAAGAATCAAACTTCGGTATCGACTTTGGATTATTTGATCAAAAGATAACCGGTTCGGTTGATTATTTTGTTAAGAAAACATCTAACATATTGATTACCCCCGGCTACCTTGCTGTAATTGGTGAAGGTGGCACCCGAACTTTTAATGGCGCCAGTATGCAGAATAAAGGTTTTGAGGCCCTGTTAAACTATGAAGGGCAGATCAGTAAAGACCTTAACTTTTCGGTAAGCGCTAACATCGCCACTTTCCGTAACAAGGTTACCTTTTTGCCATCAGAGGTATTGACTGCCTATCCCGGTAACGGAAGCACTCAAACCATTGTAGGGCATTCTATCAATTCAATTTTTGGTTACGTTGCCGATGGTTTGTTCACCAGCCAGCAGCAGGTTGATAATTCACCTGCGCAGCCGGGTAAAGGATTAGGCCGTATCAAGTATAAAGATCTTAACGGCGATAATAAGATTGATGATAATGACCGGACCTATATCTCGAACGGTAATCCGGACTTTACTTATGGTTTAAACTTTAACCTGTCATACAAAGATTTTGACATGTCGCTTTTCTTCCAGGGGGTGCACGGCATACAGGTATATAACACCTATAAAACCTATACGGATTTCTCGTCCATCTGGCCGGGAACAAACTGGGGTACTCGTACGCTGAATGCATGGTCGCCAACCAATACATCGTCGAATATTCCGGCACTTACGCTGGTTGACAGGAATAATGAGAACAGGACATCTACCTATTATCTGGAGAACGGATCATATTTAAAGCTGCGCAACATCCAGATCGGGTATAACCTACGGAATGCGCTAAGCAGTATTAAAGTTCAGCGCGCAAGGGTTTTTATACAGGCCAATAACCTGTTTACGGTAAAAAGTAAATCATATACCGCGACAGATCCTGAAAATCCCGGTGGTGCTTACCCAATTCCGGCTATTACAACCATCGGTTTAGACCTGTCATTTTAGTAGAACCTCAAAACTTAAGGAAATGAAAAAATATTTATTATACATTGCTTGTTTACTGGGAACGCTTGTTTCCTGTAAAAAGAATCTTAATGAGCAGCCACAGGGGGTGTTGGCAAGCGATCAACTCAATACACCTGTTAACGTGGATAAAATGGTAACTGCGGCATACTCGTCGCTCGGTAACGAAAATCTGCATACCTCCAACAGCTTATGGCCCTGGGGCAGCATGCGGAGCGGCGATGCCTATAAAGGCGGCGATGGTGTGGGCGATAACAGCGAATGGAATGATTATGAAACTTTTGTAACCAACCAAAATACCAACAGCTTAACCGACCAGATGTGGGCGCAAATTTATAATGGCATTGCCCGTGTGAACAACGCGTTGTTGCGGGTTAATACCATTAGTCCGGCAGATTATCCACTCAAAACATCAAGACAGGGCGAAATGCGTTTTTTAAGGGCCAACTATTATTTCATGGGTAAAATTTTGTGGAACCGCATACCCTATATTGATGAGAACGTACCCACCACAGATTATATCAAAAAATCTAATGTGGAACTCACCAGCGATCAGCTTTGGGCTAAAATAACTGAAGATTTCAGATTTGCTGCCAATAATTTACCGGCAACTCAATCAGATAAAGGAAGGCCTAATAAGTATACCGCATTGGCTTATTTGGCCAAAACGTTGCTTTATCAGGCCTATACCCAGGATGATAATCATAATGTTACCGGTATTGATCAGGCTAAGCTTAACCAGGTGGTATCCCTGTGCGATAGTGTGATCAACTATAGCGGTTATGCGCTGGCTGGCGATTTTGGTGATAACTTTCTGGCAGCGACAGAAAACGGCCCGGAATCGGTTTTTGCCATTCAGTATTCAAAAAATGATGGTACCCAGTTTGGTCGTATAGATATGGGACATTCCTTAACCTATCCGATGAATCCTGAATACGGTTGCTGCTGGCAGCATATCCCAAGTCAGGATCTGGTAAATAACTTTAAAACAGATGCAAACGGCCTGCCTATGTTTACCGGGTACAATGATGTGGATGCAACTAAAGTCAGCGACTTTTTAAGTCAGACGTTTGACCCAAGGCTTGATCATACCGTGGGCATTCCGGGCCATCCGTTTAAATACGTGCCTACATTTGTTTATCAAACATCCTGGGCACGCGCATCTGCTATTTATGGCTTTTTCACCAGTATGAAGGATGATGCTGCTGCAAATGATCCATCCTTCCAGAAGATACCACCATTTATGTCGAGTTCTAAAAACTGGGAACTGATCAGGTTTGCCGATGTATTACTGTGGAAAGCTGAAGCATTGATTGAGTTAAACCGGCCATTGGAGGCCCTGCCATTAATAAACATGGTTAGGCAAAGGGCGGGCAACAGTACGGCACGCTTGAAACAGGCCGACGGATCATTCATATCCAATTACAAAGTAGGGACCTATCAGCCCGGTGTGAATTGTGTTTGGACGCAGGATTTTGCACGCCAGGCTATGCGCCGTGAACGCAGGCTGGAGTTTGCTATGGAAGGTAATCGCTTTTTTGACCTGGTAAGGTGGGGAATTGCAGATACTTACCTGAATACTTATTTTGCTTCCGAATCAACCAAGCGTACTTATCTTAAAACTGCTAAATTTACGAAAGGGCGCGATGAGTATTTACCTATCCCGCTTAACCAGATCAATTATAGCAAGGGATTATATAAGCAAAATCCGGGATTCTAAACCAAACACTAAACTCAATATGAAATTAAAATCCAATGTCCTTCTTATCGCGGTTATTGCAGCAACCGGAGGTTTGTTATTCGGTTTTGATACCGGAGTTATTTCGGGCGCATTACCTTTTCTGAAACAATACTGGCAGCTTAGTGATGCCAGTATTGAATGGATCACTACTACGGTGCTCATTGGCGCGGTAGCAGGTGCTGTAACCAGCGGTAAGTTGTCTGACGTTATTGGCAGGAAAAAGATGATCATAGTTAACGCGATAATCTTTACTGTAGGTGCCTTGGGTTGCGCTTACGCGCCCAGCGTTACCGTGCTCATTATGATGCGTATCATCATAGGTTTTGCTATCGGTATTACTTCCTATGTGGTACCTATGTATATTTCCGAAATATCACCGGCTCGGGTAAGGGGGGCATTGGTTACACTCAATCAGTTGATGATTACGCTGGGTATCCTGCTATCATATGTTACCGATTACTGGTTATCAAATGACAATGATAATGAAAGCTGGCGCTGGATGTTCCTGGTGGGTTTTGTACCGGCGGCTATTCTGCTTTTTGGAATGTTCTTTTTACCCGAAACACCGCGTTGGCTCATGAGCAAAAACAGGTGGGAAGAGGGAAAGAAAATATTGCTAAAACTGGAGGATGCCGACCTGGTTGATAAAACCATTGCCGAGCTGGAAGACGAGATCACCTTATCGTCCAAAACTAAAGTATCAGCTGGCGAAATATTGAAACCGTGGCTGAGGGCTCCACTCATCATTACGGTAGGTATTTTCTTTTTTCAGCAATTTTCCGGGGTAAATACCATCATTTATTATTCGCCTATCATCTTCAAAATAGCTGGTATAGTGAGTAATACGGCAAGCATCATTCCGGCTATTATCATTGGCGGTGTAAATGTGCTGGCTTGTTTATTTTCGGTATTTATGCTGGATAAAGTGGGTCGGCGTAAACTGTATTTTATAGGTATTTTCGGTATGATACCATCGCTTGCATTACTTGGCGCCTGTTTCCATTTCAAAGAGGCCTTGGGCTCAAGTTTGCCTGTATTCGCGGTGCTGAGCATTGTGTGTTATATTATTTTTATAGCTATTAGTCTGGCTCCGTTGGGCTGGCTGCTTATTTCTGAAGTGTTTCCGCTTAGCGTACGTGGCGTGGGCATGAGTATAGGCTCATTGGCTCACTGGGGCTTTAACGCGGTTATCGCATTCACTTTTTTAAAACTGGTTAATACGCTTGGCATCGATTATACCTTCTGGAGCTATGCTATAATTTGTGTTATTGGCGCGGTTTGGGGATATTATTATATACCCGAAACCAAAGGAAAATCGCTGGAGGCTATTGAAAGTCATTGGCGTAACGGGGATAGTCCCAAAGAAATCTGATCTGCTTATTTATAAACGATATCAAATGAAAAAAATATTATTTACCTGTGCATTTGCCTTCATGGCGTGGTACGCGCAGGCGCAATTGGGGGTTAAATATGATCCTACTGTACAATCAACCAAAAGCATACAGTACTTTAAGCCCAAAGGCAATCTCTTTGTTGGCGATTGTATCCCTTTTTCAAAAGATGGGGTATACTATTATTACTGGCTGCTTGACTCGGCTCATCATAAAAGCTTAAATGGTTTAGGCGGGCACCAATGGGCGCTCAGCAAATCAAGCGATCTGAAAACCTGGCAGCAATTTCCGCTGGTGCTCAAGATTGATGAGCCCTGGGAAAAATCAATCTGTACAGGCTCTGTGGTGTTTTATAAAGGTAAATATTATGCTTTTTATGCAACCCGTTTGCTTAATGATGGAAAGGTTAATGAGCAATTAAGCTATGCGATAAGCAAGGATGGAGTTAATTTTGAAAAACAGAAGCCTAATCCTTTTTATACATCGGCACCAGGCTACAGCAAGCGCGATTTCAGAGACCCGAAAGTTTTTGTGGATGAAAAAACAGGTGAATTTCATTTATTCGTATCCAGCTGGCAGGAAAACCCGGTGATGAAAAATAACGGCGGCGCATTGGTTCACTTGTCATCCAAAGACTTGAAAACCTGGACCGTTCACGAACCGATACTAACAGGCCAGCCATCTACACCGGAATGTCCTGATTACTTTTTCTGGAAGGGTTGGTATTACCTGGTTTACAGTGATAACAGCAATACTTCTTACGTAAAGTCACGTAAACCTTATGGCCCCTGGGAAGCTCCGCGTTACCAGGCTTTGAATGAGGATTGGTCTAACGTGGTTAAAACCGCTGAATTTAAGAACGGAAGGCGTATAGCTGCTGCCTGGGTTCCCAATAGGTTTGAAAGCAAAGACCATAACGGAGAGATATTTGGAGGTAACTCCTTATTCAGGGAGGTAGGCCAGGAACCTGATGGTACGCTGACAACCAGATTTCCGGAAGAAATGATACCGGAGACAAGCGGAGCTCAGAACATTAAAATTGTTAACGATCTGCAATCAACATCACCTGACAACCACAGCATCAGCATCAATTCGCCGGGAGGTGTAGGCTCAGCACATGTGGAGGATGTACCGGCAAATTGCCGTATTACCCTTGAAATTGAACCTATAGGGTTAAATGAAGAATTTGGCCTTTACTTGAAGTCGGGCGCCAGGGCCGAAGGCGGTTACAGGCTTAATTTCTCGGCTGCCAATAAAACAGTAAAACTTGGAAACACTACCATCGAGGGTGTAGACGGCTTGAATAAACCTATTAAGGTTGATATTGTGATCAAAGATGGAATTATTGATGTGGATGTAGATCATCGGCGTACCATTGTTAACCGCACCTATGAACAAAACGGAAGTTTTGTTTGGTTTTATGCCAAGCATGGTCAGGTGAATTTTAAGTCAATCACGGTTAGTCCCCTTAAAGAAGATTAAAATATATGTTATTAGGATTTGATATTGGCGGCACCAAATGCGCGGTGATAATAGGTAAGGTTGCTGATGATAAAATTGTGATTGTGGATAAACGTGTTGTCGCGACTGATAAGCCGGTTTATGAAATGATCGAACTGTTATTTGCAACGGCAGAAAACTTATTGTTGGAGCATCATTTATCAACCGGCGAATTAAAAGGCATAGGCATCAGTTGTGGTGGGCCGTTGAGCAGTAAAAAAGGACTTATTTTATCCCCGCCGAATTTGATTGGCTGGGATAAAATTCCCATAGTGCAAATGGCCGAGGAACGTTTTAAAATTAAAACCCTGCTGCAGAATGATGCTAATGCCTGTGCCGTTGCCGAATGGAAATATGGAGCAGGTAAAGGGATTGATAACCTGATATTTTTAACCTTTGGTACCGGGATGGGGGCTGGTCTTATACTTAATGGCAAGCTTTACTCGGGGCCGTCAGATCTGGCTGGCGAGGTTGGTCATATTCGCCTGTCAAACATGGGGCCTGTTGGTTTTGGCAAAGCGGGCTCATTTGAAGGCTATTGCAGTGGCGGCGGTATTGCCCAGTTAGGGCAGATAAAAGCCCGGGAAAAGCTACAGGTTGGTGAAACGGTGAGTTTTTGCAAAACTATTGATGACCTGCCAAACATATCCGCGAAAACCATAGCTGAAGCAGCATTGCAAGGCGATGAAACGGCAATAGCAGTGTATAGGATGTGTGCTGAGTATCTTGGCAAAGGACTGGCCATGCTGATAGATGTTTTAAACCCCGAAATGATTGTGCTGGGTAGTATTTACGGACGTGCCCGCCAATTATTGGAACCGGTAATGATGGAGGTTATTAAACAAGAAGCTTATGCCGAATCAGTTGATATGTGCCGTATTGTACCTGCGGGCTTGGGTGAAAGTATAGGTGATATTGCGGCTCTTTCGTTGGCATTAATGAGTTCGGATCAACAGGGGTAGTTGTATTTCATAGTTTAATTTTCAGCTATCCCAATGCCATAACGGCCACAGGGGATAGCTGAAAATTTTTGTTACCAAATTTTTACCCTTTGATCATCGGGTTTGTAATTCTTATCGCCTGGTTGCACGTTAAAAGCTTTATAAAAAGGAGCAAAATTCATTAATGGGCCATTTACACGCCACATTGCCGGCGAATGCGGATTAGTGTTCACATAAGTACGAAGGAAGGCGTCTCTTGTTTTTACCCTCCATATTCTGGCTATTGACAGAAAGAAACGCTGGTCTGGTGTAAATCCATCAATTTTTTCAGAACCCTTTCCTAGCTGCGTCATTTTAAATGCGTCATAAGCGATGGCAACGCCACCATTATCGGCAGTGTTTTCGCCCAATGTCAGTGCTCCCTTAATATGAACAGTGTCCAAAACAGTAAATGAGGAGTACAGGTTAGCTAATTGCTTTGTTTTCTCACGGAACTTTTGGTAATCCTCCTTTGTCCACCAGTTTTTAACGTTACCATCCTTATCAAACTGCGCACCCTGATCATCAAAAGCATGTGTCATCTCATGGCCAATCACCATACCGATACCTCCATAATTGATCGCATCGTCAGCCGAAAAATCAAAATAGGGGAACTGCAAAATACCCGCGGGGAAAACGATCTCGTTTTTAGATGGATCATAATACGCTGTAACGGTAGCAGGCGTCGTGAACCATTCAGTTTTGTCTACCGGCTTGTTCAGCTTTGCCAGTTGAAATTGGTAGTCGTTTTTATTTAGCGAAAGCACATTTTCAAAGTATTCCGTTCTGTTGATCTGTACGTTATTGTAATCCCGCCACTTGTCAGGATAACCGATTTTTTTGGTTATAGTGTATAGCTTTTCCTTTGCTTTCTGCTTAGTACTGTCACTCATCCAGTCCAGATTATTGATCCTGTTTTCGAAAGACTTCTGGAGGTTATTCACTAATGCAAGCACACGTTTTTTTGCATCCTCGTTAAAATATCTTTTTACATACAACTGCCCCAAAGCCATTCCCAGGTAGTTGTCCACATTTGCTGTCATAATTTGCCTGCGGGATTTTTGAGTGGCTTGCCCGGATAATACTTTATTAAATTCAAATGAGGCGTCAATAAAAGGTTTACTGAGTATCTCAGCATAATTTTCGAGGATACTTGCCTTTAAATATACTTTCCAATCATTGATACTAACTGATTTTAGCATCGTGTTCAGCTTATCATAATAAGCAGGTTGGGCCACATCAATCGAATCGGTTGCGGCACCTAAGTCTGCAAGCAACGTACTCCAACCTATATTAGGTTGTGAGTTATTGATAGCGGCAACAGCCATTTTATGGAAGTTGGCATTAACATCCCTTAGTTCAATATTGGTTTTATGTGATGCGGCAATTTGCTTCTCGATTTCAAAAGCTAAAGCTGCGTCCTTAATGGCAGTGGCGTGGCTATTCCCGGTTAATTCAAACAAAGTTCTGATATATTCTTTATAAGCTTGTTGAATGTGCAGGGTAGGTGAATCGGTTTTAAAATAATAATCTCTATCAGGTAAACCGATGCCTCCCTGGTAAATATGCGCAATATTGATGCTGCTATTTTTATTGTCGGGAGCAATGCCCAAGCTAATGATGGAGCGATTGCCTGATTTTAATTCCCTTGCCACAAATTTGAGTAATGATGGTACATCATTAATGGCATCAATACCTGAGAGTATTGATTTAATGGGCTGATATCCGCGATGGTTGATCGTTGTCATATCCATACCTGACGCGTAGAAGTCGCCCACTTTTTGCTCAATGCTTCCCGCCGGGTTGTTGGTTTTTGAAACACTGTCCAGGATATTTTGCAACAGTATTTTTTGCGGGATATTCAGGAACGAATAAGAACCCACACCTGATTGATCGTCGGCGATTTTTACAGTATCATACCAGCGTGCATTAACGAAGCGAAAGAAATTATCACCTGGTTTAATTTGCGGGTTTAATCCGGCTACATCAACAAAACTTGTCTTTTGGGCATATGAATAGTTCCATACGCTTAAAAATACTGCCGTTAAACACAAGCAAAATGACTTTTTCATAAGTTGAAAATTTGGTTAAAGATATTAAATTTTCATACTCCGAAAAAAAAGCAACCGAGCCGATATTTTTTATGCTTTCATATTGTTTTATTCGGGCTAAATACCGTGTTGAAAAAGTTTTTTAACTCATCAATATTACCGGAAATTAATATGTTTTTAGGGTTGTTGTTATTCAAAATGATACGAAAACGAGAATTTCTGCCCTGCTATAATAACAGAAGCCTTATTATATTTATCATATTAAATAATATTTCTATCTCAGGAAATATTCGCCAACAAACCTATGGAAAAACTTGAAAACGAGTTAGCTCAGGTTCGCCTTCAGTTAAAGCGTATTACGACCTTTTCGAAACATAACAGCGATCTGCTGGCCGATATCGCTCATCAATACGATAATATTATTACGAAATTATATAAGGCTAAGCCTTCAATTTACCTGCAATCAAAACAGGATTGCTGCGCTGCTATAGGCAAGCTGGAATTATTGAGAAATCATGATGCTTTAACCAAACGAAATGCCTTCAATATCATCAAAAGGACACTTCTTCGATCAATAGCCAGAGACCTGATCATTATTAACTAACTACCTCTCTATATAGATTTTTAAGGAATATTTGGTAACCTAAATTATAGGTTACCAAATATTCTCAGGATTGATATTCTGCATAAAACTCCCAAAATGTAATTTTAAGGCATTGGTGCTGCGGATGGGGGCGGCGAGCTTGCTCCCCAGTTTTTATTGGCAACCGGCCCCATCACCAATTCCAGCGTACCGCCATTGGCGATGTCGCTATGGCTAAACCAGGGCTTGTCCCATACCTTTCCATTTAATTTGGCCGATTGTATGTACTTATTATTGAATGAGGCATTCTGTGCCTTAATTTCAAAAAAATGGCCATTTCCTAAGTTTATTTTTACATACGGAAAGCAAGGGCTGCCAATGTTATAGGTAGGAGATCCCGGTGTAACCGGGTAAAAGCCCATTTGGCTAAATACCACAAAAGCGGTCATGCCACCACCATCCTCATCACCTGGAACGCCCATCAGGTCATTCCGGTACCATTCATCCAGTAATGAACGAATGCGTTTTTGAGTACGCCAGGGAGCTCCCGCGTAATTGTATAAATACGGAATATGAAAGCTTGGCTCATTAGCCATAGAAAACATTCCTACGTTACCCGTATGATCGGGTAAAATATTGTAGAAACTCCAGCGCGACATAGGATAGGGTTCGTTAAACATATTTTCTAATGCGTCAACAAACTTTTCGTTACCACCCACCAGAGAAACCAGGTCGCCTATATTGTGCTGCACATCCCAGCGGTAAATGTAGCCGTTGTTTTCATCATAATATTCGCGGGCTCCGGGGCCACCTGAGGTGCGGTAATCCAGCGGTTCAATGAAATTGCCGTCTTTATCCTTCGGGTGAAAGAAACCTGTTTTCGGGTTAAAAACATGGCGATAATTGTACGAAGCACGGAGATAATGATCTGCGTCTTTTTTATTTCCCAATCCGAGGGCTATTTGCGAAAGGCACCATTCATCAAAAGAAGTTCCGAGCGTGACTGCGATGGGCTGACGTTTTTCCCAGCTATTCACGTTTGCGACAGTTTCTTTTTCACCGGGTTTCAAAGCGGGGAAATAACCATTCTTTTTATAAAAGTCATCCAGCTCGCCTGCCGGTACCGCATGCGACCAGGGTAATAACGATTTATCTTCAATGGCGCCCTTACAAACTTCGTAAGCTTTTGCCAGATCAAATCCCCTCAGGCCTTTATTCCAGGCATCTGCAATGGTAGCCACGCCGTGATTGCAATTCATACCGCGATCGTCGCCGTCAATACCAGGAAAGGTGGGCATCCAGTTTTCGCCGGTTTGTTGCGCCATCAGGATGTACGAACGCAAAATATCATTTTCGGCAGCTTTATTGATTAAAATGCGTAAAGGATGAGCTGCACGGTAGGTATCCCAAAGCCAATCGTCGGTAAAAAATGGGTGACCTTCGTCCTGATGCACTTTTCCGTCTGATGCGCTGAAATACTGGCCATCTTCGCTGATGCATACCGGCCGTTCATAAGTGCGGTACAGCGATGTGTAAAAAACGGTAGTTTCTTTATCTGAGGCACCTGATGCCGCTATTTTACCCAGAGCCTCGTTCCAAATATTACGACCTTTTAAGGCTACGGCATTTACATCATAACCTTTAATTTCGCGCTCAAGGTTTTTCTTCGCCTGGTCTACACTGATGAAAGATACACCGTAACGGATGCCTATCTTTTTTGTTCCGGCAGGATACAGCAGCGCTAAAGAAGCCGCGGGCTCGGCGTCCCATGTTACCTTGCCACTTGCGGGCACACCTGTTTTAACCGGAGCTACATCTGTTACCGCGTAAACATAAACAGCTGTTTTATTGTCCAACTCCTGATGACCGCTGATTACTTTGCCGTTTGCTTTTATTTGGCCGCGTCTGCAGTTAAATACAAGATAAGGTGCACCTTGTTTATCAAATGATATTTGATAAACAGCACTCTGATGCGAAGGCGCAAAGTCAACACCGATGTTTAATTCGTCAAGGTATACCTGATAACGGTAGGGGGTGACTTTTTCCTGATCGTAGCTTAAATTTAATTTTGGTGATATGCCGCTTTCATCGCCCTGGTAAGGGTAAAAATTAAAGGTTGACCTGGAACGGTGATGAGTAACTATTAAAGGTAAGCCGCCCAGGTGGTTGCTGGTGTAATCGTTACGTACCGGGAAAACACGCATCATGCTGTTGGGTAAGTGCGTAGTTGGATAGGTAGGTACCAGCATATGGCTGATGTTACCGATATAAGGGTTAACGTAATCCACAGGCTCTTTGGCAGCAGCTTTTGGGAGTTTGGGTACATCGGCTGCTGTTGCTGTAAAAATTCCTATAAACCCTATAAGGGCTAATAACGATTTGGCTTTGGTCATGAGTAGCTAATTTATAGGATAAATTTAGCAAGGTTTAATGAATCTTGAAGACAAATTACCGAATTGAAAAAATATTAAAAATGATCAAATCCAATTTTGAGAATAAGCAACAGGGTAGGTATAAATGATTTTCGCTGTCGTTTACTTAACCGGGTTATCAAACAAAGGCACCGTGAACTGGCTATCGCCGTCAGTTTCGTTTGCTTTGGCATAAGGTGAGAATGTGCGAACAGACAGCTCATTGTTTTTTACCGAGAATTTATACAAGCGCATTAATCCGTTGCCGCCATTTGGCCGGCTTTGATAATCGCTTAAAAAGGCTTTGATGGTATGGCCATTGTAGGTTTCAGCACGATATCCTTCTCCATTGTCGCCAACGTGGCCGCAAAGCATCATAAACAGATTCGGGTTGTCTTTTAAAGCCTCATAAATAGCCTTACCTTCTGCGTTGAATGGTGCCTGTGGGGTAAGAGACCCGGCTACAGGAGCATAGTACAGAATTGAGTGGCTCACCACAATAGCTTTGCGAGATGAATTTTTCTTAAGCACATCGTTTGCCCAACCGTATAATTTTGCCTGATCTTCATTATGCGAGTCAAACTCCAGAAACAATACGATAAAATCTGCGCCACCGGCGGTAAACAAGTCATAGTGACTGTCATTATTATTGCCGTAATGGCCACCATAATAAGGCCTGCCTTCAAAGTGCGGAACGCCAAAATATTTATTATACCCATTGGTAGTACCGCTAACCGGGTATTGCGACGGAAACTGATCATGATTACCTACGCTTAGTCCATAAGGAATACTCACCGGGTTTTCTAAACCATACAATGCCGTTTTGGCCAGATACCATTCCGATCTGTTTGTTACCGGATTATCGCCATGTTCGGTAATATCGCCCATGTGGGCAACGTAAGCGATATTTTCTTTCTGCTGGTTTTTTTGTATCCACTCAATCTGCGCTTTAAACATTTCAAAGGTACCGCCAAGCTGTGCCTGAGCCAGGTAGTACTGGGTATCTGGTAATACGGCGATGCTAAAATCGCCAGGTTTAACCACGGCAGCAGTGCCAGGCACGTTCAGAACGGTATCAATCCATGTAGCAGCATTTGCCGCTGTTTGGTTACCAAGTGAAAGCATGCCTGTAGCCAATGATGCTAATGCTATATTTTTAAGTGATGTTGCCATTTTATGTTTTAAGATGAAATCCCCCGTTGCTTGAAAGGCAACGGGGGATAATAAGTTTTAATTAATAACCCGGGTTTTGTGTAAGCTTTGTGTTCAGGCCTACCTCGGCCTGGGGTAGCGGGTATAGCAATTTATCGTTGGTAACGATGTATGAATCTGGTGAAATATAGCTGATCTGGGTTTTCAGCTTAACGCCAAAAGCATTCATTACCGTAATTGCATTGCCGGTACGCACCAGATCATGCCAGCGTTTGTTTTCAAAAGCCAGTTCAATGCGGCGCTCATGCAAAATAGAATTGCGCAAGGTTGTTTGGTCGGCGCCGGTTACAGCAGGCAGACCGGCACGGGCACGAACAGTATTTAACGCGATCAATGGCGATTTGCCCTGCTCGTTCTGAGCTTCGGCCAATAATAACAGGGCCTCGGAGTAACGATAGATCGGGAAATCATCGGCAGAACCTGATATGTAAGCCGGTGTATGCTCATATTTTTTAACATAGGGCACAGCAGTTTTGCCGCTTGGCGGTCCGCTGTAGTTTACCACGCTTTTTGCAGCCGAATAAGTAAAATAGTTACTGCCATCGTATACTCCTTCGGCAATACCGATGGATGCATCAAGGCGCTTATCACCGGTTTCGTAACTACTGATCAAATCCTGGGTGGGGGTATTCCAACCACCAGTGGTGGTATTATCAATAGCCAGGGAAGTAATTAACGATGTGTTTTTACTGCGCGGCAGGAAATGAAAACACAATGAATCTGGCGTAGAGCCGGTGGCTGTTCCATCTAAAAACTGCACCTCGAACAACGACTCTTTGCTGTTTTTATTGGCAGGTAAAAAGGTATCGGCATAATTGGCATTTAAACTGTATCCCATAGCCGCTAAGGTGTTTAATTGTGTCTCAGCATCAGCCCAGCGTTTTAACGTTACGTAAACATCTGCCAGCAATACGGTAGCCGAACCTTTGGTAGCTACACCCGTTTGCGGAAACTTTGTTGGCACCGGCAGTTCGTTTATGGCATCTGTAGCATCAGCAATGATCTGTTTATATACATCATTTACAGACGAGCGTGGCAAAAAGGCATCCTCCGGCGTGGTCACTTCTTTAACAAACAGGGGGACACCACCAAACAACCGCACCAGTTTAAAATACATCAGCGCACGCAAAAATTTACATTGCCCATCATAGCTTTTCACCGAAGCATCGGGAATACCAGATGCGGTTTTCAGCCTTGTGATCACAATATTGGCACGTGAAATTACCAGATAAGTTTTTTGCCATTCGGCGGCTGTATAGCTATCGGTTGAGGCATCCATAAAATCAGAAAGCTTTTCGCGATCTGTATATGCTGTACCCCTGTTATTTAAAAATGATTGATATATGGTGTTATCTGAGCGCATTTCAGAAAACAGGTAGTCCGTTGTAACTACATAGCGCAAAGCTGAATAAGCAGCCGTAACCGCCTGCCCAAACTGGGCATCGGTTTGGTAATAGTTTTGATCGCTGTATGATGATTTGGGCGCTAAGTCAATAAAGCTTTTTTTGCATGAGGCTGCTGTCAATAATACCAGCCCCATCAAAATATATATTTTTTTCATTATGCTCTTTTTAAGTTTTGATTTTGATTATTTTATAGAGGCTGAAATACCTAATGAGAAAGTCCTTGGGATTGGATAGGCGTTTTCATCAATACCGATACCTTGCGTTGGGTCTTGTCCGGTGAGGTTAATTTCCGGATTCATGCCTGAATAACCTGTAAATACAAATGCCTGTTGTACTGAGGCAAAAACGCGAAGCGATTTAAAAGCGATATTATTTTTAAACGGTATACTATAACCCAGCGAAATATTTTTGATGGCGAAGTATGAGCCGTTCTCTATCCATTGTGTGTTTACTTCACGGCCTATTGCTGTGGTACCTGTTTTAGTACGCGGGTAAATGCCCGAGCCCGGATCTTCAGGAGAACGCCAGTGGTCAAGCGCTGCCACCAGCGGCACACGTGAACCGTCCATATTGGTTTGATAAGCCCATTTTGCAGCATTCAGGATTTTCCCTCCTACAGAAAATGAGGTATGTATATTCAGGTCGAACCGCTTGTAGGTAAAGTTGTTGGTAAAACCACCTGTAAAAGTAGGGGTAGGGTCGCCGATAAATGTACGGTCGTTCACATCATCAATCACACCGTCGCCATTAAGGTCTTTAACTTTGATGGTTCCTACATCTGATGAGCCATTAGGCGAGGTAGCTGTTGCAAGGTACTTTGGTGAGTTGGCCAGATCGGCCGCGTCTTTATACAAGCCTTCAAAAACAAAGCCGTAAAACTCACCCAAATGATGGCCAACCTGCTGGCGGAAATAATCGGATGTTACGGTATTATTTCTGCGGATGTAACCAGGTGATACCAAACTCTTGATAATGTTACGATCAAATGAAATATTGAAAGCGCTGTTCCATTTAAAATCGCGGTTATTGATGTTAACAGTGTTGATGGTAATTTCATGACCCCAGAACGCCAGCTTACCAACGTTATCATAAACTGTTGTATAGCCCGATGAGGTTGGCAATGGCCTTGCCTGTATCAGGTGGTCAGAAATTTTGTGATAATAATCATACGTCAAACTGATACGGTTTTTCAATAAGCTTACGTCAAAGCCCAAATCAAGTTGCAAACTGCGCTCCCATTGTAAATTGGCATTACCCAAATTGCTGATCGTAGTACCCTGTGTAATGGTATTATTATAATCGTAATAGTAATTTGAGGTAGTAGATTGCGCTACATAATTACTCGAAAAGAAGTTGTTACCTGTTACACCGTAGCTGGCACGAATTTTAAACAGATCTACGTTTTTAAAACGCTCCATAAATTTCTCGTCGCTTACTACCCAGCCTGCTGATACTGAAGGGAAATTACCGTATTTGGAATTTGCGCCAAAACGCGAAGATCCATCGTTACGGAATGCACCCTGCAATAGATATTTGCCTTGATAATCATAGTTAATACGCCCGATGACAGATAACAATGAATAATCTGTATAGCTACTATTTCCGGTTACGCTTGTAGCCGCGGTTAAATATGGGATATCGTCATTAGGGAAGCCTAAGCCGGTTAGCGTATTAGCAGTTGAAGAATATTTTTGAACAGAATAGCCGCCTAATACCTGCAGGTGATGATCCTGATGAAATGTTTTCGTGTAGTTCAGGTATCCCTCGGCTGTATATGAACCATTATCTACCGAACTACTGGTACCGGTTGGGTTATTAGCTGTAGAAGTTACGATACCTGATTGATAATAGTTACGTGTTTCGCCGCCTTTATCAACACCTACGTTTACCTTTAACATTAAGCCATTTAAAACCTCGTAATTCAAATAGCCATTTCCCAGTATGCGCGTGGTTTTATAATCATCATTGGTTAATTTAAACTGGGCCAGCGGATTAACATAGGCAACCATACCCGGCGAGTTTACTACACGGTTATAAGAACCATCGGCATTGAAAGGGGAAATCAGGGGACTGGCTTCAAAAATACGCTCGAATAAGCCGCCCACACCATCGGTTGTTAAACGGTTATTATGGTCTAAACGGTAACTCGGCGCCAGGTTGAAACCGATTTTTAGCTTGCCATTAGCTACAGATACATCTTTATTGATTCGTGCGGAAAATAAGCGCGTGCCGGTGTTGATTAAAACACCCTGCTGGTCTGAGTAGCTTACAATAGCTGTTGAAGATGATTTTTCTGTTGCCGACTGAATAGTTACATCGTAGTTCTGGATAGGTGCGGTACGTGTAAGCAACTTATACCAGTTGGTACCGGTACCATAACTTGAGGGATCTACATCAAGGTAAGCGGCCTTGTAGTCATTAGCTATGTTATAATTTTTTTCATATAATAAACCATCCTGCGCGCGTTCTCTCATAAACTCGGCAAATTGCTCGGCGTTCATCACTTTTGGCACCTTGTTGCCAGGGATAGATTGTACACCGTAGTTAGCATTAAATTCTACCGAAGTACCTGTACCCGGTTTAGCGTGGCGGGTTGTTATCAATATTACACCGTTTGATGCTCTTGAACCGTATAGGGCCGTGGCTGAAGCATCTTTTAGAATACTAAAGCTCTCAATTTCATCGGGGTTAATATTGTTGATGCTTCCGGTTATGGGCATTCCGTCAATTACAAACAGAGGTTGGTTATCAGTAAAAAATGACGCGGCACCCCTGATACGGAAATCTATACCCCTGCCCGGCTGGCCGCTGCTTTGTACCACTGATACACCGGCCACTTTTCCTTCCAGTTGCTGTGCAAACTGTATTACCGGCATATCTTTTAAAGGAGCCGCGCTTAACTCAGTTATTGAACCTGTAATATCACGGGCACGTTGTTTACCATAACTTACGGTAACCTCTTTAAGCAAGTTACCGCCTGTTAGGCTCACGTTAAGCGTAGCCGTTTTATTAGCTGCAACTTTTACATCCTTAGTTTCGTTTTTGGAGTAACCAACAAAAGTTACCTCAATGGTATAGGTGCCTTCGGGTACGGTAAGCGTGTAGTTGCCATCATTATTGGTCATTACGCCGGTACCTGTACCGGCAATTTTTACCGATGCACCTGGTAAGGGCGCACCTGTTTCGTCGGTAATGCGGCCGGCAATTTTGCCTGAGCCTTGTTTAAATAACAGGATGTTTCCGGCTTCTTCTTTAAAACCGATGCCAGAGTATCTTAAAACGTTGGTGAGTACTGTTTCAAGAGGGGCATTGGTAAAGCTGGCGGGTTTTACATAAATATTTTTTAACCCGAGGTAGGCTTCATCGTAGGCAAATATCAGGTTAGATTTGCTTTCGATATTTTTAATTACTGTCGACAAATTTTCGTTGCCAACTGACACATTGATGCGGCTGTTAAGGCCCTGAGCCTTAACATTTGCTGCCTGCACATACAGCAGCCCAACGGTGAGCAGGATACTAAATGCTAAAATAGTAGTTCGCATAAATTGCTTCCATAACAGTGTATAGAAATTCATATTTTTGATTGCTTTTGTAAGTGTGAAATATTTGCTGGGCATTGCAAACCTGGATTCCCGTCCGTTGGTTTGCAAAAATTATTACACGGCGCTGTATTGACGTACAGGGCCGTTTGTTTTTTCCGGAGGTTTAGTAGAGAGTTACTTCCTTGCCCTCCTTTCTGAAATGCGTGTTGTGAATCTGGCTAATCACTTTCAGTATCTGGTCTGCCGGTAAGTTGTGTTGAATACGAAGACTAAAGAGGTAACTGTGTACATGCTCATTTCCCGGCTTAAGCGATAAACCAAATATGTTATTGATTACCACTGCCAACTCCTGAAAATTAGCTTGCGATAGCGTAGTGTACCCTGTTTTCCAGCTTTGGGCATCGTTAGCATTGACACTTTGCTGGTGATATAGTCCTGTAACGGTGACGTAACTCAATTGCTGGCCGGGAAGTAACATGGCCAGGCATTTACCGCTTTTAACCACGCCTACCTTACCGGTAGCCACCGAAACCTGTATGTTATTTAATTTTTGATAGGAACGTATATTAAAAGAGGTTCCCAACACCTGTACATTTAATTTACCGGTATGAACCACAAATGGATGTTGCGCATCTCTTTTTACTTCAAAAAAAGCTTCACCCTCAATCAGTTTGATTTCGCGCAGATGGCCTTTAAACTCAACAGGTATCTGAATGGTACTGGCGGCATTAAGCCATACCACCGAACTATCAGGCAGGTTAATTTGCTTAAGCCCGTTGGTTGAGGTATGGATGGTAGTATAAACCGGTTGCTTTTTAGCCAGGCTAAGGGTTCGTAAATGGTAAAACATAAGCGATAAGCCGACAAAGACCAACAGGCTTGCCGCAATACGAAACATGGGCAATCGGAAAACAGAAGGCTTAGCCAAACCAGGTTTCACTTTGGCGTATATCATATTCCTGACGCGCTGCTTTTCAGCTTGGCTCAGATCCTGCTCCTTATCATTATAGGAGTTGTACCAGGCTTCAATTAAGGCGTTCTCAGTTTCGTTAGCTTTACCTTTTGAGTATGCGGTTAGTTTTTTTCTTAATTTATCAATATCCATATCCCGGGTTATCAGTATTAAGTCGCTGAAAACCCTTCGGGGTACTTATAATTAAGATGATCTTTATGTTAATTATTTGTGAAGTAGTGGTAGCAGTAAAGCCAGATAGGTGAGGTGCTTTTCGGGATATTTTTCGACAATAACGATGCGTAAACGGCGCGTAGCCTCTGCAATATAATTTTTAACGGTTTGATCAGCCAGACCCAATTCGCCGGCAATGGCTTTTACGGAAAGATTATCGCAGCGCAGCCTGTAAACTTTTTTTAGCATTTCGGGCATGCCGTTTTCCGCCTCTTCCAATGTTTTTTCCAGTTCAATGTAATCGGCAATGGCATCTATTGAATCTTCGAGCAGATTGATACGCTCCAGGGCATCCTGCATCCGAAGGTCGCTGGCCTGTTGTGAACGGAAATGACTGATCACACTAAAACGCACAGCACCGTGTAAATAATTTTCGATCGATGTATTAATGCTGAGCTTTTCGCGGCGTTGCCAGACTTTTATAAATATTTCCTGAACAATATCCTGTGCAATTCCATCATCACCTAATCGGGCGAATGCAGCTTTGTAGAGTTTCTCCCAATAACGGTCGAACAAAACGTCGAAAGCAGCATGATCATTTGCTTTAATTTGTTGAAGTAAGGCTAAATCAGATGAATGCTCCATTGACTAAGCAAAATTAAACATCCAATGTTAAGGCAACTTTAATTCTAACGCGTCTCAAACTTGATGTTCAATTGTAACATCAAGTTTGAGACGCGTTTATACTATTAAGATCCGACTTTTATTATTTATCCATTTCCTGCGTAATTGTGATTATAGATCCGATCAGTTCTTTCAGATCGCTTTGGGTTACCATTGGGTTCATGATGGAAGAACGCAAATACACCTGCCCGCCAATGGTTGTACTGACAATGTAAAAGTTTCCTTTATCCAATGTTCGTTTTAAGATTTGGCGGTTGAGCTCATCCAGGTCGCCTTTTCCCTCTGTAAAACGGTAACAAACGATGTTTGCCTGCGGCTCACAGGCAAGTTCAAACTTTCCTGTGTCTTTTAATAAGCCTGCAAAAATTTTAGCCTGTCCATACAGGTGCTCGATGTTTTCCTGATAAATCCGGTCGCCATAAATTTTCATAATGGCGTAGGTATGCAGGATGGTCATTGGTTTGGTACACTCAAAAGTTTGTTTACCGGAATTGTACCATTCATCGCTTTGTGAATCATCCCACAAGTATTGCGCATTTTGAGTAAAGGTATATCTGGAAAGTTTTTTATCCCGGAAGATCAGCGCAGTAGATAGGGAGGGTACCATCATCATTTTGTGAAAATCCACAATAATTGAATTGGCCCGCTCTATGCCATTCAAAAGATGGGCATAAGATGGCGAGAAAATGGCGGGTGCGCCATGCGCTCCATCCACATGAAACCAGATCTGATGTTTGTTTGCGAAATCTGCGATAGCTGCCAGATTATCATAGGCGCCGGTGGCCGTTGAACAAGCGCAACCTATTATACAGAAGACGTGTTTTGATTGTGCATTGGCATACAAGGTTTCTAATTGGGTAATATCAATATTGAATTGATCTGTTACCGGTATTTTTATAACGTTTTCAAGCGGAATACCCATTACCGTGAAGGCCCTGCTGATGCTATAATGTGCTTCTTCGGATACCATAATCGCCAGCTCGTCTGCTTTAACCTGAGGATGTTGAAAGCAGTAATAGTTTCGGGCGGCTACTAAGGCCGTCAGGTTGCCGAGGCTTCCTCCCGAGGTTACCAGGCCGGAGGCTTCCTCGCCAAAACCGAAATGTTTTGCCAGCCAGGCAATCACCAATTTTTCCATCGCGTTTCCTGCCATTCCCATTTCATACACGGCCATACCGTTATTTAGATAAGCAATGATTGCCGATGTTAGGATGGTGACCGGCAAAGTTGGCGGTACCTGGTGGCCGAGGTAGCCCCGACTATGGAGATTGATTGATTTCGCCATGACGTTTTCGAGCAAATTCAATAAATTGGTATCTTCTCGGTTATCCAGGTCATTTTGCCAAAAGGCCAATTGATCTTCAGGTAATTCGAACTGAATGGTGTGTGGTATAGGTAATGTTTGCGCTTTTTTAAACGCCGACGTAAGGCTTTCGATTACTTGTAGACCAGCCTGATTGAAATGTTGCGGATCGTATGCCTGATTGATTATACTTTTCATCTCATTTATTTTTTTACAAATCAAAAGGTTCTTATTAATAATAAAAAATACTTAATTTTGATTTATTAATAACAAAAACGCATAAGATGGATGTCTCTGTTCTTCGGAATTTTATCACGCTTGCGGAAGAGTTAAATTTCACCAGGTCTTCTGGTAAATCTTTTATTGCACAGCCTGCATTAAGCCGGCAAATCAAAAACCTCGAAGATGAAGTTGGGGCACAATTGTTCATCCGCAATAAAAGGAATGTGGAACTTACACCGGCAGGCAAATACTTCAGGGATGAGGTTGAACGTATGCTTCAGCAGTATGATTATGCCGTTAACAGGACAAAAAGCCTGCATCGCGGGGAATCCGGGGTGATCAGAATCGGCTATACCCATTCGGTCATGCAAAGTTTCCTTCCCGGACTCATTAAGCAGATCAATGATGTATTTCCAGATATCAGAATCATTTTACTGGAATTTAACAATGCCAGGCAGTACGAAGCTTTGAAGGATCGCGATATCGATATTGGGTTTTCGACAAATCCGGAGATACCGGAAGGATTTAAAAGTAAACTGATGGTTCGGGAAAACTTTGCGGTTGGTTTACCCAGAGATCATGTCATGACTTCGGATTCTTTTCGGTCACTTGCCGATTTGAAAAATGAAAAGTTTATTCTTGCTCCCAAGCGTGAAGGCCCGATGTATGTGGCGCTGATTGAGTCTATGTTTGTTGAGGCTGGCTTTTTACCACAAATCGTCCATGAAACGCCTTTTGCAGGCACGAGTATCAGACTTGTGGAAATGGGCGTTGGCCTGACGATTGAACCGCTGTCCAGTTTAAAAAATTACCCGGGAATAAAAGTGATCGAACTGAAAGATCTGACCCAGAAAGCTGAAATTGTGATGTTGTGGCAGCAATCGGCAGAGGACAATCTAATCGGAGTCATCGACCTGATCAGGGAACATCAGCTGATTTAATACCTTTATTTATGGCTATCAAAACAAAAGACCATAGCATAAAAGAAATAGATGTTATTGTTAATGCTGAACATTACCAATACACTGGTGAACGAATCAGTATCCCACTCCGACGGAATGATTTTTACAAAATTTGGCTCATAGAAAGCGACGGACGGCTGTTGTTTGATGATAAGGACATTCTTATTGACAGACCGGCATTATTTTTCACAAATCCCTTAGTTCCGTATGCGTATGAAAGTTTAAGTGAAACCCGGACAGGTTACTGGTGCGTTTTTAAAAAGGAATTTCTGAATACATTTGAAATAAACAAAAACATGCGCGCCTCACCATTATTTAACGCGGCCAATGTCGACGTTTATTTTCTTGATCAGGAGCAATTCGTAACCGTAAAGGCGCTTTTTAATATGCTGATCAAACAAGTAAACTCATCATCTGCATTTAAAGAAGACATCATACGGAACTATATTTATTTGCTAATTTACGAGGGATTAAAAAATAAGGGCGTATCTTCTATTGGTCATCCTGTTTATCCGGCAAGCCGTATTACAAATTCGTTTTTAGCGTTGTTGGAAAAACAGTTTCCGATACAGTCTCCGGAGCAACCTCTGCAAATCCGTACAGCAAGCCATTTTGCCTCGCGGCTGGCTGTACATGTTAATCATCTGAATCATGTGGTTAAAGAGGTTACAGGGCATTCAACCACTTCGATCATTACTGAAAGAATGATGAATGAGGCAAGAGCCTTACTAAGATATAGTGACTGGAATATTGCAGATATCGCTTATGCTTTAGGATTTGAGTATCCCAATCACTTCAATAGTTACTTCAAAAAGCATGAAGGTGTTACACCTGCATCTTACCGAAATCAAACAAATATTTGATTTTTGTATCTATTCGTTTGAGGCTTGTATTGAATGCAAATCTTAGCATACCTAATTTTGTACTTAAAAGTATAAAAGATGTGGACTAAAGAAAATATCCCTGACCAAACAGGTAAAACGGTAATTATCACAGGAGCAAATACAGGATTAGGATTTGAAGATGCGTTGGCTTTATATGAAAAAGGGGCAAACGTTATTATGGCTGTCCGTGATACCAATAAAGCACAACAAGCTGTTGATAAAATAAGAGCGAACGGCGGAAATGGCAATGTAGAAGCGGCCTTGCTTGATTTGTCAAGTCTGGAATCTGTAAAAGAATTTGCGGATAATTTTGTAAAGCAATATCAGCAATTACACTTACTCATTAATAACGCAGGCGTAATGATGTGCCCGCCGGCTAAATCAAAAGAAGGTTTTGAATTACAATTTGGCGTAAACTTCATCGGTCATTTTGCATTAACCGGTTATTTATATCCTTTATTAAAGAACACACCTCATTCAAGAGTTGTTACTTTAAGCAGTGGCGCCCATAAATGGGTTGATGACATTGACTTTAGCAATCTGAAGTTAGAAAAAACATATGATCCAAGAAGAGAATATGGGATAAGTAAATTAGCTGATCTGCTATTTACGATTGAATTGCAAAAGCGCATTCGATCAGCAGGTGATCAAATTCTTTCACTTGCGGCACATCCGGGTATCACCAGAACAGATTTACAAAGACATGTAGATGATATTGACGTACAACTGGCAAAATATCCTGTAGTAATGCAGCCCTGGCAAGGTGCGTTACCTACTTTGTATGCCGCAACTGCGCCCGGCGTTAAGGGTGGATCTTATTACGGTCCTGATGGGGAAAATGAATTGCATGGTTATCCGGCACTTGCAAAAATAGGTGATTCAGCGTTGAATGATGTTACCGCAAAAAAATTATGGCAGTATGCTGAGCAAATCACAGGAGTTGTTTACCCCGCTCAATAATCATATCCGCGATCCAAGAAAAAACGGCTGTTTCGATTCCGAAAACAGCCGTTTTTTTGATTTAAGAGATTAACTATTATAAATGTGCTCTTAACATCCAGGCCATTTTTTCATGCGTTTCCATCAGTCCGGTAACATAATCACTTGTACCTACATCCTTCATTTTTTCTGCAAATACAGTGATCAATCCGCGTAAACGAATAATGATGCTTTCGTGATCTCCGAGCAATTCTTTTATAAAGCCGGCGCTGTCATTTTTTTCCCGGAGTTGCTCGGTAAGGTGTGTTAAGTTTAAGAAAGATTGCAAAGTTGCAGGCGCATAATGCCCCAGTGAACGAATGCGCTCGGCAACGCCATCCATGATCTCATCAAGCTCATTATATTGTGATTCAAAAAATACATGGACAGTATGGAAATTGGGCCCTTCAATGTTCCAATGGGCATTTCTTGTTTTGGTGTATAGTACATATTCATCCGCAAGGATGTGATTTAGTTCATGAGCTACTTCGCTCAGTAATTCTTGTGGTATACCAATATTTGTTTTCATTAATGGTTTTTATGTTTTTAACAGATATGTTTTTCAAGGTAGATGTTAAACTGTAGTTTAAAACAGGTGAGACCGTAATTCCGCAGCCGCGTGTAAGAACAACGATTTTACCTGTGGTAAATGTGCCAATGGGTTTAACAAACCGAAATCATGAATCACGCCGTTATAACGTATAGTAGTTACCTGCACGCCGGCTTCATCAAGCTTTCTTCCGTACGCCTCACCCTGGTCTCTGAGAATATCAGCTTCCGCAACCTGAATAAGGGCCGGGGGAAGTGACTTTAATTGTTCAATAGAGGCATTTAATGGTGAAAGGTGTATTTGCTTCCTTTGTTCTTCATCTTTAGTATAAGCATCAAACATCCATTTCATTACCGGGGTTGTTAAAAAGCGATCTGCTCCAAACAGCTTGTACGATTCCCAGTCAAATGTGGCAGAGGTTACCGGCCACATCATGATCTGAAGTTTAATTTCCGGGCCGCCTTTTTCTTTGGCCTGGATCGCGGTTACCGCAGTCATGTTTCCGCCTACGCTATTACCTACAACCGCAAGACGTGATCCGTCTACACCAATCTCCTGACCGTTTTCTGCAACCCATTTAGTTGCCGCATAAATTTCGTTAATGGCCTGTGGGTAATGTGCTTCCGGAGAGGGCGTATAATTCACGAAAACTCCCGCTGCACCCGAAAGAACAACAAGTTCGCGTACCATTCTTTTATGAGTCGGGTAATCACCTAAAATCCAACCACCTCCGTGAATGAACATAAATACAGGCAGTATCTCTTTACTGCCTTCTGGCTTTACAATATTAAGTTTAATTGTAAAGCCGTCTGCTGTGATTGTTTTTTCAGTTTCTTCAATTCCTGAATAATCAATCTCTACTGATTTCTGAGCATTGACAAGCACCTGTCTTGCCTCATCATAGGGGAAGGTTTCCAGGCCAGGGCCGCCCGGACCGTTTAGTGCCTGTAAAAAATCTTTAGTGAGTTTGGAAAGCGCCTGGTCCTCCAGGACTGCTACAGCTTGTTTGTTTTCCATGTGATTTAATATTAAAGTGTTTAATAATCAATAATTTAATCCTTATTAGCTTATTTTATGGCTGACATCTACATTCAGTCCTTTTGCAACGGCCATTCCCAGGTTCATATCTGCTCTGAACCAATGACATATCTGGCGGTTAATGATCTCCTCACGTTTTGGACCTGTAATACCGCTCATGGCAGTGACGATATTGTGGATGAGTCTTTCTTTGGCTTGTTCATCCATTAGCCTGAATAAATTTCCTGGTTGTGAGTAATGATCATTTTCGCCCTCAGCATTACGGTCATACCAGTCAGCAACTGAGTTGTCAAGCGGTAAAGCCGGCTCTCCATAGCTGGAATCGGTGATGATGTTATCAAAGCTGTTCGGAGCATAATTAGGCGCACCGCCCTGGTTTCCGTCAACACGCATCTGTCCGTCACGTTCATAATTATTGACCATGAACGGGCAGCGGTTAACCGGAATTTGCTCATAATTTGCACCTAAACGGTAACGCTGGGCATCTGGATAGGATAAGATGCGCCCTTGCAGCATTTTATCAGGAGAAAACCCAATACCGTTCACAATACGAGCTGGTGCGAAAGCTGATTGCTCAACGTGGGCAAAATAATTATCGGCATTTTCATTAAGCTCCAGAGTACCCACGTCAATAAGGGGGAAGTCTTGATGAGGCCATGCCTTGGTTAGGTCAAAAGGATTGATATGATAGGTTTTTGCTTCGCTTTCTGTCATCACCTGGATTTTGAATTTCCATTTAGGAAAATCTCCTCTGTCAATAGCCGAAATAAGATCTTGCTGCGCGAAGTCAGGGTTTTCTCCACGCATTTGCTGCGCTTCTTCATTGTTAAAGTTTTTGATACCCTGCATGGTCAAAAAATGATATTTTACCCAAACACGTTCGTTATTCGCGTTAATAAAGGAGTAAGTATGACTACCAAAGCCGTGCATATGTCGATGTCCGTAAGGTGTACCACGATCACTCATAACAATTAATACTTGATGAAGTGTTTCCGGATTAAGTGAGAAAAAATCCCAGGTCATCGTCGGATTTTTACAGTTGGTATAAGGGTCACGTTTCTGTGTGTGAATAAAGTCACTGAATTTTTTAGGATCTTTAAGAAAAAAAACCGGGGTGTTGTTACCTACTATATCCAGGTTACCATCTTCCGTATAAAACTTGATCGCGAACCCGTGCGGATCACGTTCGGTATCAGCACTTCCTTTTTCACCTGCTACCAAAGAAAAACGCATAAATATTCTTGTTTGTTTGCCAATGGTATCAAAAACTTTTGCTTTTGTATAGGCTGTAATGTCGTTTGTAACGGTAAAAGTTCCGTATGCGCCCGAGCCTTTGGCATGTACTACTCGTTCAGGAATTCTTTCCCTGTTGAAATGAGCCATTTTTTCGTGTAGTATGAAATCTTGTATTAATACTGGTCCGCGCGGGCCGGCAGTCATTGAGTTTTCATTCACATGCGAGGTGTAAGGGATACCTGAAGCGGTTGTTAGTTTTTTAGTTTCCATTGGTTTTAATTTGTATATTAAATATTTTGATAAAGCGGATATTTGAATAATTCATAGCTGTTTTATCAATGTCAGATCCTCGCTAAGCTTGCCGGTATAACCGGATATAGCTATACGGCTATGCGTAATAAAGTAAACGCTGGTTCAATCAACAGGAACTGAAATTCCAGGTGTCCTCATAGGGCCCGTACAACAAAAGTCAATACATTTTTTGCTTCCAAACGTTGACCAAAGTCAATATATTTTTTTGACCTATATCATCTTTCGCCTATTGGCGGCGTTGCAATTTTGGTTACGTAAAAGAAGATAGGCTATAATCAAAAATTAATGTTCTTCAATAAAATGAGGCTTGGCAGCCTTTCTGCCAAAAATGGTCATCACGATTATCATTAGCATTAAGAAGTAAAAAGAGCTATGCCAGGACACATCCCAATCGTGCAATATCCCGAAAACAGGTGGCCCAAAAGCCGCTATCAGATAACCTATTGATTGTGCTTTTCCCGAAATTTTAATGGTTCCGTGCATCGTCTTGCTTTTCAGCGAGAAAAACAGAATGGAAAGGCTAAAAGCTAATCCGCTTGACATGCCGATCAAAACAGCCGTCAGATAGATGTATTGTACTTTCAGTATAGTTAACATGCTTATCCCTATAAACATTAGCAAACCAACACCATAGATCATCGATTTCTGGTCTTTCAGTTTAGATGCAATAACAGGGCTAATGAACATAACCGGCAGCATGGCCAACTGGATAATCAAAAGCACCATTCCTGTTTCTGATTTTTTCATGCCGTAGTCAACCAACACTACAGGTAATAAAGCTACCAGGCAATAATAAACCAAAGACTGAATACCCATAAAAATACTGATGTTCCAGGCCTGTTTTGACCGGAATACATTAAATCCGCTTTTAGGTGCCTCCGCAGTAGTTCTTTTTGAGGGTTTATGCCCACCGAAAAATGTTTCTATAGCAACAGCAAAAAGAGCCAGTAAAGCCCATGCTATCCAAACACTCAACGAACCTTTCCAGCCTGAATTTGTCCATTTTCCGATGGCAACGCTAAAGCCCGAAGCCAGGGCTGCCACTAAGTTCATCGCAACAGAAAATACGCCGGTCATCATGCCGACCTTTTCAGGAAACAGATTTTTGATGTAAGCAGGTGCTGTTACATTGCCGATACAAATTCCAAAACCCAGTAATAGTGAACCGAAGTATAACATGCCTACACTGCCGGAAGCCCGGAGGTATAAACCCATGATCAGGAATATCAGTGAATAAATTAAACTGTAATGAATATTCGCTTTAACGGCAATCCTGCTTACCAAAACAGAACAGCTTGCAAATACGATCAAAGGAATAGAAGTGAGTAAACTCCCCTGGATATTATTTAGCCCCAATGCTGCTTTTATTTCACTGAGTACCGGACTGACCGCCGTAATGGGTGAACGCAGATCGCCTGCGATCAGTATAATGACTGCCACACTCAATATCGACAGCCCGATTTTATTTTTTTTGTCCATTTTAATTACGTTTATTTTACTAATAGTTTCTTCGGGCTGTATGCAATACCCATACAGCCCGAAACAAAATTAGTATTGGCGGTTTTATTAACTTTGCCAAAAATGATATGCAGAACGACAATCGTAAATCATTGGAAGGGAGTCAAGATAAGTATGCAGCTGATACCTTGACAGATACCTATGTATGGTATGAGGGTAATTGGCGACATGAGGAATATAAGCATACGCATCAGCGTTACCAGCTAACTTTTGTAGAGGAGGGGTACCAATATTTTTACATCGGGCAAAAAATATATCTTGTCCCGCAAAACCATGTTATCTGGATACCTTCGGGCTTGGCACACCGCGCCGCGTCTGAAGCAAAAACGGTCAATTTAATGCTGGTGTTGTTTAAATCCGTTCCCAATGAGGGTTTTTATGAGCAGGTGCACGTTTTTCCTGCACCTGCTGTATTAAAAGAAATGCTCTTGTACGCTTCCAAATGGAATAAGTTGGTTACTGAAGATGAAGAACAAGCGCTTTTTCTGAAAGCAATGCTTAAAAGCCTGCCATATTTTTGCAATGAAAACAACGCCTTGCAAATTCCTGTACCTGCCGATATCCGTTTAATCCCTGTATGTAATTATATCAACGCCAATTATCAGTATAATTTTGATAGTGACGAACTTGCGGATATGGCAAAAATGTCTGTCCGCAGCTTACAGCGAATCTTTAAAAAAGAAACAGGTATTACGCTGCAGAAATATATGCAGTTAATACGCATTTTAAAAAGCATTGAATTGATGGATATCAAACAATACACACTTAGTCAAATTGCTTTTAAGATAGGGTATAAAAGTCTGTCGGCTTTTACTTCCTCGTATTTTGCTGTTATGAAATCAAAACCTAAATCAAGGAATTGATAACGTCATTGTGCGTTCAAAACCCTGGTTTTATCGTGTTTTGAAAAGGTTTAAATACGCGTAGCGGATAAATTCACAGTTTTTAATTAACTTAGGTGCCTATTTAATTTATGTCTCCGATCCCTCCGTTTTTCAGCCGTATCCGTGAATTCGTGAGTGGTCCGCCGGGGGCATTCCCGTTAACGGTACGTATCTTTCATTCTGTGCTGGCCATCAGTATGGCAGCCCTGGCTTATAATGTTCCGTTAAATTTTGCGGTAGGTTTACCCAAGATCGCGCTGGCCAGCGCGGTTACCTTGGCATTAGTTGTTTATCTCTTTTATCTGTCTCGTTTCGGCGGGCGGACGACGCCGGCCAGGTTGGTGTATTGTTTACTGGGTACCAGTCTGTTTGTAGCCAATTTCTTTTTGAACTCCGGTATTGATGGCCCCACAGGTTACTTCTTTGTGCTGATGCTGGTTGTGATGGTCGCCATTGTTCCTGTAAGCGAATATTGGTATTGGGTAGGCAGTAACGTCACCTTGCTGGCAGGTTTGCATTTGCTGCAGTTTATGCGCCCGGATTTAATTCCCTTTACTTATCAGCAACGAGCGGATCGTTTCATCGATATGACCTCAGCTTATATAACGGTTGTGGTTATTGTACTGGCCTGTTTTTATATTATCCGGAAACGTTATGACAGCGAGCGGCTGGAAGCCCAGCAGAATGCGGCTAAGCTGCGGGTATTGGACGCGGAAAAAAATAAGCTTTTTTCAATTATCTCGCATGATTTGCGCAGCCCCCTGTCTTTGATACAAAACTATCTGGAAATGCTTGCTGAATTCGATTTGTCAGAAACCGAACGCCGGGAAATTAAAGCACAGTTACTCCAATCTACGCGCGGCACCTTAGATATGGTCAATAATGTACTGTATTGGTCAACCAGTCAGATGAGCGGCGGAGAAGTAAAGAGGGCGCATCTGGTGTTGGCTGATTTGTTGTCGCCGCAACTGCAATTGTTTCAGGCCATTGCGGCCCGTAAAAATATCCGGCTGGAAAGCGTGTTCGCGGAAAACACGACCATCCTGAGCAGCGCTGATATGATTCAATTGATTATACGGAATTTGCTGAATAATGCCATCAAATTTACTGCCCCCGGTGGTCACATTTATTTGTATGCCAGCCGTAATGGTTCAACCTGTTTGTTGACTATAAAGGATAGCGGCAATGGAAAACCCGCCGCTTTGAGCGAAAATATCTTTGAATTGAGTTCCGGTACCGTCAAAGGCACCGCCAATGAAAGTGGTGTGGGCCTGGGATTGGTGCTATGCCGTGAATACACCATGCTGTTGGGTGGGCGCATCTGGTTTAATTGCGATGAAAAAAGCGGTACTACCTTTTTTGTGGAATTGCCCGCTACAAACTAATAAAGTACTTCGGTCATTTCATAGCCCGTCATCAGGCGATACACGTTTTAGAATATACGACAGTAAGACTGCAAACAAAACGTAGCCCGCAAAAATAAAATACCCGGGTTGCAATGAGGTTCCGTTAGTTGTGACCACATTCAGGAAGTTATTGTGGATATTCAGGCTGGCAAGCTGGCTTTTCAAGATGCCGTTCAAGCCGATATAGGTCATAAGCATACCGACGATCATCACATCAGACATGTCCCATTTGCCCAATTCAAAAGTGAGATACCGAACTGTGCTGTTACGGGCCATCTTTTTGGGGCTGAGCACATAGACTCCTTTGGCGATGAGTCGCAAAAGGGGCAGTATTAGTATAAATAATAAAATAAGTATCCCAACTGCAATGGCGTCTGGTTTGGGCTGCCCGATCAACGTTTTAACGATGCCAAGTATACTTTTGCTTTGATAAAATAGCACTTGGTTTTTAAATTCCACCTTGCCATTCAGTAATTCCAGATCCAGGGATTGGATGCGGGCATCCACTTCGATTACCGGTAAAAGGCTGCCCGTGATCAGCATTACGAACGCAAACAACAAGGAAAAAATGAATAGCGGTGTTTGTAAATGCACTTTCTTGTGCAGGGTAAACCAAAACAGCAGCGCAACCAGTACGCAACCCAGCATAATACACACATATTGAATGAGCTGCGTTTTAAGTGTGTCCAGCTTTTGATTGATACGCTGGTTAAAGGCCTCCGGGTTTGATATCTTGTATTTTTTATACACATATTTGGTCACCTTGTAATTAGCCACACTGACGCTGTCATAGATCTGCCTTGTAAGCTGGTGTACTTTGCTGCCCGCAATGTTTTTCAGACGGGCTTCACTTTCGGGGCTACTAATCTTAGCCACAATGGTCTTGGCGAAGGGCCTCACCTGTGCCTGTAGTTCAGCTGAATCTACAAGTGTATTAAAGGCTAACTTTTTCAGCTTAGCACCAAGTCCTTTTTGCGGTTGGTTGATCTCAGCTACCGTTTTACTCACCAGCCCATGCATTTCCTTTTCCACCATGATCAGGAGGTCTTTCTGCTGCGCTTTTGTGATATGGTAATCCTGTATTTGGTCGCTCAGCACAGCTGTGATACGGTCGCGCCATTGATCAATGGAGAACAACCCGAAAGTAACGCTGTTGGCCAGGCTGTAATCTTCTTTAACCTGCTCACGCTCGGCGGAGATGCTGGCCAGCCGGTAACCTGCATAAGCAGCTCCGGCCAGTAATAAACTAAGCCCGGCAAGCATGATTATATTTGATATCGTATATTTCATTTAGTGGGTATCATGCGGGGTGATATATTTAAGAATAGTTGATAAGATCAACCCATACAGTACAAAACTGATAAAAACGATATAGCCCGGCTGTAACGCCGTATTATTGGTAGTGATCAGCGTTAACTCCTGGCCACGGATATTTAGTAAAGCAAGCTGTTTATCCAAAAGACCATTCAAACCGATATAGGTCATTAGTATAGCGATCACGATCACATCGGCCATGCTCCATTTGCCTGATTGAAAAGCAAAATATTTGATGAAACGGTTTTCGGCCAGTTTCTTTTTACTGAGTAAATGAATGCCGGTGGAGCTGAGCTTAGTGACCGGGAACAGAATGCTGAAGCAAAGTATAAGTATGCCCACGGCAATCGAATCAAGAGCAGGCTGTTTTACCAATACCTCCACTACACCCAGAATACTCTTGCTTTCGTAAAACAGCACCTGGTCTTTAAATGTCACATGTTCACCCAGCAATACAAAATCCAGTGCTTTGATGCGACAGTCAACCTCGATCATTGAAGCGCTCAAACCAACCGCGAGCAGGATAAACGCGAACATTAGCGACATGATAAACAACGTACCATGCAGCTCGGTACGCTTGCGCAAAATCCACCATAAAGCCAGCACAGCGATAATACAGGCGAGCATTAAAAAACAAAAACGGTACATACTTACTCGAATTTCTTCTAACGTACGGTCAAGTTTCTGGTTTAACTCCTCTTTTGAATGAACCTGGTATTTTTTAAACATACTGTTAAACAGCGCATGATTGGCCTGCAAAGTGCTGTCTACACTTTCTGTATGCTGCAGTTCGGTAAACTTCCCCAGGGCCAAGTTACTCAACTTGGACTTTTGGTGGGGGTTGTCGGCCTTAGCGATGATGGAGCGGGCAAAAGCGGGAACCTGTGCCTTAACCTTATCAGTTTTGACAAAGGATTTGATAGCAAACTTTCGGATCTTTCCGACCAGACTTTTCGGTTTCTTCTCAACCATTGCCTCGGCCTTGTTGATCAGGGCGTAAAGTACCGACTCAACCTCAGTTTGCAATTCCTGTTTCTGTTTGGAGGTCAATTTGAAATGTTTTACCTGCCGGTTCACGATGCCTGCAACCTCATCCCGCCATTGTTCTACAGACAAAAGACCATAAGAAATATTATTGACCGTGGAATGGTCAAGCTTGATCATTTCTTGTTGCTTAGATAGCTCGTGCAGTCTGTAACTAAAAAAGCCTTCCAGGCCCAGCAAAACAGCAAGACCAAGAATCAAAAGTATTTTCGGGAGATATTGCTTATTACTCAAGGCTTAAATAGTGATGACTGTTCTTATGTAGTAGTTAAAATATATACAACATCATAATAAAACAAGGGCATCCTATTGATGCCCTTGTTTTATTATGATGTTACAATGATTTAAGCAGAGATCATCTGTAAAAAGGCTGCTTGCCTAATTTCAGGTTTCTGCATTTTTCTGATATCTTTTGCCAGTATGGATTTTAGTTCGCGGTCTATCGCTTTCAGTATGTTTTTTGTTTGGATTGCCGATATTTTTGTTGTTGTCCTTTTCATAGCCGTAGTTTAGTTGTTTACTACTTATAGTAAATATAATGCCAATGCTTAGGGAGATGCATAGGCGCATTTCCAAACACTGATTTTGTCTCGTTTACTATACACTTTATGTAATGATATATGTTAACCGGGCCAGATAAGAAACGGTCTTTTTATACATTATCGCAGTAGGTTCATCAATAATTCGTCTTTCAATTGCCCGGCCTTTGCAGGCAGATCGCCGGGAAATAAGGTGCCGATATTGGTTGAAATAAAAACATAGGTTTTAGCGGCCGGGATATATAATAAGATACAACCTGCCCCAATGCCGCCGCCGGAATGCCCATAAGCCTGAATGCCGCCTGCTTCAAAAAACTCGAGGCCTAACCCGTAAACCGGTTTGCCGTCAGCACCGTTTACCCATTGGAGCATTTCTTTAAGCGAGGCTTTGGAAACCAGTTCTCCTTCCGTTCACCCTTTTAAAAATTTCACCGCGTCAACCGGTGTGCAAACTATTCCATCATCGCCGATATAAGATGCTACATTAGCACGTTGAATAGCTGAAATATTCGCGGGCTTACCTGTATTTAATACGTCCCAATAGGAGTCGGTCAGATTAGGGTAATGCAGGTAGTCAGGATCATTGCGGTAAAAGGTATTGCGGAGCCCAAGCTTTTCAAAAATGTGTTTCGCTATATAAGCAGCATGATCTCCGGTAATGGCATCGGCTATTACCGCAAGCAACTCATAATTGGTGTTGCAGTAAACATGTTTTGAACCGGGTGCAAACATCGGTTCCTTACCTTTAATAGTGCCGATAACAAATTCGGTTGTCAGTTTGTGTGCCGGGTGCTCCATCACATAAGCAACAAAACCCGGATCGGTCGAGTATTCCGGTATTCCCGAAGTATGGTTCAGCAGCATGCGCACAGTGATAGCAGCCGCATTTTTTACTATGCCGGTGTACTTTGCAGGCAAATACTTTTTGATAGGAGCGTCCAGATTTATCTTTCCCGCTTCCTTAAGCTGCATAATGGCTACTGCCATATAAGTTTTTGAAACGCTTTGCAGGTATTGCAGATCACAGTTTTCCATTGGCCTCTTCCGTTCTATGTTTGCATAACCCTCGGCACCGGCCCACCAACCATCCTTTTCAGAATAGACTGCCATGACGATGCCGGGTAATCCGGTTTTGACATATCTTTTCATAATGTCGTGCAGGCTATCTGATTTTGCATAGTTGTTATTAATTGGCACGACGATGCGGCAATTGTGGATGGTTTTGTTCTGTGCATTCAGGGTAATGATGTTCAAAATAACAGTAACCCAGGTTAGTAAAATCCTTTTCATTTTGATAATTTTTTGACGCAAAATTATTTTGGACACCTGCCGATATCAAGGATGAAGAATGTGTTTCCCGGTGAATTGTAGCAGGTTTTCCGCTGAAATGAAGTTGGGGTTGACGAGCTGTAATGAATTTGCCTTTGAATTAAACCTGTTCAAACCAGTTTTTAAAGTCGGGTGCTTTTGTTCGGCTAACCTGTATTGAGGAGGGTAAATAATCGGATCCGGAAATGCTGACGCTCAGCTTCCCGTTTTCGATCTTTGTATAGCCCCCAACGATGCTGCGTTGAACAATGTACTGCCTGTTCAACCTGAAAAATAGTTCCGGTGGTAACTGTTGCTCAATCCGGTCCAGCGACTTATCCAGCAAATACCTTTTTTCAGCGGTCGTAATCACCGCGGTGTAGTCATCATCGGCAAAAAACGCTGCGATAGAATCAAACGCCAGCACCAGATGTTGGCGGCCATCTTTTACAGTAAAGCCTTCTGTCCTTACTTGTTTATCCGCTATCCTGAGCCGTTCCAACTGCCGCATGGCATGGTAATAATATAATGCAATGTAAATGCCGTTCAGTACAAAAAACCAGATCAGGAAAATAAACAAATCGTACCGGTAAAAGCTTGCCGGAACCGGTGCTTGCGTTGCTATCAGGTTTGCCAGTTCTGTTAAGATAATGATAACAACCAGGCCGGTTAATGATGTAAGTATGAGTTGTAGGGTGATGCGTTTTAAGGGTCCGGATGCGTAAGGCATCTTTTTATCAAGGTATAGGATCACCAGCCTGAAGCACCACCATGCCGCGTAGCCATCCACAGTATCGATAAGAAAAGTTATAAGGGTATGGGTATTAAAACTGATGTTGGTATAAGTGAGATAATAATTAAGTGCGTTGACCACAGGAATAAGCACCAGGAAAAAAGGGACATCATGGTACCGGATCGGTTCTTCCTGTTTTTTTGATATCATGGCGAGCTTTACACTGAAATATTATTAAAGGGCTATATACAGAGGTGAATAATCGTTGACGAAAAAAAGCTTTAAGAATGTCTGGAAATCAGTAAAGCTTTTCTGATAAAGATAAATAATTTACAGGATAACGCTATCTGTAGAAAAATTGCTCAAAATACTTAGTCAATTCGGAGTAGGGTCGATATTCCACTTTCGCTTCCCGCCTAATGAAAAGGCGACTCAGCGGAGTTGGAGAATTATTGATATATGATCAATTTAATTTTAAAGTAATGGGTATAAAATATTCTAAAACCGCACAGGTATATGTTCGGTTCTGTTACGATTTGTAATTCGGGATATTGTCTATGTTTTTACATATCAGTAAGTTGTAAATTTGGAATAAGGATTGAGCATATAAGATGATGAGAACCTATACATTTCATATTAACGCCTACGACTTTGCATTTTTTGGAGCTATTTTTCTTGGGCTGGGCCTTGCGCTGCTTTTGTGGTTTGTCCCAAAAATGAACAGGGCCGCAAACCGGTTCCTGGCTTTGGCGCTTATGGTGGTTGTGTTGTATCTGGCTCATATACTGGCTATGGATATCGGGCTTGATGGTTATATCGCTCGCTGGAATTGGTTGCCATTGCCACTCTCGCTCGCTTTTGGTCCGTTGATTTTCTTTTATGTACTCAAGCTAACCCGGCCTGCATATCAATACCGGCTGAAGGATTTATTGCACTTTATTCCGTTGTTGTTTGAATTAGGTGTTCACGGTTTGGAGATCAGGGAAAGTGGGAGAGCGGGATCGGGCACTTATACTAAGATGCTCTTTCAGCAGGTGAACCTTATTATACAGGCGTTTGCGTTGATCTCGGTCATGATATACCTGTATTTTTGTTACGTACTTATCGAACGTTTTTACCGGCGTATAGAATTTAAAAATAATGACAGGTGCCGCTACGAAATGAAATGGTTACATCACTTGCTAATTGTTTTCGGCTTTTTGTGGCTGTTGTGGCTACTCGTGGTAACCGTTGACTATTTTTATTACCACGATCAATCGGGTGCGCAAGCCTATTATCCACTATATCTACTTTTGGCGATAGTCTCGATCCGGACGGCTGCTATCGCATTTCTGAGGCCGGATGCCGGTTTAACTTCCGTTGCCCAACCTGTTTTTAAGCCGGCGCCGCCAGAAGAGTCAAAGCGAAAAGGTACCTGGCTGAAGGGCATACTAAAGACTAACCAGTACTATCTGGATCCGGATCTTAGTTTACGCTCCCTGTCTGAAAAACTTGAACTGCACCCCAATGAACTGTCGCGGATATTGAATACTATACTTAAAAAAAGCTTTAACGACTTCATCAATGAATACCGCGTGGCAGCGGTTACCCAAAAAATGCTTAACCCGGCTTATGATCATTTAACCTTGCTGGGTATCGCGTTTGAATCGGGCTTTAATTCTAAAACTACTTTTAACCGTACTTTCAAACAGTTGACCGGTAAAACCCCTGTCGAATATAAAAATGCTCTAAAAAAAGAGGGCCCATATTATAATTTGGAACGTCCGACCCGTTTTGCGACGGTATTTTCGTATCAGCAAACGACTCCCAGGTGGAGCGATGTGAAATTAAATCGCAAAACAATGATCAAAAATTACTTCAAAATAGCCTGGCGTAACCTGTTGCGCAATAAAAGCTATGCCGCTATCAATGTTACCGGATTGGCTATAGGTATCGCGGCCTGCCTGCTGATATTCCTGGTTATTCAGTTTGAAACAAGTTTTGATAGTTTCCATGCCAATAGGGACCGGATCTATCGTATTGTTACGGTAAATAGTGGCCCTGATGGTGTTCATGCCGGATCGGGAACACCATTGCCACTGGGGGAGGGATTAAAGCTTGATATTCCGCAAATCAAGCAGCTATCCAATATTATGCTGAATGGCGGTTCGCATTTTTCTATTCCGGCTGGGAGCGATGGTGCTGTGGTGAAAAAATTTAAAGAAGATCTGGCTTACTATGCTGACCCTGGTTTCTTTCAGATTTTTAATTTCAAATGGCTCGCAGGAGATAAACTTACTGCCTTATCCGAACCCAAAACGGTGGTATTAACCCGTGACGAGGCTGATAAGTTTTTTGGCGATTGGCGTACGGCAATGGGGAAAATAGTGCGTTACGAAAATAAGCGCGATTTGAAAGTGACCGGTATATTAGAGAATATGCCGGTAAATACCGATTTTCCGATGAAAGTGGCTATCTCCTGGCTCACACTTATTGAAAAGGATGGGGATTTGAGCGGTAATGCCCAGGATTGGGTAAGTACTTTCGGCGACAGGAACTGCTATGTTGTTTTACCCCCGGGCCTCAGCGAAAAGCAGATGAACACCGAGTTGGGTTCCTTAGCCAAAAAACATATTCCGGCACCTTATAATAAAAACCAGACCTATCGATTACAGCCATTGAAAGATATGCATTATACCACCGATGTGGATGTTTACAGTGGGCACCCGTTTAGTAAACAGCTGATTAGGGTGATCAGCTTAATTGGCTTGTTCCTGCTGGTGATAGGCTGCGTTAACTTTATCAATCTGGCAACTGCGCAGGCTGTAAATCGCTCCAAGGAGGTGGGAATACGCAAGGTGCTGGGCAGTAACCGGTATCAGCTCCTGCTGCAATTTATTACCGAAACATTGATTATTACGCTGTTTGCTGTTGTACTGGCTTCTGTGCTGGCGCTTATCGCGTTGCCTATGCTGAACAGCCTGCTGGATGTGCGGTTGAGCAGCGGTTTCCTGGCAGATCCGGTAGTGATATTGTTTTTAGCGGGTGTAGTTATCGGTGTTACTTTTTTTGCCGGGTTTTATCCTGCGCTGGTTTTATCCGGATTTAACCCGATAGCGGCACTGCGAAATAAGATCAATGCCGGTAGGGCAAGCGGAATTTCATTGCGCAGGGTATTAGTGGTGACCCAGTTCTGCATAGCCCAGTTCCTGGTTATCGGAACGCTGGTATTAATATACCAGATGAATTATTTTAAGAACAAATCCCTCGGCTTTAATAAAGATGCGGTAATTACAGTACCTTTTCCACGTGATAGTGCCGGTAGGGCGCGGGTTAGCGCCTTGAAAGACCAGCTATTGCAGCAGCCGGGAATAAAAGCGGTTAGCACCAGTTTATATGCGCCGTCTGATAATGGTGGTTGGTTCAGCGATTTTAAATTTAACAATTCAGATAAGCAGGTTGATTTTGGGGCTTGCCTGAAATGGGCCGATGTCGATTATTTCAGGTTATACGATATTCAGTTTTTAGCCGGTGGGTTATACCCTAAATCAGACACGATATCCGGCTATGTGGTGAACGAGACCCTGATCCATAAACTGGGTATTACCGATCCGAAACAGGCCATAGGTAAAAACATCATGCTCTGGAATAATAAGAACCTGAGGGCCGAAATCACGGGCGTGGTGAAGGATTTCAATACCAGATCGCTTCGTGGAGAAGTACCGCCGGTATTGATGGCGCCGTGGAAAGAGCAGTATGCCAAGTTGAATATAAAGGTTCGTCCCCAAAACCTGCGGCAAACTATGGCAGGTGTTGAAAGCTTGTGGAACAAAACTTACCCCGAAGGGGTGTATGAATACCAGTTTTTGGATAAAACCATAGCTCATTTTTATAACAGTGAAGAGCAGCTATCCACGCTGTTCAAAATATTCGCCGGTATAGCCATCTTCATTTCCTGCCTTGGATTGTACGGCCTGGTGTCATTTATGGCGGTACAGCGCACCAAAGAAGTTGGTATACGTAAAACATTAGGGGCCTCTGTGGGGCATATCGTGTACTTGTTTTCCAAAGAATTTACAGTGCTTATCGTCATCGCGTTTGCGATATCAGCTCCGGTTGGCTATTACTTTATGCACAAATGGCTACAGGATTTTACCTACAGGATCACTATCGGGCCTGATATATTTATCCTGTCCATATTAGCATCGGTCATCATTGCCTGGGCAAGCGTAGGTTATAAAGCGGTGAGGGCGGCGTTGGCTAACCCTGTAAAGAGTTTAAGGAGCGAATAAGGTTTAGATAATACATCAAAATTTCCCTAATCATATCAAATCGCTGAATAGATTGACGATATGCGAGGGTATTTGTGTTGTCTTTTTTCCATACACAGTAATTTACCGGATAAAGGTTTTAGTACGTTAATTTATAAATACTTCATCGGTAAACACCCATGCCGGTTTCCCCTTAGCCGGATGCCAGGCAGGCATACTTTTAAGAGAAGTGGCCAACAGTTTAATACAGGATATCGGCTGTACAGACTTTAACTTACACTTCAGATTAATGGTAGTGGGAGTGTCCTGCTTTTGAGGTGGCGCGGTTTTAATTGTACCTATCAATTTTAAATGCTCCTCATCCGGGCCGCCCCATACTTCTACCTGGGCTGGCAAGAAAATACGTGCATTAATTTTGCGCATTGAATTTAAACCGAGGCTGTGTATGGTTACAGGAGTACGGAACCACATGAGCATCCCCAGATCATGTTGGGAGGCAAGCCATTTGTTGTTGCCATTATCTTCGCCGCCCATTTCCTTGTCTATAATGGTTTTGGGCCCATCAGCTTTATACCGGCCATCCGGCTGTTTAATAAAGGCTACACTATCTGGCGTATAGGTGCATTTGTATACTTTAAATTCAACGGTATCACTACCAATCCAGCCGGGTTTAAAAGCTCTTGCCTTTATCAACGTGCTTTGGGTTAAATCAACTCCGGGTTTATATAACGTGGCGTTAACGCTATCGGGCACGCTGCCGTCTGTCGTATAACGTATATCAACACCTTTTACCGGATTGGCAAGTTGCAGCTGGTATCGTTGTTTAAATACCACTGCTGTGTTTTTTAACTGAGGGTTGGTTAATTTTATAGCTTTACCATCATCTTTAAACCCGGTTAAAAATTTAAGGGTTTTGTTGGTTTTTTGAAGCGCTTCAAGGTCGGCATCTTTTAATCCGGTATCCCATACAGCAAGCTCGGTAAGACTTTTTATCGCCGTCAGCTGTTTTACATCGGCCGGGTTTAATTTCACACCCGCCAGCGAAAGGCTTTTAAGAGATTTCAATGAGGCCAGCTCTTTTAAGCCTTTGCCGGTAACATCGCTGAAATTAAGGTTGAGCGTGCGTAGGTTTTCAAATTTCGCGATAGTTTTCAGGTCGGCATCTTTTACCGGGATCTTGTTCAGATCAAGCGACACTACTTGCTTCTTGATAGAAGTCAATTCCTCTAATACTTTAATATTATACGTGCTTTTGTTATAGATATTAACTGCCAGCGCAGGCGATTCACTCGCTAAGGGATAAACTACCCGATAATTATTATTCAATTTTTTAATATCCTGATCATCAGCCGCCGAAAAATCATAGGTTTCTTCTACACTTTCTGCCGGTGCCAATACCGTTGCTGCCAATACTCTTAATGAATCTGCTGCAGGCAAATCAATCACTTTTTTCTTGAATTTGACATTGTTTTTTACCCATAAATAAAGCAGCGTTTTTTCATCATCTGTAAGCTGGGGTTTACCTGTTGGAGGCATGTGTTTTTTAGCTGTTTCCGGAAGATGTATCCGCTGCAGCAACAGGCTCATTGCCGGATTACCTCCTTTAAAGAGTTTACCGGTTTTTCCGCCTTTTATTATCGCCGCAGAATCGGTAAGCATCAATCCTCCCTTCATCTTATCAGCATTATGGCAGCTTTGGCATTTAACCTCAAAAATCGGTTTAATTACATCCCCATAAATCAATGCCTGGTCAATTGGTACAGCTTTTTTACTTTTATCCATCACCGGCCCCAAAACAAAATCTTCGCCGTGGGTAAGGTTACCACCCAGATGCCCGGTTACAATTAAACAAAACACGGTAATAATAGCTGCTGCTTTGGCAAGGTTAACCGTATATTTTGATGTATTACGAATAAGATAAACCGCATGCCCCATAAAGGCCACAGTTACACCAAACCATTTATGCCATTGTAAAGTGCCACCCTCGTAACCAGGCTCTCTTGACAAGAACAAACCCATAATTACCGTAATTGAAGAAAGCAGGGCGCCCAATACCAGCAGATAGTTAGTGAAATTCTGATACAGCCTTTCGTTAATGAACTCAGGGCGGAAACGGAAAAATTCCATGACCATCGCAAACATTAGTATAACGATAGGGAAGTGGAGGATGAGTGGGTGCATACGACCTACGGGCTGCACCCATTGCGGAACCACGAGCCGGTCGCCGGCTAATAATAAAACAACAATGAAAATGTTTAATGCAAATAGCGCCCCTTCTGCTATACTTTTATGACTACTTTTCATATACCATGCGCCAGTGAAGAATGTTGCGAATATTTTTTTTTCATTGAGGATGAATACCTTGATTTTAATTTTTTAATGACCGATGGTTTTCGAGTTAGAGGAGGGGATCAGCACTCAGGTTATTATTCCGTTTATCACATTACCGGCCACATCGGTTAATCTGTAGCGCCTGCCCTGGCTTTTGAAGGTTAACTTTTTATGATCTATACCTAACTGATTAAGGATTGTAGCATGAAAATCATGTACATGTACCGGGTCTTTGACAATATTGTAACCAAATTCGTCCGATTCGCCGTAAACTAAGCCTGGTTTGATACCGCCGCCCGCCATCCAAACACTAAAGCAACGCGGGTGATGATCTCGACCGTAGTTGGCAGCCTCCAGTTTACCCTGACTGTAGTTGGTACGTCCAAACTCGCCACCCCATATTACCAGTGTTTCGTCAAGAAGGCCGCGTTGTTTCAGGTCAGTAACCAAAGCCGCCGAAGCCTGGTCAACATCTTTGGCCTGGCCGGCCATTTCATGGGGCAGGTTGCTGTGCTGATCCCAGCCCTGATGATAAAGCTGCACAAAGCGTACCCCATTCTCGGACAGTTTACGCGCCAGTAAGCAGTTGGCGGCGTAGGTGCCGGGGACTAAGCATTCCGGCCCGTACATTTTAACAATATCATCAGATTCGCGCGATACATCCATTAGTTCAGGCACGGCGGTTTGCATGCGGTAAGCCATTTCATATTGCTGAATCTTGGTGTTGATCTCCGGGTCGCCAAATTCTTTATAATTGATGTCGTTGAGCTCGGCCAGTTTATCAAGCATTTTGCGACGCTCGTGCCGGTCAAGGCCTTCCGGGTCGTTCAGGTAAAGAATAGGGTCTTCACCGCTGCTGAATTGTACCCCCTGGTGTATGGAATCAAGGAAACCATTGCTCCATAGTTTGCTGTAAACGCCCTGCCCGTTCCCTTTACCCTTAGATAGCAATACCGTAAAAGCAGGCAGGTTTTTATTTTCGCTGCCCAAGCCATAGCTTACCCATGAACCCATACTGGGCCGGTTGCCCTGCTGGGCGCCGGTCTGGAAAAAAGTAAGTGCCGGATCGTGATTAATAGCATCGGTATTCATGGAGCGGATGATGCAGAT
>NZ_JBCECK010000013.1:0-67932 GCF_039207105.1 Mucilaginibacter sp.
CGGCAGCGTCAGATGTGTATAAGAGCCACATCAAGAGTAGAGAGAAGAGAATCAAGAAATAAGAATCAAGAGACAAGACTTTTAGTGAAATTCATAAAATAAGTTTACTTACAATATTGAATGGCCGCTCATTATTTTCTTGTCTGTCAATTCTTGATTCTTACTTCTTGTCTCTTGGTTCTTATATCTTGATTCTTCATCCCTAATCAATAGCCACAACTTTATCTTTCAATACGGCAAATATCCGGTCGGTTTTTTGGCTGCGGATGGCTACTTTGCCGGTAAATTTTCCAAAAGAAGGTAGTATGGCTTGTTTGTTGCCAAAGGCAAAACAAGGCAGTGTTATGGATTGCCTGCCGCGTCCATTCAGGTTTACGCCGGGGTGAATGTGCCCGCAAAAAATGTAGCCTTCAGTATTTTGTAACGTTTCATCAGGTAGCGGGTGGTGCAGCATTAGGAATGGGCCAATCAGCAGCTGGTCGTGCAGTTCAATGTTCAACTGATGGTAATTACTATCGGCAATGATATCATGGTTGCCCTTTACCAATATAATTTGTAAGCCGGGGAACTGGCTTCGCCATAAGGTGAACCAATCCCAATCGTTATTCATATCGCTGTGGAAAAGGTCGCCCAGGAACAGCAGCTTTTCGGGTTGGTATTCATAAATAAGATCGGATAGGGTGGCCAGATCGCTTTGTTCCATATCGCGCGGCACAGCTATGCCCGCCTTGCGGAAATGGCCCACTTTGCCAAAATGAACATCGGCTACAATTAAAGCTTTTTGTTGTTCCCAGTAAATGGCCCGCTGAGGCAGTAAAAGCAGGGTTTGATTTAATAATGTAAATGAAGTTGCCGCACTGATCGTCATAAGGGGCAAAGTTAAAATTTATTTTGGGGGTAAAACTGATGTTTTGTAAACCAGGGTCATAGTAATCAAAAGTCGGAGACTTCAAATAGCGAATTAAGATGTATATGGTTTAGGGTTCCTTAGGAGTATAAGCTTTGTAGAAAGTAAAGAGGTATGTTTTAGTATGCCGTAGGTTTGCAACCTGCGTTTAGTACCTACGGCATTATAAAAGGGAGAGGTTTATTGTTAAAATTGCTACAAAGCTTTAACCCCGATGGGGTTAGGATATTCAGGATATTTTCCGCTGTCCGAAAGTCTCTGACTTCGGACTATTATGCCTATAGTCTCCAGACTACTAAATCACGCATCTCTCCAAATCTTAAATTTTATTATTTAATGTTAAGCAATGTTAACAAAAGAGCCTTGCAGGTATTGGTGTATTTACTTTTATCTTCATCAAGCAAATAAACCATGAAAAGGAAACTTAAAACCGTACTAATCTTAATCACGTTATCGTTAATTGCCATCATTGTTTTTCAAACCTATTGGAGTATTAATGCCTATAAGGCAAACAAAAAAATAGTTGGGGGTAAAATAGATGCTGCTATGCAACAGGCATTGGACAGCTGCAAAAGAGATTATTTTGATTCGATAAGAGTAGTCATGGTGAAAAGACTTTCGGAAGAAACAACGGTTATCAAAATAGATAGTTCATCGCAAACGCAGGCAGTTTCTGGCCATCAACCCGCCACTTTCAGTATAGGTACTGCTAATACCCCGTTTATTATCTGGATTTCTTTTCATGGCTCAAGAAGCAACTCCGGATTTGAAACTGATAGAATGAAGTTTGATTATTACAGGTCAAAAATTAAACATAAAGCCACGATTCCTGAAATAATTACCGAGATGGCATTCTATGATCCCCGCCTAATGAACATCATTATTAACGATCTGATGATTTATGATGGTATGACGGAATCGGGCATTTATATGAGTACCCACCATAATACACTGCCAAATAGCTGGATCCCGGAGCATACCGGCATCTATAAAATGCCACCTAATTATAAGCAAGCCGATAGTTTAAAACTAAGTAACTATTTAAAAATAGTGCTTGACAAAATACATATCAATGCTGACCTTAAAATACAATTAGCAAGTAAACCTACCCCACCCAAAACAGATAAACTGTTTTATAGTGAAACCAATGAATATAAATATCAATATCATGGGTTTATGTTTTTATTAACTCATTATACTCTGCAAAACCGCTACAGCTTTTATGCCAGGGCAATTTTTCGGAACCTGCAATATGTGGTGATCAGGAGTATGCTGACTACGCTTACCTTATCTGCATTATTGATCTTATTTACCATCTTTTCTTTTTACTACATTATTAGGATCATTAATCAGCAAAAGGCATTAGGTGAGCTAAAAGACGATTTTATTAACAATATGACTCACGAGTTAAAAACGCCTATCGCCACAATCGCGGTGGCAATAGAAGGCTTGCAAAAATATAACGCTTTAAATGATCCTGAAAAAGTGCAACGTTACCTGCAAACATCTCGCAATGAGTTAAACCGCTTAAATGATCTGGTGAGCAGAGTGTTGGATGTGGCTACTTTTGAAAGCGATAAGATAGTTTTGGTAAAAGAGAAAATAGAGGTAGATAAGTTGATGAATGAGCTTATAGCTGCTCAAAAATCTAAAGCAGACAAAACAGTGTACATCACCTATAATAATAAGGATAACATTGGGTACATTGTGGCCGATAAGCTGCATTTTAGTAGTGTAATATTAAATATTTTAGATAACGCTGTGAAGTATGCCGGTCAGCCTGTTAATGTAGTTATTTGTCTGAGCGGCCGTAATGGAATGATAGAATTTTCAATTGCAGATAACGGCATAGGAATACCTCCTGCTCATCTGAACCGAATATTTGAAAAATTTTACCGTGTACCTACAGGCAATATACATGATGTGAAAGGCACCGGGCTTGGATTAAGTTATGTTAAATACATAGTTGAGGCGCACGGTGGTACGGTTGCTGTAAAAAGCGAAATAAATAAAGGCAGCGAGTTTGTGGTATCAATACCAGCATAAAATGAATAAAACACACGTATTATTGGCAGAGGATGAGCTGGCATTGGCGCATATTGTACGCGAAAGCCTGGAAGAAAACAACTTTGAGGTAGCACTTTGTGCCAACGGCGAGCAGGCCCTGCAAAAATACAAAAACAGTAAACCTGATATTTTGGTGCTTGATGTGATGATGCCCAAAATAGATGGCTTTGCAGTTGCCAGGCAGGTGCGCGAAACAGACCACGCCACACCTATTATTTTTTTAACTGCCCGCTCGCAACCTAAAGATGTTGTAGCGGGATTTGAATCGGGCGCTAATGATTATCTGAAAAAGCCTTTTAGTGTTGAAGAACTGATGATAAGGATGAAAGTGCTGCTCAGTAATAACCGGATGCTTACCCCTACCCGTCCCATGAGCGAAACTTATCATATCGGTAGTATCGCTTACAACTCGGTTAAGAACACGCTTCAGCAAGGTATCAACAGCTGGCAGTTAACCAGCAGGGAAAGTGATATACTGAAACTGCTTTGTAAAAATCAGCACCAGGTTATTTCCCGGAAAGTGTTGCTGGAGACAGTTTGGGGCGATGATAGTTTTTTCAACGCCCGTAGCCTGGATGTGTTTATAAGTAAACTGCGCGGACATTTAAGGACCGATGCCAATGTGCAGATCATCACGGTACGGGGCTCGGGGTATAAATTAGTTTGGTGAGGCTGAAATATTTGAGTAAGGATAAAGTACGTTGTACAATTTGAAAACTTCCGGGTATCTCGAACTGGAGATTAAAAATAGGATATATCAGTTAAGCCCTACTTCATAGGAGTAAAAGCTTTGTAGAAAGTAAAGAGATATGTTTAGCATGTCGTAGGTATGCAACCGGCGTTTAGTCCCTACCGCACTTGATCAGAAGCGGTTTTATTATTGCTACAAAGCTTTAACCCCGATGTGGTTATAATATTCAGGATGTTTTCCACTGTCCGAAAGTCTCTGACTTCGGACTATTATGCCTATAGTCTTCAGATTCCGGGAATTTGCCAGTTTGTAAACTACAGGCAGATTAAGCCGAAAATCGGAGACTTCAAATAGCGGGTAGATTCCTTGGAAGAAGGAAAACAATATTTAAATTTATCAGAGATATGATTCACACTGAATTTGTCACTAAACTCAAAGGAATTGCATCAAGCCCTGAGTTTTACAAGGCACATGGCTTAGACCAAGATTTAATTAATGAGATTATTGAAGGTTATCAGATCAGCAAAACCTCTAACAGTCAACCTTTAATTAATGATGAACTGTTATTGCTTTTGGAAAATTATGACCTTACAAAAACTGCCATAGGGATGGTTGAATTTGTTGATAAGCCATATCGAAACGATAACAGGATATTTTTCGGAAAATTTGAAGTTGATGATCTGGTAATTGATATACCTACAGGAGAAGTTAGATGTTTTGAAAGCAAGTCAACGCATCTATTGTGGGCATGCGCCAAGAGTGGTGGGCATTTTCTCAGCTCACTTTATGAAGCCGCCAGCTTTCTTGAAAAAAGAATGTTAGATAATGAACTATATGAAAATGAAGATATAGGACAAGATGTTGCTCGATATTGTGCTGAATTGGCTGGCGGAAACCAATACGTTGATTTTTATATGACTTTATTTTCATGAAGAAGTTTTTCGGACTGCTATTCGAAAGTCTCTGACTTCGGACTATTATGCCTATAGTCTTCAGACTACCGTTGCCGAAAATATATTTATTGAACATGATAAATGGGTACCGGAGTAGGGTTTGATTGTAAAACGATAAGAAAGTGGCTGTGACATATTATTGATCTATTATCCTTGCTCCCAAAATCATTAAGTCCGGATATTAAAACAACATCATCAATTTTCTTATTACTTTTACCGTAACCAATAACGGTTTACATGAGTAATACCTTTAACCGACCCATCCGTGTTTTAGTTGCCAAAGTAGGGCTCGATGGGCACGACCGTGGCGCACGTATTATTGCTACCTCTCTGCGCGATGCAGGCATGGAAGTGATTTATACCGGCCTGCGCCAAACCCCCGAAATGGTGGTGAACACTGCTCTGCAGGAGGATGTGGATGCCATTGGCATATCTATACTATCCGGCGCACACATGACGGTTTTTCCCAAAATAGTAAAACTGCTGCAGGATAAACAAATGGATGATGTGCTGCTTACCGGCGGCGGCATTATACCGCACGAAGATATGGTGGCGCTGAAACAATCGGGTGTGGGCGAGCTTTTTCCACCTGGAACCAATACTGCCGATATTGTTACCTATATAACCAACTGGGTGCACCAGCACCGTAATTTTTAAAAGGTCATGGAATTTCAAAATTTACTGATAGAGAATAAAGAGCGTATACAATATATTATCATTAACCGCGAAAGCAAGCTTAACGCGCTTAATAAAGATACCCTTGCCGAATTGCACCTCGCCTTTACGGAGGCTTTCCGCAATCCGGCAGTTGGCGGTATTATTATAACAGGTGCGGGCGCCAAGGCTTTTGTGGCCGGAGCCGATATCAGCGAGTTTACCGCGCTTGATGTGGAAGGCGGTACAGCCCTGGCCCGGGAAGGGCATGCCAATGTGTTTGACCTGATAGCCAACGGCCCTAAGCCGGTAATAGCAGCCATTAATGGGTTTGCATTAGGCGGTGGTCTGGAACTGGCTATGGCCTGCCATATCCGTATAGCTTCCGAAACCGCTAAAATGGGTTTGCCTGAGGTAACGCTTGGCCTGCTACCCGGTTATGGCGGTACACAACGCCTGGCCCAACTAATTGGTAAAGGCAAAGCGATAGAAATGATACTAACTGCCGATATGATCACCGCGGTAGAAGCGCAGCAGTTTGGGCTGGTAACGCATGTAGCCTGCCCGGAAGATCTGCTGACAACAGCCGAGGAGTTATTACAAAAAATATTATCAAGGGCGCCGCTGGCACTGGCTTCGGCTATACGCGCGGTTAATGCCGGTTATACCGATGGGGTTAACGGGTATGAAACCGAGATAGCCGAGTTTGGCAAATGTTTTGGCACCAAAGATTTTAAAGAAGGAGTCGACGCGTTTTTAGGGAAACGAAAGGCCGAGTTTAAAGGCGAGTAACAAAAAAGGGCTTCATTAGAGGCCCTTTTTTTGTTGTGGATAAGCTGGGTTTTAAACTGAAAATTCAATGCCATTTGTTAAAAAATGTTAAATCAAAGCTAAAATAAGCCGAAATGCCCCTTGGTGGGGGTTGTTTTTCAATGTTAAATCAATGTTAATTTGACAATTCTAAGATGTAAAGAACCTCGTTTTACATTATCCTGACCAAAATACCCATCGAGTCAAAAAATAAATTATTGCTAATCAATTGATTAAATATTCATGACTTTTGGATGAAAAATCATATATGATTCCGTGCTTTACTTTGCCATGTGTTTAAAAACATATATCAAAAACACACACAATTGTTATGAAAAATACATTTAAAATTTCAGCCCTGGCTTTAGCATTCGCAGCATTTGCATTTACCGCAAAAGCCCAAACAACTACCCCAACTTCTACTTCTACTACTACAAAAGACGGTATCCGTTACAGCATTGGTGTTGACGCGGGTTTACCATTAGGTAACTTCAACGACAACAACAAATGGAACTTAGGCGGTTCGGTACAAGCAGATATCCCGGTTATTTCAAAACAGTTATTTGTTACAATTAACGCAGGTTACAATAACGTATTCGGCGAAAAAAATGTAGCAGGTACTAACGGTACATTTGATGAGCCTAACTTTAACTTATTACCTGTTAAAGCTGGTTTAAAATTCTTCCCTATCCAGAATTTTTATGTACAAGGTGAAGCGGGTGCTGCATTCTTGTTAAACAAAAATGATGTTGGCGCTAACAAATCAACAGCGTTTGTTTACGCTCCTCAAGTAGGTGTTCAGTTCCCTATCAGCGCAAACGGTAACTTTATTGATGCAGGTGTGCGTTATGAAGCAACTACCAAATTTGCTACTGGAATTGACCAAAGCAAAGTAAGCTTTTTAGGTATCCGCGTAGCGTACGGCTTTTAATATGGCCCTACTTATACCTATAACAAAAAGGGAGGCTCACAACAGCCTCCCTTTTTGTTTGTAGCTTTTTTTATCCCTAATAACCTGTATTTTAATAAAACCTCCATAAATTAGCAACATTGTTTGTACTTTAATACGTTTAAATACATTTACCGTTTACCAGTTTTGCTCTTATGAAGAAAATCCTCATCATTGATGATGAAGTTAATGTGGCTTTATTGCTATCCAAGTTTTTAACCCGCAATGGCTTTGATGTAAGTACAGCTTCGAGCGGTACAAGCGGAATGGAAGCGCTCAAAAACGAAGAGTTTAACCTTGTGCTTTGCGATTTCAGGCTGGAAGATACCGATGGCCGCGAAATGCTCAGGAATATAAAAACCCAGTATCCTAAAACCGGGGTTATTATCATAACAGGCTATTCAGATATTAAAATGGCAGTTGAGCTCATTAAAATGGGCGCTTACGACTATATTACCAAGCCGCTGTATCCTGATGAGATATTAAATACCATCAATAAGGCCTTTGAAACGCACCATGCCTTAGTGGAGGATGCTGTTAGCAGCAATAATATTCCCGCTGCCGATAAATCAAAAAGCCGCGATAATAAAAAACAAACCTTTGCCAATGATTTTGTGGCCGGCACCAGCAGGGCCTCAAAAGAATTGTGGAGGCAAATTGAGCTGGTTGCCCCTACCAATTACAGCGTTATTATATTAGGGGAAAGCGGTACCGGTAAAGAATCTGTAGCGCAGAGTATTCACCTGAACAGCCTGCGCCATAACCAGCCCTTTATTGCTATGGATTGCGGATCGTTAACCAAGGAGCTGGCTGCCAGCGAATTTTTTGGTCACGAAAAAGGATCATTTACCGGCGCGTTGTACACCAAAATCGGTCACTTTGAAATGGCCAACGGCGGTACCCTGTTTTTAGATGAAGTGGGTAACCTATCGTACGAGATACAGGCCGCTCTGCTGCGTACCGTACAGGAGCGTAAAGTGAAAAGGATAGGCAGCACCAAGGAAATTGACCTGGATGTGCGTATTATTATAGCAACCAACGAAAACCTGCAGGAAGGCATTCAGAAAGGCCGTTTCCGGGAAGATCTGTACCACCGCTTTAACGAGTTTACCATATACATGCCGCCTTTGCGTGAGCGCGGTAATGATATTATGCTGCTGGCCGAGCATTTTTTAAAGATAGCCAATGCCGAACTGGGGCGTAATGTTACCTCGTTTTCGCCGGAGGTGGTTGATTGCTTTATGAACTACAGGTGGCAGGGTAATATACGTGAGCTTAAAAACGTGATCAGGCGGGCAGCATTGCTGGCTGAAGATAACGAGATCACGATGAAGGCATTGCCACTGGAGATCTCCAATTTTAAAGCGCCTGTTTATGAACCGGCCTATGCCGCCCCTCAGCAAGAGGCCGCCGAGGCAAAGGAAGCACGCCACGATCTGAAAAACGCCGCGCTTGAAGCCGAATATGAAACCATAATTAAGGTACTGAGGGAAGTTAATTTTAATAAAACAAAGGCCGCCGAGATCTTAAACATCGACCGCAAAACTTTGTATAATAAAATGAAGGCCATCAACCTGAAATAAATGGAAGAAGATCAGCAACAGAATACGGGCGGCAGTAATGATGAAAGTTTACGCAAATTGAAACACGATATTAAAAATCAGCTTTCAAATATTTATCTTGCATTGGAGCAGTTGAGATATGAGTTACCCGATGATGTTTCGGATGATTGCTCATTTTATATGGATACTATTTTAACCAGCTCAACCCAAATTAATAACTTACTTAATAATGCCGATTAGCCATTTTACAGCTTTTGTATTTCCGAAAAACGCTAAAACTTTTTTAGCGTTTTTTTTGTTTTTAAACTATACATTAACTAAGCCTTAAATGTCAATTTTTAACTATAAACAGCGTAACAACATTATCCTGGTAAGCATTATTGTGCTGGGTTGTTTTTTGCTTTATGCGCTTAGCGGCTTGTTTAGTTCCATATTGGGAGCTATTGTGTTATTCACTATTTTCAGGCCCTTATATATAAACCTGGTTGAAAACAAGGGGTGGAACAAGGTGCTGGTGGCACTGCTTATTATTTTTACTTCGCTCATTGTTATCGTTATCCCATTTCTATCTTTAAGCATCATGGTGGTGGGCAAAATATCCAGCATCAACCTTAAATCGTTGCCTATTGACCAATGGACATCCAAAATTGACGCGTTTGCCGCAGCCAACCTTAACCAGCCGCACTTTGCCGAAAATACCCTGCAAAAGTTAGGAACATTTATAACCGAGCTTTTTCCATCTATACTCAGCAGCGCGGCCAACATTATCATAACCTTGCTGGTGCTGTATTTTTTGTTGTATTTTATGCTTACGCAGATCAGGGAGTTTGAGGCCGGTTTATTAAAGTACGCTCCCTTTCGCGAACAGCATGCGTTAAAATTTGCAGCAGCCCTGCGCGATTCTACCTATTCAAACGTTTTGGGACAGGGCATCATTGCCATTACTCAGGGAACCTTGCTGGCTATGGGTTTTTACGCGTTTAAAATTCCTGATGCAATATTTTGGGGTGTTATTGGTGCCTTTATTTCATTTTTACCGGTTGTGGGCGCGCCAACGCTGTGTATACCCGCAAGTATTATTTTATTTGCACAGGGACATACCTTAAGCGGAATTTTACTGTTAGCATATGGGCTGCTATTCATAGGCAATGTGGATAACGTGCTGCGTATGGTTATTAATAAGCGCATAGCTAATACGCACCCCATTATATCTGTAATAGGGGTATTTATAGGTTTACCGCTTTTTGGAATTTTAGGCCTGGTTTTTGGACCGGTTTTGTTATCGTACTTTTTATTGCTGCTGGAAATATATGAAACTAACCGGATGGCGGCCGACAGGCTGGAACGCATCAGAACCTCTCCTGAAAATTGAGCACAGGTGTTGGATACTTTTGTGAACACCGTGTCAAAAACAGGGGTAGTAAAAAAAATATTTATACAGAAATTGCAGACAAATTAACTGATTGATGATATTTGGCAAGGTATTTAGCCATATTAAAATAAATGTTCAACTTAAAATTATATTACAATGAATAATGAGTCAAAAGTAGTTGTTGCATTGCTTGCAGGCTTGGCAGCAGGGGCAGCTTTAGGAATTCTATTTGCGCCAAACAAAGGCGACGAAACACGCGATAAGCTAACCGAATCATTAAAAAACCTGGGCGATTCTATTAAAGAAACTGCTGCTGCCGAAATTGATAACCTGGTGGGGTTAAAAGATAAGGTGGTTGAAAATATAAAAACAAAGATCAGAGGCGCCGAAGAAGAATATCAGGACGATCTGGAACATGCATAATGAGGGAGCAAAGAGTAAGGATTTGTGGAGTAAGGACTAAAGGCTTGTAAAGCAAGGATTAGGGAAATAAAAAATAAGGATTAAAAGATCTGTTAAATCCTTATTTTGACTTCTTTGTTCTATAAGTCCATTGTCCATAAATCCTTGCTCTTTGATCCCTGATAACTATCTAATACAAACACCTATGGAACCTAAAAAAGATACACCACCTCCTATACCGCCAATTGTTGACCAGCTGAAAGAGTATGCCGAAACGCGTTTTAAATTGCTGAAATATGAAGCTATTGAAGGTGGTACTTCCATTTTAGCAAGTGTGATTACTGATGTTATCACCGTTATAAGTATGGTGTTTGCATTTGTTTTTGCCAGTTTTACTTTAGCCTTTTACTTGGCCGATGTATTAGGATCGTTATGGGAAGGTTTTGGATGCGTAGCGCTTATTTATTTGCTTATTGCAATAGTGATAAAACTCAATAAGGAGCGTATTGAAAAACCACTTATCAACATCTTCATCCAAAAAATATTTAAAAAGTAAAGCTATGAACACCCCAATAAATGATATTAACGAGCTGCGCGAGGAGATTGCACGATTGAAAGGTGTTGAAAGTCAGCAAGGCCTGGCTTTAGCTGCCCGGTTTAACAGCCCATCAGCCTTGTTTTCAACCATAGGTTCATTATTTTCTGGTAAGGATGATGGTATAAAGCATCCCGGGTTTTTTAACCAGGATATTTTAGGTTTATTATCGCGTATAGTATTACCGGTTACCCTGAATAAAACATTGTTCAAGCACTCCAACTTTTTAGTGAAAACATTGGTGGGCCTGGTATCGCAAAAAGCATCAAACTATATTAGTGAGGATGCGGTTGGCGGTATCTGGACAAAGGTGAAAGCGTTATTCAATAAATCAGATAAAAAGAAACCATCGCCCAATCATGGGTCGTTACCGCACGTACCCCCGCCTGTTGTTATTTGAGCTATATAAAGCCAGGGTTTTCACAATTTGCAGAAAAGGCTATTTTTGCACTTTATTTAAAAAAGTGGGAAAAGATAAATTAAAGCGCTTTGCTGAAATTGACACCTTTAGCAATGTATTACAATTAGATGCCGGCAAACCTTTTAAAGGCGAGTGGAGCAAGGGGTTCTTCAAAAATGATAATCCGGTAGTTTTGGAACTGGCCTGCGGTAAAGGTGAATACACCGTAAACCTGGCCAACCTGTTTCCCAACAAAAACTTTATTGGCATCGATTATAAGGGCAACCGTATTTGGCGCGGCGCGAAAACCGCCATTGAAGAAAACGTGCCTAACGTAGCCTTTTTACGTATGCAAATAGAAAACCTGCTTGATTATTTTGCCCATGGCGAGGTTGATGAAATCTGGATCACCTTCCCCGACCCGCAACCACAGTTGAGCCGTGAGAAAAAACGCCTGACATCGCCCCGATTTTTGGATAAATATATTGAGGTATTAAAACCGGGTGGTTGCGTTAACTTAAAAACAGATAACGACGGCTTGCACGCTTACACGGCCGAAAAAATTGAGGAGCTGAAACTCAAACTGCACGTTAAGACCGAAGACCTGTACCATTCGCCCTATGCCGATGAGGTACTGTCGATCAAAACATATTACGAGAAAAAATATTTGAAGGATAATAAGAACATTAATTACCTTAAGTTCTCATTTGCTTAGAGCAATTATAAGCGTTGCATCGCTTTAAGCCTTATGCTTTCAACTTTAAGCTTTTTATATGGAGGATATTAACTTTTTTGATAAGGTTTACCAGGTTGTTAGGCTGATACCACCGGGCAGGGTAACCTCATATGGGGCAATAGCGGCCTATCTGGGTACAAAGGGCTCGTCGCGCATGGTGGGCTACGCTATGCAGTCTGCAAGAAAGGCCGTAGTTATGGTGCCTGCCCACCGGGTGGTTAACCGGCAAGGTTTGCTTACAGGTAAATTTCATTTTGGCGGAAGTACCATGCAGCAATTGTTGGAAAGTGAGGGCGTAATGGTAAAAGACGATCAGGTGCAGGATTTTAAAAGCTTATTCTGGGATCCATCCATCGAACTGGCTTTATAATAACTGTAGCAGTTCCATGCGGTTGCCAAAAGGGTCAATAAAGGCAAAACGCTCCCGGCCCGCGATCTTGGGTTCTTCTACTATTTCAACCTGATGTTGTTCCAGATGCAAGCGGGCTGCAACAATGTCACTGATCTCAAAGGCAGTGTGCCTAATAGAGCGCGGCAGACTATCCTCTACCCCGATATGTAACTCGATATCCGCAATCTTAAACCAATAACCAGCCGACGAAAATACCGCGGGCCGCTCGGTGAGCTCCAGGCCAATAATATCGGTGTAAAAAATTCGCGCTTCTTCCAGCCGTTCGGGTGCTACGCAAATATGTATATGGTCGGCCCGTTTAAAGTTGATCATAGGGGATTGTTTAAATTCAGCAGGAACACAGAGGCCGCCTTTTTAACTGAATAGCTCAAAGATAAAAAAGACGGCCTCGGGAAGAAATATTTTTTCTACCTGAAAATATAATTTGCGCCCACCTGAATTGATGATTGAGCAGCTGAAAAGAACGAGTACCTGGTAACCGATGCTGGCAAGTAGTAAGCTCCGTATAGTTCTAAACATTTATTAATCCGCACTCCCCCTTTTATCGGAAACGAAACTGTAAAATTCTCAAGATCGGGGTATTTGTTTTGTCGGTCGACCGAAGTTGTACCGCCAAAGGTTCTGGAGATTACGAAGTCATAATTATTATATTTAAAAACATTCATGGCTGCTCCTAAATCAATAAACACCTTAAGCTTATCGGCATTATAAAAATTATAAATGATTTGTGGGATGGCCGACAAGTGAAATTGCTTGATAGCGAGCGAGTTCTGGGTGTCATAAACGTTTGTATAGTTCTCAGAGAATTGATAGCTGCCTGCAGCTGCCTGAAACTCAAACCTGAAAGCAATTTTTTCTGTGTATTTATTTGCCAGGAAGTCGACCCCGGCTGTCAAAACCGGCGAAGTATAGCTATCGTGCATACCGTTGCTAAACGGGCCGGCACCTGTTGGGCTATTAAATTGAAGTTTGCTATAACGAATACCAGCACCTGCAAAAAAACGTATACCCGAGCTTGAATGCACCGCCTGTTGTGTTGCGTTTCCCCCGTTTAGCTCAATAGCAACAGCCTTTAGTGAGCTTTCGGAATAGCTGGCCACCCTGGTATGGGATAATAATTTTTTGTTGCCAGGTTGGTATTCGTAAGCCAATCGGGTCAATTGGTTGTTGTAGATATTTAAGTTTGACACAGATTGTTGGTCATCTGCATAAAAGAGGTATTGTTTCAAATAATTTATTTGCCTGGTAAGTTTATCAAGTATGTAAAAGCTTGATTTTTGGCTGTTGGTAAATTCGTAAAGAGATATGGTTTTGCCGTTCACCAGGTTTTTTAAAAAAACGGTATCTGTAACATAAGCGGTATCCGGGGCCAGGCTCAGTTTGTCGGGTTGAATTTCGCTTGTGCTTATTTTAACTATAAACTTTTCGTAATATTCGGCATCAGTTATAGCGAAAGCATTGGCATTTACAGGTGTGAATTTTTGCGGTGATGCTGCCAGGTTTTGTTTAAAGTTTACTTCTTTGGGATTCTTGTTCCATTCTCGATAGTCGATAAACCCTTTTAAGGTATCATTTTTAGAATTGACGACATAGCCGGGTTTATAATTGCTTTGAGCGTGCGAAAAGAGTGGGGCCTGTGATAGCAAGATCACAAGGTAAAACAGATATTTCATTTATAAGATTTAGGCCGGCAAAAGTAGATTAATTTTTGAAAGAAAAAATATTTAAACAATGATGAATAGAACAATTGCCAATTATTTTAGTATTTTTGTTAGTGTAGCAGCCCGCCTTTTTTCGAGTAAAAGTCGGGCTGTTTCTTTGAAGAGCCGGAAACACAAGAAATAGATAAATTGCAGATCATGTATTTGTAAATCAGCAAATTAAAACTTTTTAAAGCTTTTAAAATGGTCAAAAACTGATAAAAAATGATTGAAAATAGAGTTTTTCATAGGTTTTTTATCAAATTTTGGTGTGTTTTTGAACTTTTTTGGAGCTAAAAAGTGTTAAAATTTTAATTTAAAAAGTTTAAAGGATATCTATCTAAATCAACAATTAAAATATCATGGGAAAACTAATAGAAGAATTTGATGCTTATCGGTCAAAAATGAACGGCCGGATCATGGAAACCGCCAACACCAATATTAAACGTTTTTTCGCGCTGGATACCACCAGTTATGCCGAGGGCGCGCTGGATGTTAAAACCAAAGAAATGCTTGGCCTGGTAGCCAGCATGGTACTGCGCTGCGACGATTGTATTAAATATCACCTCGGCAAATGCTTTGATGCCGGCGTTAAATCCGACGAGCTGAACGAAGTATTTATGATAGCAAACTTAGTGGGCGGTTCTATAGTAATACCCCACTATCGCCGCGCCGTTGAGTACTGGGACGAGCTGAATGAAGCTTAGCAAGTATCGGGTTGTGGGATAAGCAGGTTATTAGCTATTTGCGCCGGATGGTATAATTATGGTAACAGGTTTATTGGGATGTCAAAAAATAATAATGCTTCTGTATATTTAATTTCCAATTAGTTCCAATAATGTATAAGCCTAAACCGCGCCGGGAAGTATTAATTGTTGATCTATTGCCAACAGTTAATGTTTTATTAATTCTATTAATGTTTATAGTTATAAATGGTAAGCCTAAACTCCGGTGCCCTATTGAGATTACACCACCTTTTACATCATCAAATCTGATTTATGATGATTTTGACGGAGACATGGTGACCATATTAATTGCCCAAGGTAAAGTGATGTTAGAGCTTCCCGGTAATAATATTCGCGAGCAAGCCCTAAAGCAAATGGGCGTTTTGTACAGTATTTCTTTTTTACCTCAGGAGATAACAAAATTTGGAACAACTGATATTATCGGCACACCAGTTAAGGATCTCAGAAAATACATAAATGGCTATTATGATCCCCGGGAATATTATGCTCAAAAAGGCTTAATGACGGATACTACAAGTAATGAATTATTTAATTGGTTATATGCATCGCGAACAGCTTACGGCATGCTTGCTGGTAAATCCCTTCGGGTAAGCATAAAGGCTGATCAAAACACAAACTACACGGTGATCAAAAGGATTATAAGCATTTTACAAAGTCAGAAGGTCAATAAATTTACTTTAATCACATCCTATAAATATTCTCGATATGAATAATGTTGATACCAATTTAAAACGCTGTGCCTGGGCGGGTACCGATCCGCTTTATATGAAATATCATGATGAAGAATGGGGTAAAACAACTCATGATGATCATGTGCTGTTTGAATTCCTGGTGCTTGAATCGGCACAAGCAGGTTTAAGCTGGATCACCATTTTGCGCCGCCGCGAGGGTTACCGTAAAGCCTTTGCCAATTTTGATATACAAAAGGTTGCCGCCTTTACCAATGAGGATGTAGAGCGGCTGATGCAGGATACCGGGATCATCCGCAACCGCTTAAAAATTCTGGCGGCCATTAATAATGCCCAGCTGTTTATCAAAGTGCAACAAGAGTTTGGCTCATTTGATAAGTACCTGTATAGTTTTATGCCCGATGGTAAACCTCTCATCAATCACCCTGAAAGCATAATACCCGCTAGTACACCAATATCTGACGCTATCAGCAAGGATATGAAAAAACGAGGTTTCAAGTTTTTTGGTACCACCATTTGCTATGCCCACATGCAGGCCACCGGCATGGTGAATGATCACCTGGCCAGCTGCGATTTTAGATAAGGATTACGCCGATATAATCTTGATTACACTGATTCTGAAGATGATGTCCTGAATTGATTTTTAGGAAGTGAATAGCCACTATTCATCAACATAAATTGTATTTTTGAAAAGATACAAAGTAATTTAATCTTTAATATTTACCAGCTGATAATCAGTGTAATCATACGTGATCGGAGTCGTCACAATAATATCAGTGTAATCATAAGTAATGAAAAAACTATTTCTTTTGGATGGCATGGCCCTCATTTACAGGGCGCATTTTGCTTTAAGTAAAAGTCCGCGGTTTACCTCAAACGGATTAAACACATCGGCTGTAATGGGTTTTACTAACACCCTGCTTGATGTTTTGAAGAAAGAAAAGCCAACCCATATGGCCGTGGTATTTGATACCGACGCGCCAACCGAACGCCATACCGATTATGAGGCTTACAAGGCCCATCGTGAGGCTATGCCCGAAGATCTGTCTGCGGCACTGCCCTATGTAATTAAGGTGATATTGGGTTTCAACATACCGGTTATTACATCAGATGGTTATGAGGCCGATGATATTATAGGCACCCTGGCCAAAAAGGCTGAGCAAAAGGGTTATCAGGTTTATTGCATGACCCCCGATAAGGATTTCGCGCAGCTGGTATCTGAAAACATCCGCATCTACAAACCGGCCCGTATGGGTAACGAAATGGAAATACTGGGCGTTAAGGAGGTATTGGAAAAGTGGGAAATAGAACGTGTAGAGCAGGTAATTGATATTTTAGGTTTATGGGGCGATGCTGTTGATAACATACCTGGCATTCCCGGCATTGGCGAAAAAACAGCCAAAGCCCTCATCAAACAATATGGCTCAATGGAAGAGATCATCGCCCATAGCCATGAACTAAAAGGCAAGCAGCGCGAAAACGTAGAAACTTACAAAGATCAGGGCTTGCTATCTAAAAAACTGGCCACCATATTACTGGATGTACCGGTTGAGCTGGACGAAGAAGGCATGGAACTATGTGCCCCAAGTAAAGACCTGCTGGAGCCCCTTTTTGCCGAACTGGAGTTCCGTACCTTGGGCAAGCGTGTTTTTGGCGATGATTTTAGCATCACCGAAATGAAGTCAGTTTCGGTACAAACCGACCTGTTTGGTGAACCCGTAGCTACCGCCCGCACCACTATGACAGTTGATGTGGAGGATATTCGCGAAGACCTAGTTATAGCAGCTAAAAACATTGATAATGTGCCACACGAATATCATCTGGCAGATACAATGGAAACCCGTGCCGAACTGATTGCCCTGCTATTAAAACAGGAAACCATTTGCTTTGATACGGAAACTACCGGTACCGATGCCAACCATTGCGAGCTGGTGGGCTTATCATTCTCCATAAAACCGGGCGAGGCCTGGTATGTGCCTGTTCCGGCCAATCAGGATGAAGCTAAAAGTATTGTAACGGAATTTAAACCCGTGTTGGAGCATGAAGGTATAGGCAAAATTGGCCAAAACATTAAGTTTGATATCCTGATACTCAAATGGTACGGTGTAGAGGTTAAAGGCAGCTTGTTTGACACCATGATGGCGCACTATGTGATTGACCCTGATACCCGGCACGGTATGGATGTGCTGTCAGAAAATTACCTGGGCTACAAACCGGTTTCTATCACTACGCTTATTGGGCCCAAAGGCAAAAATCAGGGCAATATGCGCGATGTGGAAATTGAAAAGATAAAAGACTACGCCGCCGAGGATGCCGATATAACCCTACAGCTTAAAACCATATTTGAACCTAAGCTTAAACAGGTTGAAAGCGAAAAGCTGATCAACGAGATAGAACATCCGCTGATATACGTGCTGGCCGATATGGAGTTTGAGGGTGTGAAAATTGACCATGATACCCTGCGGGAGTTTTCCAAACAATTGGAAACCGACATTGCCGGGTATGAAAAAACGGTATATGAAAAAGCGGGTGTAAAATTCAACATCGCATCGCCAAAACAACTGGGCGAGGTATTGTTTGAAAAACTAATGCTTGATCCTAAAGCTAAAAAAACCAAAACCGGCCAGTATCAAACCGGCGAGGATGTATTGCTTGCGCTTGCCGCAAAAAGTGATATTGTGCGCGATATTCTGGATTTCCGCCAGTTGCAAAAACTAAAATCAACTTATGTTGATGCCTTGCCTACAATGGTTAACCCTAAAACCGGTCGCGTGCATACCTCTTACAACCAGGCGGTAGCGGCAACAGGACGCTTAAGCAGCGTTAATCCCAACCTGCAAAATATCCCTATCCGTACCGAGCGTGGCCGTGAGGTTAGAAAGGCATTCATACCAAGAAACAGTGACCACAGCATCGTATCTGCCGATTATTCACAAATAGAGCTGCGCATTATTGCCGAGATCAGTAAAGACCCTAACATGATGCAGGCCTTTATTGATAACCATGATATCCACACGGCCACAGCAGCTAATGTATACGGCATCGCGCTTGATGAAGTAACCAGCGACCAGCGCCGGAATGCCAAGGCCGTTAACTTTGGTATTATTTATGGGCAATCGGCGTTTGGGTTATCGCAAAATCTGGGTATTCCCCGTAAGGAGGCTGCCGACATTATTGAACAATACTTTGCGCAATTCCCGGGTATTAAGCAATATATGAGCGATACCATGAACTTCGCCCGCGAAAATGGTTATGTAACCACGCTGATGGGCCGTCGCCGTTATCTGCGCGATATTAACTCGGCCAATGCTACTGTACGTGGTTTTGCGGAGCGAAATGCCATCAACGCCCCCATACAAGGTTCAGCGGCTGATATGATCAAAATAGCCATGATCAACATTCACCGCGAACTGAAAGCACAGAAACTGGATGCCCGCATGACCATGCAGGTGCATGATGAGTTGGTTTTTGATGTGCCAAATCATGAAATTGAACTGGTAAAACCTATCATTATGCACAACATGAAAAACGCCATTAAGACCGAAGTGCCTATCATGGTAGAAATTGGTACAGGGTTGAACTGGTTGGAAGCGCATTGATAAAAATAGTGCCGCTATATTTCGGCTAAAGCCATTATCTATATCGTTTGTAATCCGTTGGCTAAAGCCAACGGCAATGAATAGGAACGGCTGCTGGATATTAATAATGGCTGTTGCTATTCATTGCCGTCCCATTTATGGGGCGGATAAAGAATGTGCAAAAAGGCTTTAGCCAAATACTACAAGAGACCGCTTGGTATGATGAGCCTATAGGAGACGCATGTGATGCGTCTCTACAAAAAACAAACATGCTGTCATTTCGAGCGATAGCGAGAAATCTTATACGTATGGCATATACGCTTCGTAATAGCGTATAAGATTTCTCTTTCACTCCACGCTCAATCCCACCCAAGCTCTCTCGAAATGACATTTTTTCTAAAAGTGTTTATTCTCAACACTTATGATATTATTGCTTTTCTCTGCAAATACTTCAAAGCAAACCGCAAAACCTTAATAAGTTTTTTACAATAACTTGCCGAAATTTTAAAAACTATATTAATTATTATGGGTTGCTATTTTAGTATATTGTTTGCTTAAATTGAGCCAATAAAACCTAAATGAAAATATTCCACCTAAGCGCTGAATGTTACCCGGTTGCCAAAGTTGGCGGCCTTGCCGATGTTGTTGGAGCCTTGCCTAAATACCAAAACCAGGCAGGATTGCAGGCTGCTGTTGTAATGCCTTATTACGATAGGAAGTTTACCCGCGAAAACGAATTTGAAATCGTTTTTAATGCGGCTACGCTTTTGGGCAATAAAAGGTATTACTTTGAAATATTAAAGGAAAAAACAAACAAGCTTGGTTTCGAGCTTTTTTTGGTTCACATACCAGGGCTGCTCGATAGGGAAAATGTGTACAGCTATCCTGACGAAAGGGAGCAGTTTATAGCATTTCAGCTGGCTTTTTTAGATTGGATAAGTTACTCACAGCAAACGCCCGACATTATCCATTGCCATGACCATCATTCCGGTTTGGTGCCGTTTCTGCTTTATCATTCTAAATTATACCGCCGGCTGGCTGGCGTGGCTACCATATTTACCATTCATAACGGGCAATATCATGGCGCGTTCAGTTGGGAATATGTGTCGTTACTACCCGAGATTGATTTTACCCAGGCTGGCTTGCTTGACTGGGCCGGTGGTATAAATCCGCTGGCATCGGCAGTAAAATGCTGCTGGAGGTATACTACGGTATCACCTACTTACCTGAATGAGCTCACCATCAACTCCAACGGATTAGAATATTTGTTTTGGATTGAACGGGGCAAGGGTTACGGAATCATCAACGGTATTGATACCGAAGTATGGAACCCTAAAACTGATGCCATGATAGCCTCGAACTTTAACGTAAAAAATCTGGCAAAAGGCAAAGCCGCTAATAAACAGGTAATTTGTGAACGGTTTGGCCTGAATCCCGAGAAACCCTTATTTTCATTTATAGGCCGCCTGGTGGTCGAAAAAGGAGCTGACCTGCTACCCGAAGCCATTGAACGCAGCCTGGTTGAACTGGAAGGCGAAGTTAACTTTGTTATATTAGGTTCGGGCGATGAAGAGATGGAACTGGCCCTGCTGGAACTAAAGGAAAAATACCCGGGCTTGTGCGATGTTTTTATAGGTTATGATGAGGCGCTTGCCCACCAGATCTATGCCGGGGTTGATTTCCTGCTGATGCCATCGCGTGTTGAACCATGCGGCCTTAATCAGCTGTATTCATTAAGATACGGAACTATGCCATTGGTGCGCAGTACCGGCGGCTTAATTGATTCGGTAATTGATTTTGGCGATGAAGGCGGTTATGGTATCCGATTCAATAATGCCAGCGTTGATGATATATGCCTGTCTGTTGCGCGAGCCCATGCCTTATACCAAAACCCTACGCAATTACAATTGTTACGTAAACGAATGATGGCGCTTGATTTTTCATGGGGCCGTTCGGCAAAAGAATATATTGATCTGTATGAAAGCTTAAATCCAACGATATGACATCTAAAGTAATTTCAATTGTACTTGGCGGTGGCCAGGGCAGTCGCTTATCTCCCCTAACTGCAACACGTTCTAAACCGGCTGTGCCTATTGCTGGTAAGTACCGTTTGGTTGATATTCCTATTTCAAACTGCCTGCACGCGGGTATAACACGTATTTATGTGTTAACCCAGTTCAATTCGGCATCGTTGAATAAGCATATCAAAAACACCTATCACTTTAGTAGTTTCAGCGATGCGTTTGTGGATATTTTGGCGGCTGAGCAAACCCCTTCAAACGTAGGTTGGTACCAGGGTACTGCAGATGCGGTAAGGCAAAGTTTGCACCACCTGGCAGTACATGATTTTGAATATGTGCTCATTTTATCCGGCGATCAGTTGTACCAGATGGATTTTGAAGACATGATCAACCAGCATATGGAGGCCGAAGCCGATATCTCTATAGCTACTATTCCGGTTGATGCGGCCGATGTACCGGGCTTTGGTATATTGAAGACGGATGAAAACAACATGGTGACAGCTTTTATTGAAAAACCTAAAAAGGATTTTGAAAGCTGGGCATCTGATGTAAGCGAGGAGATGAAAGCCGAAGGCAGGATTTACCTGGCCTCTATGGGGATCTATATTTTTAACCGTAAACTTTTATATGATCTGCTGGAAGGGAATGACCGTACCGATTTTGGTAAAGAGATCATCCCGCAATCAATAGCCGATTATAAGGTGGCCAGTTACCAGTATGAAGGCTACTGGACAGATATTGGTACTATTCCTTCATTTTTTGAGGCCAATCTGGGTTTAACAGATAATATTCCGAAGTTTAATTTATTTGGTGAAAATGCGATTTATACTCGTGCCCGTATGTTGCCCCCAACTAAAATTTCGGGTACGCTGCTGGAGCACTCTATAGTGGCCGATGGCTGTATTATTAATGCCAAGCAAATTACACGTTCATTGATTGGGATACGCACCCGTATAGGTGTGGATACTACTATTGAGAATTGTTATGTAATGGGAAGCGATAGTTATCAAACCCTGGAGCAAATTGCTGAATTAAAATTGAGCGATTCGCCGATTATGGGTATTGGCGACAGATGCCAGATCAGAAATGCCATTATTGACAAAAACACCTACATTGGTAACGATGTGAAAATAAACGTTGGCGAACCACTGCCCGACGGCGATTTTGGTACGCACACTGTACAGGATGGTATAGTGGTTGTAAAGAAGCGGGCGATTATTCCTAATGGTACTGTTATTTAATGAAAATTAATGAAAACTATTCATAGTTAATTTGTTATATAAGTGGACAAACTATTTAAAACTTAAAAGAAAGACTATGAAAAAGGTACTATGTATGGTTGCTTTAGCAGCAATCTCTTTTGGAAGCGTATTTGCTTATGGAACGCCGGTGAAAACCGGGCACGGTACAATGCAAACCGATACCACTAAGAAAAAATGGAAACACAAAAAAATGAAGAAAGATTCGACCAAGAAAGACACCACTAAAATGAGATAGTAATCTTTCTTCAAAATAAAGAAGCCCCGTAGTTTAATACCACGGGGCTTCTTTATTTTATAAGCTTTTCTGTTCTACAACTCGATAGCTTCGCCTACGGTGAGCAGCTTTAAGTTGAGGCCGGCTTTAACAAACTTCTCAGCCACCTCGTCCTTGTTAATTTCAATAACCGGGAACGAATCATAGTGCATGCCTATGATGTTTTTGCAGTTAATGAAAGCGCTGGCTTTAATAGCGTCATCAGCACCCATTGTGTAGTTATCACCAAGTGGCAAATAAGCCCAGTCCAGGTTATCATCGGCCAAAAGTTTCATATCATAAGTAAGCGCGGTATCACCGGCAAAGTATATGTTTTTACCTTCATTGGTGTACAGTACAAAACCTGCAGGGTTGCCACCTGGTGCGCCATCGGGCATAGTGCTGGAGTGTATGGCGTTAACCATTTTAACACGGCCAAAATCAAAATTAAAGCCGCCGCCAATATTCATACCATGTACATTGTCAATGCCTTTGCTATTAAGCCAGTTGGCAATTTCGGCAATGCAGATAACTTTTGCACCGCTGTTTTTTTGTACCTCGATCAGGTCGGCAACGTGATCGCCATGACCGTGCGAAATCAGGATATAATCAGGTTTAATGGTATTAATGTCAATATCCTTAGCCAGTGCATTGTGGGTAATAAAGGGGTCAAAAAGTATTTTTTTACCGCCTGTTTCTATTTCAATGGTCGATTGTCCGTAATAGGTAGTTTTCATATGGATGTTTGGTTTTTATGAATCCGCAGCAAAATTAAACACTTGCAAACCAGTGTTGCAACATATAACCATTGCGTGGCAAAAAAGTTACAAACAGGCGTTAAAAAACAGGATATTATCTTCCGAACATGCCGCCCAGGTCGCCAAACATGTTTTTGGTCATGGCGGCCATTTCGCTTTGGCTTACATTTTCGGCCTGGTCCATAGCCTTGTTGATAGCTACTACCAATAATTCTTCAATCTCTTCCTTATCGGCATCAGCTAAAAACGAGCTGTCAATTTGTACAGATTGTACTACTTTATTGCCATTAGCTGTTACAGTGATCTTTCCGCCCTCGGCCGATCCTGAAACAGTGATCGCATCCAGGCGTTTTTTTACTTCGCCAGCCTTTTGCTGGGCTTCCATTAATTTATCAAACATGATATTTTTGTTTATGGTTTACGGTGAGTAGTTGATTGAGTTGTTTAATTACGAGAAAACCACTCACACAATCAACCGAATCAACCACTCACCAAAATATTAATCCTCGCTGGTATCGCCGTTACCGGTGTAGGCACTCTTGCGTACTATTGGCATACCGGCGGCCTTGAACAGATCATCCAATTTTAGTAAACTGCCGTTGGCTAAATTAGTTAACAGTACAATGGTGATATCGTTTTTCATATCGCGCAAATAAATGTGTCTGAAGCCGTGCCACCAGCCGGTGTGGTAAATAACCTGTTGTCCCGGCGCGGTAAATGTACGCCAGCCATAACCATAACTAAAGTGACCATGAACCATCGGGTTGCGGGGCACATAGGCCGAATCAAGCGTAGCCTGTTTCAGTAAGCGACCTGCGCGCAAGGCACGGTCGTATAAAAACAAGTCTCCAACGGTGCTGTAAATACCTTTATCGCCCACGGGTCCATCCAAAAAGTTTTGAGCAACGGAGTATTTCCATTGGCCCCTATCATGGCCAACCACATCAACCGGTATTTTATCATATACGGCTTTGGAGTATACATGCGTATGCACCATGCTGGCTGGGATAAATACATTCTGTTTCATGAAATCGGTATAGCTCATGCCGCTCACTTTTTCAATAATGGCACCAAGCACCATAAAGTTGGAGTTATTATACAGAAACCTTTTATTAGGCACGTTGAATGGCCGCGGTTTATAGTCGGCAATCATTTTCATGGCATCGGCGTTGGTTAGGCCTTTGCGCTGGTTAAGGTGCTGGCTGCGGTATATATCGTCAATAAAATAAACGTAATTCATCATGCCCGAGCGGTGGGTAAGCAGCAGGCGTATGGTAACCCCATCATACGGAAAATCGGGGAAGAATTTTTTTACATCATCATCAAGGGTGAGTTTACCACGCTCCAATAACATCAAAATAGCGGTGGAGGTCATGGTTTTGGTAACCGAAGCCAGCTCAAACTGCGAGCTTAATTTCAAACTGTCGCGGTGCAGGTAATCGGCCCAGCCTATGGCGTTTTCATAAACTATTTTTCCTTTTTTCGCTACCAGCACATTGCCATTAAAACCACGGGTGCGGTGCAGTTCTTTCATCACCTCATCAATTCTTTTATCGGCATTTTTGGGGTTATAGGCCAGCAGAGTGGTGGTATCTAAAGGCTTGCTGTTGGCGGGGCTTGCGCTTGTACTTTTATCGTTATTTTTTGACTTGCAGGATGTTAAAATCAATAGGGAAGCGGCAACTGATAGCAGGCCTTTGTACACTAATCTCATAAATAAATTTCTCAACTTAAACGAATGCGAAAATTAGAAATTATAATGCAGGTATGAATTAAACTTTTAAATTTTTTCGTTTAGATAATACTCTTTGTATGTTTAATGCATGAATACTGTGAAAAAGATAGGTTTAATTATACACATTTTGTTTTTGAGCTTCTTTGCTTATGCGCAGGACACATCAGTTAGCGAACTGATAAAGCAGGGCATTCAACTGAATAACAGCCACGATTATGCCGGTGCTATTGAAAAATATAAGCAAGCGCTAAATACCGAACCTTACAACCCGCAGGCTAATTACCAGATGGCTTTTAGCCTATCGGCAGTAGGTAAGGGTACTGAAGGTATACCCTATTTAAATAAAACCGTAGCAAGTAGCAATAACTTTACCGGCCCTGCTTATGAACTTTTAGGTAGTATTTATGATGCCGCCAAACAACCGCAGCAAGCTATTGATGCCTATAAAGCTGGCATAAAAATTAAGCCCGATTACCAGCCATTGTATTTTAACCTGGGCCTGGCCTATTTCCGGGCCAAACAATTTGCTGATGCCGAGCTGGCGGCAACCGAAGCCATTAAGCTCGATCCGAAACATACCAACAGTCAGCGTTTATATGCATTGGTGTGTTTCCATCAAAACAAGCGCGCGCCTGCCCTGCTGGCATTGTGCAGCTTTTTATTGCTGGAACCCGATGGCTCACGCTCGGCCGAGGCTTATACCAATATGCAAAGCATTTTAAAAGGAGGCACGTTGAAAACCGAAAAAGCAGATGCCGCTACCATTGCCTTAAATAAAGCACTTTCAACTTCGGTGGCAACTACAGATAACAAAAAATACGCCTCTCCAGCCGACCTGCTGGCAGCTCAATTAAAGGCGGTGTTTTTGGCGGTTGGTCAGCTGGCCGAAAAACAAACAGGGAACGATTTTTTCAGGAATTACTACGCATCCTTTTTTTACAAATTGGCCCAAACGGAGCATATGCCAGCCTTTGCCCGGCTTATGGATATGAGCGCTAATAAAGCAGCGGATACGCAATGGCTGCAACAAAATGAGGATAAGCGAAAGGCATTAGAGACTTGGGTGAGTGGACAAGAAAGAAAGTTTTAAGGTGAAATAAGTTTTTAAGATATAGTGCGTTAAATTGACTAAACCTTTAGTTATTCACAATTTATGAAACCATCTATTCTTATCTTATTCCTTTTTACTTCATTTTCAGGCTTTAGCCAGCAGAAGCTTAATCCTTTTTTAAAACAGCAAATGGACAGTGTTATGGTGCTCGATCAGAAGTATAGGGAACAATTAACCTTGTTAATGGAGCCCGGAAAAAGGGACTCGGTTGCCAAAAATTTATCACTTTCGATTGCCGAGGCGATGAATCATTATTCGGCTTTGCAAAACCGTCTGGATTCGGCGAATGTTGTTTTTGTTGAGCGGGTATTTAAAGAATACGGGTATCCCGGCAAGACACTTATAGGTGAGCCAGCTAACAAATCTGCCTGGAATATAATTCAACATTCATCCAAGATTGATCAATATTTACCCATCATTAAAAAAGCTGCCGATCATAAGGAGTTGCCTTATTATCTATATGCCATGATGATTGACAAAGATCTGACCAATCATCATAAAGAGCAAATCTATGGAACGCAGGCCGTTTGTCAACGGCTACTTAAAAACGGGAAAGATATAGGGTGCTATATTTGGCCTATTAAAGATCCCGATCAGGTAAATGCCCGTCGTAAAAAAGCAGGTTTTGAGCAAACAGTTGAACAAAATGCTGCCAGATTGGGTGTTAAATACAAAGTGGTTAAAATAGAAGAAGTTAAATAAGGTTTGTTTTAATACACTAACTTTTGAGTGTATGGATTAAATGAAAATAAAGTTTCAACATGCTTTCTTTTTTAGGTAGCTGTGTTTAAATTTAAGCATGAAAACCTATCACAAAATTTTACTGCTATTTTTATTTGCGTGCTTTTCAACTTTTGCGTTCGGGCAAAATACCGATGCCGCCAAAGCATTAATTAAAGAAGGCATTGAGCTGCATGATGCCGGAAAGTACGATGAAGCCATATCCAAATATCAGGAAGCTTTAAAGTTAGATGCCGAAAATATGAGTGCCATGTATGAGTTGTCATACACTATGTGCAGTTCCGGCAAATCTAAGGATGCCATCCCGTATCTTGAAAAACTTACCACAACTCATAAAATGGCCCCGGCTTTTGATTTGCTCGGAAGCACCTACGATGATGATGGACAATTTGAAAAAGCGGAAGCTTGTTATAAAGCCGGGATGAAAGCGTTTCCCGATTTTCAGCGCTTGCATTTCAATTTGGCTATGGCTTATTTACGGCAAAAAAGATATCCAGAAGCCGAAACCTATGCCATTGAGGCTATAAAAATGGAACCTAAACATCCTGGCAGTCAGCGGGCTTATGCAATGGCTACTTATGGCGAAGAGAAGCGGGGCGTTTCACTTTTAGCCTGGTGCAGTTTCTTGTTGCTGGAGCCCCAAACAAAACGGTCTGAAGAAGCTAACCGGTATATACATGATATTTTAAATTATGGTATTAAACAAACAGGCGAAAAAAGCGTGACTATCAATGTAGCCCCATCAGATATAGAAGGACCTAACCTCATGATGCCGATATCTATTTTAGCAGCAACCTCAGATAAAAAGGGATTAACAAAAGCAGATTCCTTATCGTTGCAATTGAAAAACCTGTTTAATATATCAGAGAGTTTTACAGGCAAAAAAGCTGATCCATTTTATAAAAGCTTCTTTTCTGATTATTTCAAGAAACTCGCCCAAACCGATAACATGCCCGCTTTTACCCGCCTGATTAGTTTAACTGCGAACAAAGACGAAAACTTGCAATGGTTTAAAGATAACAACATCAAGCTATCAGCCCTTGAGGCCTGGGTAGGTGGACAGGAAAGAAAGTTCTAAAAAATGAGAATGGACACTAACGAACCAAACGAATTAATCAATGCCCCAAATAGTAATCAAACCTCTGCAACTTTTGCATATCCTAATTTAAAAGCAGTTATCAGGCTGTTTTTTGTGTTGCTATTTTACATGATTGTTGGCTTGATAATTTTAAGCTTTTTTCTCCACGAAGTTCAAAGACCGAGTTCGCAGTTACTGAGATCATTCTTGAATTTGTTATTCTATGTTTTTGCACTTTTATTAACAATCAGGTACGCATCCAAAAAAATTAAAAGACAACAGAAATCCTCTTTCAACATTAGTTTTAACAGAGTACAAGCTTGGCTTGTACCGGTAGTTATAATTAGTACATTAGCTTTAGTTGTTGGTTTACAAGGTATTTCTAACTTGATACCTATGCCTCCATCTGTGCAAAAATTCTTTGCGATGGCATTCAAAAAAGATGCTTTTTCTGTTGCCAACATTGCGATTGCAGCTCCTGTATTGGAAGAAATATTATTTCGAGGGATGGTGTTGAAAGGGCTGTTAAAAAATTATGCTCCCCTTAAAGCCATTTTAATATCAGCAATATTTTTTAGCCTGATTCACCTAAATCCCTGGCAAGCTTTCCCCGCTTTTTTTGGTGGCCTGTTTTTGGGATGGGTGTTTTACAAAACGCGATCAATTATTCCTGGTATGATAATACATGCTACGATCAACACTACTGGGGTTATGTTTATGTTTTTACCTAAAAATCAGCAAGGTTTTCTGAATTTGCTTGGTATGCCTTATTATATCATATTATGCGTATTTTCTGCCTTGACATTTGTTTTAGGATGTGTTGTTATTCATAAAAAATATCCGAATAACATATATCAAAACTCTGAGGATAATTTGATAAACGATGTAGTTGTTAAATAAGCATTCATATTTTTAAACTTACGAAGTTTTTAAAACTTCGTAAGTTTCCCGATGACCTATTACCCAATCATCCCCTATATCAAAAAGATTACCATTTCCCTCTCCCTTACTTCATATAAAACCATAACTTTGCCCCTGCTAAAAATTATAATACTACCATGAGTTTCAGAACCGAACACGATACCATGGGCGAGGTACAGGTACCTGCCGATAAATACTGGGGAGCACAAACAGAACGTTCACGCAATAACTTTAAAATTGGTCCGGAGGCATCAATGCCTAAAGAGATCATTGAGGCGTTTGCTTACCTGAAAAAAGCTGCCGCTTATACCAATACCGATCTGGGCGTATTGCCTGCCGAAAAACGCGACCTGATAGCACAAGTTTGCGACGAAATTTTAGCCGGATCATTAGCTACTGAATTTCCGCTGGTAATTTGGCAAACCGGCTCGGGCACGCAATCAAACATGAACGTGAACGAGGTTGTAGCCAACCGTGCGCACGTATTACAGGGTAATAAACTGGGCGAAGGCAAAACCTTTATCCACCCTAATGATGATGTAAACAAATCACAATCATCAAACGATACTTACCCAACCGCTATGCACATCGCGGCATACAAAATACTGATTGATGTAACCATCCCCGGTATTGAAAAACTGCGCGATACCCTGCAAGCTAAAGTTGAAGCTTTTAAAAATGTGGTAAAAATTGGCCGTACCCACCTGATGGATGCTACACCGCTAACCTTAGGTCAGGAATTTTCTGGTTATGTATCGCAACTGAACCACGGTTTAAAAGCCTTGCGTAACACGCTTGATCACCTGTCTGAGCTTGCCCTTGGTGGTACTGCCGTTGGTACAGGTATCAACACGCCAAAAGGTTATGATGTAAAGGTGGCTGAGTACATTGCCCAGTTCACCGGTTTGCCATTCATTACTGCCGAAAATAAATTTGAAGCCCTTGCCGCTCACGATGCCATTGTGGAAAGCCACGGCGCGCTGAAACAAATTGCCGTATCGTTAATGAAAATAGCTAATGATATCAGGATGCTGGCTTCTGGTCCGCGTTCAGGTATTGGCGAAATTCATATTCCGGATAATGAGCCGGGATCATCCATTATGCCGGGTAAGGTTAACCCGACCCAAAACGAGGCGGTTACTATGGTAGCAGCACAGGTAATGGGTAACGATGTTGCCATATCTATCGGTGGTTCAAACGGTCATTACGAGCTAAATGTATTTAAACCGGTTATGGCTGCTAACTTTTTACAGTCGGCCCGTTTAATTGGTGATGCCTGTGTATCATTTAATGACCATTGCGCGGTTGGCATCCAGCCAAATTACGAAGGCATCAAAAAGCACTTGGAGAATTCACTGATGCTGGTAACTGCGCTTAACCCGCACATCGGTTACGAAAATGCGGCAAAAATTGCTAAAACCGCATTGAAAGAAAACAAATCATTACGTGAAGCCGCTATTGCGCTGGGCCTGCTAACCAGCGAACAGTTTGACCAATGGGTTAAACCCGAAGAAATGATAGGCTCATTAAAATAAGAACCTCACCCCAACCCCTCTCTGCACAGAGAGGGGCTTTTTATTGAACTTGCAGTTTATGCAAATAAAATTCCGTATTAAATATTTTCCTTTACGCTCCCGGCTTTCAGCCCTCGGCCTTTTGCTTTTAGCTCTTAGTTTTCACGCCTGTACCATGAACCCGGATACACAATCTGTTGGAGAAAAATATGTACAGGGTGAGTGGCAACAGGATTCTGTGCCGGCACAAAAACGCCTGGTTTCCTATTCATTATATACGCTTAAATTTAGCTGCGATTCTTTTTTTGTGAAGATCAGCTCATTCAGCAAAGTGAATTACGGATCGGATACCTGTATGAATAGCGGTCACTGGGCCGAATATATCAAAGGTACCTATTCACAAAAACTGGATACCCTGCACCTGAAAGGTGAGTTTTGTAATGCCGATGGTAGCTATAAGGACGAAAAAGGCTGTTTCCGCTCGGGCGAGTATGAGGAGTATTTTAAAGTGAAGCAAAAAAGCGATTCGCTTATTCAGTTTGCAAGTACATCAAACGTTATACCCATTAACGCGCATTTAATAAAACGTACCAGCTGTGTTCCAAAACCACTATAACATGAAAAAACATTTTTTTAAACAAATCCTGATCCTTATTGCATTGTTTTATTTGCCTTTGCAAAGCATGGCATGGGGAACAAACGGTCACCGTATTTGCGGCCAAATAGCCGACAGCTATTTAACTCCAAAAGCCCGCGCGGCCATCAAAGCCATTTTAGGCAATGAATCAATCGCCATCACGAGTAACTGGGCCGATTTTATTAAGTCAGACCCGAATTACAGGTATCTGTACAACTGGCATTTTATTGATCTGGATAAAACTTTTACCTATCCCGAACTGCAGGAATATTTAAAAGCAGATACCGCGACAGATGCCTATACCAAAATGAATTTTTTGATAGCAGGGTTAAAAAAGAAAGACATTACCAAAGCCAACAAATTGCTTTACCTGCGCATGCTGATCCACATTGTTGAGGATGTACACCAACCTTTGCACACCGGCCACACCCAGGATAAAGGAGGCAATGATGTTAAGGTACAATGGTTTGGAAAAGATACCAACCTGCACTCTGTATGGGATAGCGAACTGATAGATGCGCAGCAATTAAGCTATACCGAGTATGCGGCCATGATCAACCACACCACAGCTGCTGAACGTGCCCAGCTGCAAAAAGCGCCAATTAGTGAGTGGCTGTATGAAAGCAATCAGCTTGCCGAAAATATATATGCAGGTGTTACCCCCCACGAAAACCTGAGCTACAAATACAATTTTAAATATATCGAATTGCTTAACCACCAAATGCTGAAAGCCGGTGTACGTTTAGCAGGTATATTGAACCAGATATTTGGATAATTAGTGAATGGTTGATTAGGTGAGTGGAGAATGGTTAAAAGACCGTCATAGACCACTCACTTAATCAACTTATTCAACCACTCACCTTACAAGCATGAAAATACTAATGGTTTGCCTGGGTAATATATGTCGTTCGCCGGTGGCGGAGGGTGTAATGCAGCACCTGGCGGAGGAGGCTGGTCTGGACTGGGAAGTTGATTCGGCCGGTACAGGCAGTTGGCATATTGGTGAAGGGCCCGACAGACGATCAACCCGGGCAGCGCGTAATCATGGAATCGACATCAGCAAACAAGTTTGCCGCCAGTTTAAAACCAGCGACTTTGACGAGTTTGATCACATCTTCGTGATGGATAAAAATAACCTGACGGATGTTATTTCGCTGGCCCGTAATGATCAGGATATCCAGAAAGTAAAACTATTGCTTGGCGATAAAGTGGTCCCCGACCCTTACTATGACGATAACCAATTTGAACCCGTTTTTGAACTGATTGAAGGTGGTTGCAAAGATATTATCAGGAGGTTGACGAAAGGGTAATTTCATTCGTGTCATTGCGAGGAGGAACGACGAAGCAATCGCGAACTGTGCAGAATCTCTCTGTAAAGTTCGCGATTGCCACGCTTCGCTCGCAATGACAAAAAACGTGGTATTACTGCACTGAAAAAGCTTTCTAAGCGGGAACCACTTTACTCACCTTAAAAAACGGTAAACTTTCCCCATACCAAAAAGCCCGGCCATGCTGAATAAAACCTGCCTTAGCCAATACTTTTTGCGACGCGGCATTATCGGGATGTGTTACCGCGCAAATTTCTTTTAAGCCGGCATCATTAAGCCCATAAAATACCAGTGCTTTGGCCAGCTCGGTAGCAATGCCAGCTCCCCAGTATTTGAGGTGCAGGCGGTAGCCCAGTTCAATACGTGTGCTATCGTACTCGCTGTAGTTGAGTATACAAACGCCAATAAAGTCGTTATCAGCAAGGTTAAATATCCCCCACCGGCCCAGTCCTGATCGCTTTTCATAATCTCTGAGGGTATCTTTAAAAACCTTTTTGCTTTCCTGCTCGGTACGTTTTTTTACATAACGGGTAAGGCGAGCATCGGCATCAAGGTCTAATAACAATTGTTCGTCTTCGGCTGTAAATTCGCGTATCAACAAGCGCGAGGTTTGGGCGATAATGTTCATGGTAACCCAAAAATAGATTATTATACAGGTGATAGGGTAAACGGATTGTCATTTAAGCTTGGATATTCCTCGCAGTAATCCAGAATTTGCTTCAGGATCTTTAAATCCGCTAATTCACAAATGTGAATTATGTACATTTGCCGCATGGCATCCATTAAACCATCTGTACCCAAAGGCACCCGCGATTTTTCACCTACCGAAATGGTGAAACGTAACTATATTTTTGATACTATTAAAAGCGTGTTCCGTAAATACGGCTACCAGCAGATAGAAACGCCGACGATGGAAAACTCATCTACCCTGTTAGGTAAATATGGTGAAGAGGGCGATAAGCTGATATTCAAAATATTGAACAGTGGTGATTATTTGGCCAAGGCTGATGCAGATAAATTGGTTGCAAAAAACTCCAACGCTATAGCCTCAGAAATTTCTGAAAAAGCCCTGCGCTATGATCTTACCGTACCCTTTGCCCGCTACGTAGTGCAGCACCAGAACGAGATCACTTTTCCGTTCAAGCGTTTCCAGGTGCAGCCGGTTTGGCGTGCCGACAGACCTCAACGTGGCCGTTACCGTGAGTTTTACCAGTGCGATGCAGATGTGGTAGGTTCAGATTCATTATTGAATGAGGCCGAGTTTATCATGATCTACGATGAAGCTTTAGGTAAACTCGGACTGAAAGATTTTAGCATCAAAATCAATAATAGAAAAATACTATCGGGTATTGCTCAAATTATAGATAAAGCTGATAGTATTATTGACCTAACGGTAGCCATCGATAAACTGGATAAAATAGGTTTGGATGGCGTGACTAAAGAACTGATAGAACGCGGTTTTACAGAGGCTGATATCGACAAAATAAAGCCCGTTATCCTGCTGGAAGGTTCCAATGAAGAAAAGCTGCTAAGTCTGCGTGAGGCGTTGGCTTCATCAGAGATCGGCTTGAAAGGCTGCGACGAAATTGAAACGGTATTCAGCTATATTAAAAGCTGCCCGCTGCAAACCGCTAAACTGGAACTGGACATTACTTTGGCGCGTGGGCTAAACTATTACACCGGTGCCATCTTCGAGGTGAAAACCAATGAGGTGGCTATGGGCAGCATCGGCGGTGGCGGCCGTTACGACGACCTTACTGGGATGTTCGGGCTTAAAGGCCTTACCGGCGTAGGCATATCATTTGGTGCCGACCGTATTTATGATGTATTGGAAGAATTGAACCTGTTTCCGGCCGCGGCAAATCAAAGCACACAAGTACTTATCTGTAATTTTGATAAAGAAGGTGAATTATATGGCTTGCCATTGTTACAACAACTACGCCGCCAAAACGTGAATGCCGAGCTTTATCCCGCAGGAGCTAAGATCAAAAAGCAAATGGAATATGCCAATAACAAAAACATCCCATACACGGTAGTAATTGGCAGTGAAGAGATACAAAGCGGCTTGCTCGCCTTTAAAAATATGACCACCGGTGAGCATGAAAAACTGACCGCCGCACAGATTGTAGAACGGTTAGCATAAGCTATTGTCAATTGCGAGCGTAGCGTGGCAATCGCAAACTGTAAAAATTGAATCTGCAGAGTTCGCGATTGCTTCGTCGTTCCTCCTCGCAATGACAATAGGATAATAAAAAAGGGCAATCATTTTAGAATGATGGCCCTTTTTATATCAAAAGTTCCCCCTTTAGGGGGGTAGGGGGCTTTTATTTAGGCCCGTAGGTAACTATTGGGATAATCATCTCTTCTAACGAGATGCCGCCGTGCTGGAAAGTTTCGTTATAAAAATTCACAAAGTGGTTGTAGTTATTCGGATATACAAAGTAGCTGTCTTCCTTTGCAAATACAAAGCTTGAGCTCAGGTGCAGCTTAGGTAGCATGGCATCGTGCGGGTTGCGGATGTGGAATACTTCCTTGGCGTTATAGTTTAGGTTTTTACCTTGTTTATAGCGCAGGTTGGTATTGGTATTCCTGTCGCCTACAATTTTACTTGGGTTTTTAACACGAATGGTACCATGATCGGTAGTGATGATCACCCTTACCTGTTTCTGGGCCAAAAATTTAAGCAGGTCAAACAAAGGCGAGTGTTCAAACCATGACAGGGTTAAAGAGCGGTAAGCGGCATCGTCGCTGGCCAACTCACGGATCATCTGCATATCTGTACGGGCGTGCGATAGCATATCAACAAAGTTATATACCACCACGTTCAGTTCATTGTTCATCAGGTTACTTACCGATTCGTTCAATGCCCTGCCCTCGTCAATATTCAATATTTTATGGTATGAGTATTTGCACTCTTTGCGCAGTACGCGTTTCAAATGATCGGCAATAAACTCAGATTCGTACAGGTTTTTACCGCCCTCGTCCTCGTCGTTTTGCCACATGGTAGGGTAACGTTTTTCCATATCCAAAGGCATCAGGCCCGAGAATATCGAGTTGCGGGCATACTGGGTAGCGGTTGGCAGAATGCTGTAGTAGGTATCTTCCTCCTCCATTCTGAAGTACTCAGATATGATTGGGTTAATCACCTTAAACTGATCGTACCTGAGGTTATCAATCAATATAAAAAACAGCGGTCCGCTGCCATCAAGTTTAGGGAATACTTTCTTTTTAAATAACTGGGGCGAGCTGGTTGGTGCAAATTCCGGGTTCTTGATCCAGTTTAAATAGTTGCGTTCAATAAACTTGCAAAACTGTACGTTGGCCTCGGCTTTTTGCAGGGTTAATATTTCGTGCATGCCGGCGTCTTCCAGTTTTTCCAGCTCCAGTTCCCAGTAAATCAATTTTTTGTAAACGTCAACCCATTCCTGATGACTCAGGTTGTCATTGAGGGTCATACCCAGCGTACGGAAATCCATCTGGTAGGCCATAGTTGTTTTTTCAGTAACCAGGCGCTTATTTTCCGTCAGTTTTTTAATGGTAAGCAGTATTTGTTTAGGATGTACCGGTTTGATCAGGTAGTCATCTATCTTGGAGCCAATGGCATCCTCCATCAAATATTCCTCCTCGTTTTTGGTAATCAGTACAATAGGTACATCGTTGTTCAGATTCTTGATCTGCTGCAGGGTTTCCAGGCCGGTTAAGCCGGGCATGTTCTCGTCCAGAAAAACCAGGTCGAAATAGTTTTGCTTGAACGCGTCAACGGCATCGTTACCATTGGTTACGGTAGTTACTTTGTATCCTTTTTCGTTTAAGAAAAGTATATGTGGCTTTAAAAGGTCAATTTCATCATCGGCCCATAAAATGGTGGTGTCTTGCATAGTAGTATCTGTATTAAAAGAATATCTGAATCAGGATATACAGAATTTAAGAATTTTTTGAATGTATAAATAGTTAGGCTAATCAAATAACGACTTGAAACTGCTTTGATCCCGATAATTCTTAAATTCTATATATCCTGATTCAGACCAATAAACCTCAAAGCAATGGTTTTGTTGTTGATAAGTAAAGGTATTAACAAAAATTAACAAACATGGTGAGCTTATTTTACCTTTGTTTTACATTTTTGCACTGTAAACTACCAAATTGAACAAAAAGAAAATTATAAACGATCCGGTCTACGGCTTTATCAGTATTCCAACCGAGTTGGTATTTGACCTGATCCAACATCCGTATTTTCAACGGCTAAGGTATATTAAACAGCTGGGCATGACCCACCTGGTATATCCCGGAGCTTTACACACTCGTTTTCATCATGCCTTAGGCGCCATGCACCTGATGGATATGGCCATCGAAACCCTCCGAAATAAAGGGCACAATATTAATAAGGAAGAGGAAGAAGCCCTAACCATTGCCATTTTATTGCATGATATTGGACACGGCCCATTCTCGCATGCCCTGGAGCGCTCCATTATTCAGGGAGTGGCCCATGAAGATATATCGGCCATGCTCATGAATAAACTTAATGAGCAGTTTGAGGGCAAATTAACTATGGCCATCAGTATTTTTAATGATACTTATCCGCGCAGGTTTTTGCATCAGCTGGTATCAAGCCAACTGGATATGGACAGGCTCGATTATCTGAACCGCGATAGCTTTTTTACCGGCGTGTCTGAAGGTGTTATCAGTTCAGACCGTATCATCAAAATGCTGAACGTGAAAGATGATCATGTGGTAGTTGAGGAAAAAGGTATTTACTCTATCGAAAAATTTTTAATAGCCCGCAGGCTCATGTACTGGCAGGTATACCTGCATAAAACCGTAATAGCCGGCGAAGAGCTTTTGGTACGGGTATTTAAGCGGTGCCGTGAGCTTACGGTGCAGGGCCATGATCTGTTTGCTACCCCGGCCCTTAAACATTTTATAAAAAACAAGATAAGCCGGGATGCGTTTATGAACGAAGATCATCACCTGGAAATATTTGCCAGTTTAGATGACGCCGATATCATGTCGGCAGTAAAGGTGTGGGCAGAGTATCCTGATTATGTGTTATCTACTTTGTCAAAAAACTTGGTGCAGCGCAATCTGTATCATGTAGATATTACCAGCCAGGAGCCCGAAAAAAGCTTTGTTGATCAGCTGAAGCAACAGGCCATGAAGCAATATGGCGTTAGCGAACATGATGCATCGTACTTCGTTTTTACAACCTCCATACGTAATAATGCGTACACGGCAGGCGACGGCAATATAGGTATATTAATGAAGGATGGCCGGGTGCATGATATTACCACAGCCAGTGATAATTCAAATTTAGAAGCATTGGCAAAAACGGTAAAAAAATATATTCTTTGCTACAGTAAGGATTTATTGGAAGATAGGAGTCATAGGTAACGATGTTAAGTGATAAGTTTTTGAGGAAAAATGAAGATATTATTAAGTATCTGACTCAAAACCCGCTGCTTAATACTCCTAACTCATTAATAATTTGCTGCTTTAATTTTAACATTTAAATTTGTCGATGCAATTTACTGCTCAGGAAATAAGTTTATTGCTCAACGGGACTGTTGAGGGTGATGCTTTTGTAACGGTTGATAAACTGGCTAAAATAGAAGATGGGGGCGCCGGAAGCCTTACATTTTTGGCCAATCCAAAATACGAACAGTTTTTATATACTACCAATGCCTCGGTTGTTATAGTTAATAACGATTTGGAGCTTGCCGCTGAAGTTAAGTCAACCCTGATCAGGGTTGAAAACGCTTACAGCGCTTTTTCGGTTTTGCTTGAAAAGTATAATACCATAAAGCTTAATAAACAGGGCATCGAACAGCCATGTTTTATACACCCATCTGCACAGGTTGGTGAAAACGTGTATATAGGGGCATTTGCCTATATTGGCCCGGGTGTCAGGATTGGCGATCATTCTAAAATATATCCAAATACTTACATTGCCGATAATGTTACCATTGGTAAAAATGTTACCTTGTTTGCTGGTGTAAAAGTTTACTTTGACTGTGTTTTAGGTGATAATGTAATTATTCACGCAGGTGCGGTTATAGGCAGCGATGGTTTTGGTTTTGCTCCTGCTGCCGATGGTACTTACGCCAAAATAAGCCAGATAGGCAATGTAATTATTGAGGATGGCGTAGAGGTTGGCGCTAATACCACTATTGACCGGGCTACAATGGGCTCTACTATTATACGTGAAGGAGCCAAAATAGATAACCTGGTTCAAATAGCCCATAATGCCGAAGTTGGAGCGCATACGGTTATAGCGGCCCAAACAGGTATATCAGGCAGTACTAAAATTGGTAAAAATGCCGTTATTGGAGGCCAGGTGGGTATTTCAGGGCACTTAAATATTGCCAACGGTACGCAGTTATCTGCCCAAACAGGCATTAACAGTTCCATTACCGAAGAGGGTAAAGCCTGGGGTGGCACACCTTATATGCCTTATAAGGATTATCTGCGGGCGCATGCCAGGCTCAGAAAACTGCCCGAACTGGACAGAAAGGTTTATGAGCTTGAAAAATTAATAGAAGAACTCAGAAAAGGTGATCATTAGTTCATCGGTTCACTGGTTCATTGGGCTTTTCCAATGATTTAATGAACTATGTACCAATAAACAAATGAACTAATGTACCAATGAACATCATAAAATGAACGTAAAACAAAGAACTATTAAAGCGCCGGTATCGGTTTCAGGTACAGGCTTGCACACTGGTCAGCGTGTAACCATGACGTTTAACCCGGCACCGGAAAACCACGGATATAAATTCAGACGGATAGATATGCCGGGTTCGCCAATAATAGATGCCGATGTTGATAACGTAACTGATACTTCGCGGGGTACTACTATTTCGCAAAATGGCGCGACCATAAACACCGTTGAGCACGTGCTGGCGGCTTTAGTGGGTATGGAAGTTGACAACGTTTTAATAGATATGGACGGTCCGGAAACCCCGATCATGGATGGTAGCTCTATACAGTTTGTTGATGTGATCATGGAAACCGGCCTGGTTGAACAGGACGCAGACCGCGAATACTACCACATTCCTTATAATATACATTATTCAGAACCCGACCGTAAGGTAGAGATGGTGGCCATGCCGCTTGATGATTACCGCTTTACCTGTATGATTGATTTTAACTCGCAGGTGTTGGGCAGTCAGCATGCCAGTATTTCAACTATAGGCGAGTTTAAAAAAGAAATCGCATCCTGCCGAACCTTTTGCTTTTTACATGAGCTGGAAATGCTGTTAAAGCACAACCTGATCAAAGGCGGCGATTTAAATAATGCCATTGTAGTAGTTGATAAGGATGTTGATGAAGATGAACTCGCTGATCTGGCCAGGCTATTTAACCGCAGAGATATTAAAGTTGCCCAGCAGGGTATTTTAAATAATATTGAACTGCGCTACCAGAACGAACCAGCGAGGCACAAACTGCTGGATATGATTGGCGATCTGGCCTTGGTAGGCGTTCCGCTTAAAGGGCATATTATGGCTGCAAGGCCGGGTCATGCGGCTAATGTGGCCTTCGCCAAAAAAATAAAAGCGCTTATTAAAAAGGAAAAAAGCCGTAAGTATGTTAAGGTATATGACCCTAACATGCCACCGGTTTATGATACTGTACAGATCATGAAAATATTGCCGCACAGGCAGCCTATGCTCATGATCGATAAAATTCTGGAGCTATCAAAAAGCCATGTGGTTGGGTTAAAAAATGTAACCATGAACGAGGATCTGTTTATGGGCCATTTTCCAGGTTCGCCGCTTTTTCCTGGTGTTTTGCAAATTGAGGCAATGGCACAAACCGGGGGCATCCTGGTGCTGAATACGGTACCCGATCCTGAAAACTACATCACGCTTTTCCTGAAAATAGAAAACGCGAGGTTTAAAGACAAGGTTGTACCCGGCGATACTATCATTTTCATTTGTAACCTGTTGGCTCCAATAAGGCGCGGTATTGCCCAAATGAAGGGTATAGGTATGGTTGGACAGCGTATAGTTGTTGAGGCCGAATTGATGGCGCAAATAGTAAAAGTAAATAAAACCACCGAAGCATGATCCAACCATTAGCATATATACACCCACAGGCTAAAATAGCCGACAATGTGGTTATTGAGCCGTTTGTCACGATTCACAAAGATGTGGAAATTGGCGAAGGTACCTGGATCGGTTCCAATTCTGTTATTATGGATGGTGCCCGCATAGGTAAAAACTGCCGTATATTTCCCGGCGCGGTGGTATCTGCCCCGCCTCAGGATCTTAAATATAAAGGTGAGCAAAGCACAGTATCTATTGGTGACAATACTACCATCCGCGAGTGTGTAACCCTTAACCGGGGTACCGCGCTTGATAAAAATACCACCACCATTGGTAGCAATTGCCTGCTGATGGCTTATGTGCACGTAGCGCATGATTGTGTTATTGGCGATAACGTAATTATTGCCAACTCTGTTCAGTTGGCGGGGCATATCAATATTTATGATTATGCTTTTGTAGGCGGTTCATCTGCAGTACACCAGTTTGTTGAAATTGGCGCGCATAGTATGATATCGGGCGGCTCGTTGGTACGTAAGGATGTACCTCCGTTTACCAAAGCCGGTCGAGAGCCATTATCATATGTTGGTATTAACTCCGTGGGTTTGCGTCGCAGGGGCTTTTCGGCAGCCACCATCAATGAAATTCAGGAAATATACCGTATCATATTCCTTAAAAAATACAATGTAAGCAAGGCGCTTGATATTATTGAGGCCGAGTTTACCCCAAGTGTTGAACGTGATGAGATCATTAACTTTTTGCAAAATTCGCAAAGAGGCATCATGAAGGGATTTGGGAATACGTAATTTTTAGTCCATAGACCATAGTCGATAGTTTATGGACTAAAAATACTTGTAATGAGGATTTTATAAAATTAAAGTTCTGTGGACTATCGACTATGGTCTATGGACTAAAATGCTCCTATGAACATCACCCTCCAAAACATCGGCCGCAGATTTAACCGCGACTGGATATTCAAGGGTATTGATTATACTTTTAACAGCGGCCAGGCGTATGCGGTACTGGGCCCAAACGGCTCAGGAAAATCAACACTATTACAGGTTTTAAACGCGAGCCTTACACCTTCTATAGGTACCATAAACTTTAATTTTCAGGATAAACTCGTTGAGCCTGATCAGGTATTTACGCACTTGAGCCTTGCCGCCCCCTACTTAGAACTTATTGAAGAGTTTACGCTGAATGAGATGGTTGATTTTCACTTCAAGTTTAAACAGTATAAACAAGGCATTGATAAAAAAGAACTGATAAGCCTGCTTAACCTGGCCAAAAGTGAAAACAAACTGATCAGGTATTTTTCATCAGGTATGAAACAGCGTTTGAAACTGATACTGGCTTTCTGCGCCGATACCCCCATGTTGATGCTGGATGAGCCTACCTCTAACCTGGATACGCAGGGGGTAGATTGGTACTTAAGTTTGGTGGAGCAATTTGCACAAGACAGGCTTACCATTGTTTGCTCCAACCAGGAACACGAGTATAGTTTTTGCAAGCATCGTTTAAGCATCACTGATTATAAGAGTTAACTTTAAAGGGGTATGATTATCAAATGTTTATTTACTGGCGTTTGAGTTTTGCCTTTAAAAAATCTCAGGTCTCATATCTTACATTTCAAATCTAATCCCTAATTTTGCGCCTCAATATTATTTTATGGCTAAAGCATCAGATGTTAAAAATGGAAATGTCCTGCGCTTCAACGGAGAGTTAGTGCAGGTTGAGGAGTTTTTACACCGCACCCCCGGCAACTTACGTGCATTTTACCAGGCCCGTATGCGCAACGTAAAATCAGGAAAACTGGTTGAATACCGTTTCCGTACAGACGAAGAGGTAGATATTGCCCGGGTTGAAACCAGCGATTATCAATATTTATATGACGAAGGCGATTCATTAGTAGTAATGGATAACACTACTTATGATCAGCATAACGTACCGAAAGCATTATTTGGCCCTGCGGTTAAATTTTTAAAAGAAGGCATGAATGTAATGGTTGCCTTTGAAAGCGACGAGCCTATCATGGGATCTATCCCAGGTTCGGCCGAGTTGGAAATAACTTATACTGAGCCTGCCGTTAAAGGTGATACCTCAAGCGGAGCCCAGAAAAACGCTACAGTTGAAACCGGTGCCGAGATTCGCGTACCACTGTTCATCAACATCGGCGATAAGGTAAAGGTTGATACTGCTACCGGCACTTATGTAGAGCGTGTAAAGGGTTAAGCCCCTAACCCCCTAAAGGGGGAACTTTTGATTTGCATACGCTGCTTTGCAGACGATATAAAAAAGAGGTTTCGTTTACGAAACCTCTTTTTTATATCCCTTTCTTGTGCTCGTTGCAAACCGTGTCATTTATTATAATCATACCATTTCTTAAATATATGATCGTTTTTTTTATTTTCTCACTCCTCCTCTTTATTGGAATGGTGGTTTTGGTCATCTATCTTATATATCGGTTTTTTAAATGGATTGGTCATAAAAAAACAGGAATTTTTATTATAGCTGCAATTATAACTGCACTGTTTTATGAAGTATATGTGGCGATATTTCCAACAGATAGCTTCTATTATGATGAGTATAAAAGCGTGGTATTAAAAGATCCACCCCCATCGACACGTGTTATAAAAAAGCAGGCATCATATCCCGATTTTCACGGAAAATATATATCTGTAGCGCTTATAAAATTATCGGCAGATGATTATCAGATGCTTTTGTCAGATGTAAAAAAAGATCCTTATTTAAAACCGGGAAACCTAATAGGCTCTGAAGAATTGACAGATGTTGCAGGCGATTTAAAACAAACGGATATCAAATTATATCTAACGAGAGAGCAAAAACCGAATGATCGTCGAAACTTGAGCATTGGTTTTTTAAATGACGAAAGATCTGTGATTATTTATGTTGTTAAAGTATAATAAATGATAGCGAATCTGTAAGTCTTTAAGTTATTATACATTGAGTCGATTAAATATAAACTTTGGAGCGTTTATAATGATAAACCTACACCTATGTTAAGCATCGTTGTAAACGAGTGCGAGTTCGATAGGACTGCAGGTGATAATTCTTATGCAAGTAATTCCCCTTCAGGGAGCTGGGGGGCTAAAACTCCAGCTCCAGTAATACCGGGCAATGGTCCGAGTGCTTGGCTTCGGGTAGTATAGCTGCCCTTTTAATATTAGCTTCCAGTTCGGTACTGGCCATAGCGTAATCAATACGCCAACCTAAGTTTTTACCTCTTGCGCCCGCTCTGAAACTCCACCAGGTATAGTTATGCGGTTCTTTATTCAGGTGGCGGAAGGTATCGATAAAGCCACCTTCAATAAATTTTTCCATCCATTCGCGTTCTTCAGGCAAAAAACCTGATGAGTTGGCGTTCGATTTAGGGTTGTGGATATCAATTGGCCTGTGGCAGATATTGTAATCGCCGCATACTACTAACTTAGGTAACTGGCTTTTTAACAAGGTAAGATATTTACCAAATTCATCTAAAAAACGGAATTTGAATACCTGGCGCTCATCGCCGCTTGAGCCGGATGGGAAGTAAACGCTCATGACAGATACCTCATCAAAATCAACGCGAATACAACGGCCTTCGCGGTCAAAATCAGGTATACCGCAACCGTATTCAATATGTTTGGGTAACTGTTTGGTAAAAATGGCGGTACCGCTATAGCCTTTTTTCTCGGCCGGGAACCAGTAATGCTGGTAGCCCAGTTGATCAACCAGACCAAGGTCGGTCAATACATCGGGGGTAGCTTTTATTTCCTGTAAACAAACTACATCGGCATCGGTAGCCTGCAGCCAGGCCAGCCAGTTTTTACTAATAGCCGAGCGAATGCCATTAACGTTATAGGTGATTATTTTCATTTCGGATTTGGGATGTTCGATTTCGGATTTAGACTTGTGAAAATAAGTTATTTTGAATTTTGTGTTTTACTGTAGGGCGATTTAAGTCGCTTTTATGTTTTTAAGATAAAGTCGAAATCGCGATCGCTCCCCCTTTAGGGGGCTGGGGAGCTCAATATTTTATCAAGCTGAGTACATTCCTTTTTGCTGAGCACCTCGACTGTCATAGGCACATTGGCTAATGGCCTATCGCATTCATCCTTTTTTACAGCGGCAATACGATCAACCATATCAATACCCGAAACCACCTCGCCGTAAACCGTGTAATTTTGATCAAGGTGAGGTACACCACCGACTGATTTATACCATTCCCGTTGCCAGGTTGGTATCTTGCGGCCTTTTAAACGGGTATTTTCCAGCGTGTCTAACTTGCCATCAGTAAATCGTTTGCCCTCGGTAATATAAAACTGGCACCCGCTTGATGCTTTTTTAGGGTTGTCGTCACGGGCAGCAGCCAGTACGCCGCGCTTATGAAACAGGCTGTCCCTAAATTCGGCAGGTACGGTATAACCCACATCCCCGTCACCCAGTTCCTGGCCGGCTATGGCTGTTTTGGAGTCGGGATCACCGCCTTGTATCATAAAGTTTTGTATCACCCTGTGAAACAAAGTGCCATTATAAAATCCCTTTTTTGCCAGTTTTATAAAGTTGTCACGATGCAAAGGCGTTTGGTTGTATAGCCGTATAATGCAATCGCCATAGGCGGTTTTAATACGTACATATTGATTTTTAGGTGGCCCGGCAAATGCCGAGATGCTTAACAGCAGCAATACAAGGGTAAAGAGCTTTTTCATATATCGATAACAGGCTTAATATATCAAAATTATATTACACCCTGTTCTTCAAAATAATTGATAATGAGCGATTTTAAGACCATTTCTTGTTCAAGCAGCGTGTAATTCGGGATAACTCCTACCCGTTTCCAGTGCGGCCAGCCATCCTGATCTTGTCCTTCCAGCTCATAAAAGCCAAGCATACTGAACAGGCGGCAGGTGGCAATATGCATCAACTCTTCTTTTTGGCGTTTGCTGAATTTACGCGGCCCCTGCCCAAGTTCCTGCACGCCAATTAAAAACAGCATTACTTTCAAATCGGGTTTTTCGTTATCAAAATCCTCGGCAATAAGTAGCTGTAAGGTATTCCACTTTGAATTAATTTCGGCAGGTGTCATATGTTGGCAAAGATATAGAATAGTTGATTGCATATGCGTGGCAATAACATGGATTGGTGCTGATATTTGATTTATTACAGACGAATTAGAATTAAAAACGCAAAGCAACTTATTTAAAGCTTACACTATTATAGGGGCATTACTATCATAAATGTTACAATGTTGCATTAGATTTAACATTTTATTAACTATTTTTGCCTCACCTTTGCAAAACAGGGTATTTAAAGGTGAAACGAAACAAATTATATATCATACACGCATGGCTATTGCTTATTTGCTTTGTAGCCGGGCAGTATATGGTTTATACTCACCAGCACCTTTTTAGTAAACCTATAACTAAATCGGCCTATACTACGGGTAATCATCATCTGCCGCTGCAAACCGTTAAGGAAACCTGTAATATGTGCGATGTGATGCATCATCAGGCCGCAATCATTAACGATTCTTTTCAATTTAGTCCACAAGTTGCGGTGTTGCACTTTTTTAAAGCCTGCCAATACAACTTTGTAAGCATAGGGCTTATACTTGCCGCGGGCAGGGCACCTCCGGGATTGTCATAATATCATTTTTTTCTTCACAATGAGCCACAGCTGATGTGGTGTTTTTATTGATCCAAAATTTATTTTATTATGAAATTGAAGCTAATTAGTAGCTTATTTATCCTGTTTTTAGGTTTGCCGGCATTGGCTGCTAATACCCCTATTGTTACTGTTAAAACTAACCCGGCCGAAGAAGCGGCGGGAAGTCTTTCAGGTACTATTACCGATAAAGCTGATGGCAAACCGATTATCGGTGCAACCGTGAACATCCCCGATTTAAAAATGGGCTCCATTACCGGAGTTGACGGAAAATATAACTTCCGGAGTGTATCAAAAGGGGTTTACCTGGTGCAGGTAAGCTATTTAGGTTATGCTACCTATAATCAACGGGTTGACTTTTCAAAAACGTCTGTACTTAACGTACAACTACAAGCCTCATCATTGGAGGCCGGTGAGGTAATCATTACCGGTGTAAGCAAGGCAACAGAAATAAAACGCAGCCCGGTACCTATGGTTGCCGTGGGCAAAACTTATTTAGACCAGCGTGCAGCATCGGGTAATATTATTGATCAGGTAGCTAACCTGCCTGGTGTAAGCGCCGTTACCACCGGGCCAAACGTATCTAAGCCATTTATACATGGTTTGGGCTATAACCGTGTTATCACCCTGCAGGATGGTATACGCCAGGAAGGCCAGCAATGGGGTGACGAGCACGGCATTGAGGTTGATCAAAACTCCATTGACCGTATCGAGATCATCAAGGGCCCGGCAAGTTTAACTTACGGATCTGATGCTATCGGCGGTGTGGTTAACCTGATCACCGCAGCTCCGGTTCCGGAAGGTAAAATTTTAGGTTCGGTACAAGGTATTTATGGTACTAACCAGGGTTTGCTCAACGGATCGTTCAAATTGCAGGGCAACCAGAACGGATTGGTTTGGGGAACTGTGATATCTGCAAAGGAAGCTAAAGACTACCAGAACCAGCATGATGGCCGCGTTTACGCTACCGGGTACCAGGAAAAAGATGCACGCGTAATGGTAGGTGTAAATAAATCATGGGGTTACTCTTATTTTAACGCTTCGGTTTTTGACGATGAGCAGGATATTCCTGACGGCAGCCGCGATTCGCTTACCCGTAAATTCACCAAACAGATAACTGAGGATGATGCCTTTCGCCCAATTGTTCCGGAGTCTGAATTAAATTCATACAAAATCCCTACCCTGCACCAGCACGTACAGCTTTACCGCATCTATAACAACAGTAACTTTATTTTAGGCAACGGAAACCTGTTAGTGAATTTAGGCTACCAATTTAGCCACAGGCGAGAGTATACGCACCCCGAGGATGGAGATATCGCCGGCTTAAACCTGCACCTGAGCACTTATACCTATGATGTTAAATACAACTTTAACATGGGTAAGGGTTATGAAACCACTTTTGGTGTAAACGGCCAGTACCAAAACAATACAATTGGCGATGCTACCGACTTCCCGATACCGGCTTACCACCAGTTTGATATAGGCCCTTTCTTTGTAGTGAAAAAGAGCTACGGAAAGTTAGATCTTTCTGCCGGGGCGCGTTTTGATGTACGCTCGTTTAAAAACAATGCGGCTTATGTTGATACTATTGGGGGGCCTAAAGGTTTCCCTGGTTTGTATACAGGCAGCAACCCTGCTACTGCTCCAAACGTTGTTTCGCAGTTTGATGCATTCAGCAAAACATTCTCGGGTTTTTCGGGCAGCCTGGGTGCAACCTACAATGTATCCGATGCATTCCTGTTTAAAGGTAACATTGCGCGTGGTTTCAGGGCACCGAGTATTGCCGAGATATCCGCTAATGGCCCCGATCCGGGTTCGCAGATCTATCACATAGGAGATAAAAACTTTAAATCGGAGTTTAGCTTGCAGGAAGATATCGGTGCTTTTTTAACGCTGCCTAATATTTCGGCAAGTGTTGAATTGTTTAATAATGATATCTCCAACTACATTTATCAGCAACAGGTTTTAGGAGCCGATGGAACACCTGTTTATACGCAGGGCTATACCACCTTTACCTATGTGCAAAGCAAAGCCAAAATATATGGCGGCGAGGTAAATGTTGACCTGCATCCTATATCTTGGCTGCACTTTGAAAACTCATTAAGCTTAACCTATGGCGAAAACAAAGGAAATGGCGGAAAGGTAGCCGACAGCTTAAAATACCTGCCATTTATACCACCGCTGCATACCCACTCTGAGCTTCGTGGTAACTTTAAAGGTAGCATTGGCAATATTAAAAGCATTTATGTATTTGCCGGGTTTGACCACTACAGCGCGCAAAACCGTTTCTTTGCCGCTTATGGTACAGAGACCGCCACACCTGGTTATAACCTGCTGAGTGCTGGTTTCGGCGGCAACATTGTGAACAAGGCCGGTCAGCCGGTTTTGAAACTGTTTGTTGAGGGCACCAACCTGGCCAACGTTAATTACCAGTCAAACATGAGCAGGCTTAAATATTTTGATAACCCGAATGTACCAGATGGCATACGCCCAGGTATTTTTAATATGGGCCGTAATATCAGCTTTAAGGTGGTGGTTCCGTTTGGCTTCAACACCAATAAAAAATCATAAGATAATTTCCATACCTATTGATGAACATGAAAGTCCTGCCCTAAAAAGCAGGACTTTTTTTATATGGGTATTTGGAAGGATTTTTTAATTCCCTCCCCCGGGATGGGATTGACTCACCCCGACATCGCTACGCTTGTCGACCCTCTCTTCAGCTTCGCTGGAAAGAGGGTGAGGGAATTTTATTTTATCCTTTTTCTTAGCCTCTTTACGCCGTAGGCGAAGAGAGGGTGGTCCAGCGTAGCGTAGACCGGGTGAGTCACTTATATGCCAGGCAGATCAAAGGTTATGTCTTTTAATAGGCTGTTATTCTTAGGAGGGAATCGCACAATCCTGAGCTTTTTACTTCTTGCTAACACTTGCAGTTTACATCAGGTCATTTTTTTGCTACAAATAAACATTTACGCGCTCAATGCTGTATTAATGCTATGCACCGGAAAATACTTTTATTACTTACTACCCTCATTCTATCTGTTACTGTTTACGCACAGTCAGATACACTATCCATCACTCTTGAAAATGTGAAATATCCCTATCCGGTAAACTTTATACCCATTAAAGTGGAGGGGCAGGATATCCGTATGACGTACATGGATGTTAAACCGGTTAATGCCAATGGTAAGGCTGTGATACTGTTTCATGGTAAAAACTTTGGAGGTTATTACTGGACTAACGTCATACAAACCCTCACGACCAAAGGCTACCGGGTTATAGTGCCCGATCAGGTTGGTTTTGGTAAATCGTCGAAGCCGTTTATACATTACAGCTTTCATCAGTTGGCCCGTTTCAACAAAAACTTGCTGGATAGTTTAGGCCTGCAAAAGGTAATTGTTTTGGGACACTCGATGGGTGGTATGCTGGCCACACGCTTTACACTGATGTATCCGCAAACAGTTGAAAAGTTGCTGCTGGAAGATCCCATTGGCCTGGAAGATTACCGCACCTTTGTACCCTACCAAAGTGCCGAAGACGATTATAAAGCCGAGTTGAAAACCAGTTTTGAATCTGTGAAAAAATATTATCAAAACTCCTATTTTACATCCTGGAAGCCTGAATATGATTACCTGGTTAAAATAGCTGCGGGTGTAAGTAAAAGCGCCGATTTCCCGCGGTATGCAAAGGTGGCTGCCCTTACTTTTGAAATGATATATGAACAGCCGGTATGTTATGAGTTTGGCCTGATCAAAGTGCCTACCGTATTGTTTGTTGGCAAAGAGGATAAAACTATAGTAGGCAAAGGCCTGCTGAGCAATGAGGAAAAAGCCAAACATGGGCAATACAAAATATTAGGCCCCGAAACCGCAAAAAAGATCCCCGGTTGTAAGTTAATTGAATTTGATAATTGCGGTCATATTCCGCATGTGGAGATTCCGGAGGTGTTCCTGAAAGCGCTGGTTGAAAATATTTGATTATTTTTGGTACATAGATGTTGTTGTGAGATGAAGCCCCCTCTAAATCTCCTCCAAAGAGGGATACTTCTGAAGTCCTCTCCTTTGGAGAGGGTTGGGTGATGCTCAATAACATAAAACGTATAACGATCAATAAATAGAAGTGTTAATAACCATACAATCACTAGCAGAATTGCCTGCTGCTGCCGAAGCCATTATCGCGCATGCGAGTAATAACCGGATATTTCTTTTTTACGGCGATATGGGCGCCGGTAAAACCACACTTATTAAAAGTTTGTGCAGTGCTTTGGGCACGAGCGATACGGTTACAAGTCCTACGTTTGCCATTGTAAATGAATATCAGATGGTAAACGACAAAATATATCACTTTGATTTTTACCGGCTTAAAAACCAAACAGAAGCCCTGGATATGGGTTATGAAGAATATTTTTATGCCGGTGCGTGGTGCTTTATTGAGTGGCCCGAAAAAATTCCTGATCTGCTGCCCCTGAATTATACCCGGGTTAGTATAGCTGCTTTGGCGGATGGCTCACGGCAGATCGACGTTGAAAATATTTAGTTTAATGATAGCCCCTTTTTTATTATCTTCATCAGCCACAAAATAAAACAACATGAGTTCAGGGATATACAGTGGGTTTTCAGACATTGCGAAACAGGCATTGATGCAACCCCAGGAGTCGATGCTGGAGGTTAAAAGCAAAAAAGATAAATTATATATTGGTATTCCTAAAGAAACAACCTTCCAGGAAAACAGGATCCCGTTAACTCCATTGTCAGTGGCTTTACTGGTTAACAACGGCCATGATGTTATTTTAGAAAGTAATGCCGGCCAGGCCGCTAATTTTTCTGATAAAGATTACAGCGATCAGGGTGCCCGAATAGTTTATGATACCAAATCTGTTTACGAGGCAGATATCATTATCAAAATAGCGCCGCCAATGCTGCAGGAAATTGAGATGATGAAAGCCGGACAAATATTATTGTCGGCCCTGCAATTGGCCACTCTTAAAGCAGAATGCCTCCACGCCCTGATGGCAAAAAAAATAACCGCCCTTAGCTTTGAACATTTACGTGATGAGGGAAATACCCTGAGCGTGGTTAGGGCTATGAGCGAAATAGTTGGAGCAACTTCTGTGCTTATAGCTGCCGAATATTTAAGTAATGTATTTGATGGCAAGGGTTTAATGCTGGGTGGTATTACAGGTGTCCCCCCTACAGAAATTGTGATATTGGGTGCCGGTACTGTGGGCGAATATGCTGCCCGTACCGCCATTGCATTAGGTGCCGAAGTAAAGGTTTTCGATTCATCTATTTATAAATTACGCCGCCTGCAAAATAATATAGGCAGCCGCGTGTTTACATCAGTGGTACAGCCTATAGTGCTTGAAAAAGCCATTACCACGTGTGATGTTGCCATTGGTGCCATACGTGCAGAAGATGGCCGCAGCCCCGCTATCATATCAGAATCAACCGTGAGTAGGATGAAGCGTGATTCGGTAATTATTGATGTGAGTATTGACCAGGGCGGTTGTTTTGAAACGTCGGAAGTAACCAACCATACTCACCCTGTGTTTCGTAAATATGACGTAATTCATTATTGCGTACCCAATATCGCCTCACGTGTGGCCCGCACTGCTACATATGCCCTCACTAATATATTTGCACCCATATTGCTTGATATTGGTGATCAGGGCGGCATTAAAAATGTGATATGGCAAAAATCGGGCGTGCGCAACGCGGTATATATTTATCATGGTCATCTGACCAATAAACACATCGGCGAGCGGTTTTCCATCCCTTGTAAAGACCTGGATCTACTTATCGTATCGCACCGTTAGCAGCATGATGCGCCGCTGCCTGGTAGTTATGTTGTTGACGATCGCGGGGTTTAGCTCGCAGGCACAGCGCTATAAATATATTGATAGTACAAAAATCAGCGGAACTGACCGTTATAAAAGACAGGTAAAGGTCAACCCTGATAAACAACTGGTAGAAATTAAGCGCTATATCCCTCAAATAGTTCTTGATATCAGGTATGCTACCACTAATAATTTTATGCATAGGCGCATGTATCAGCAAGCCCGTGCATTTGTCCGTTTGCCGGTAGTGAAAGCCTTGCAACAGGTAGAGGCCGACCTGCAAACGCGTGGTCTTGGTCTTAAAATTTATGACGCGTATCGCCCCTACTCGGTTACCGTTAAGTTTTATGAAATGGCCAGCGATACTAACTTTGTCGCCAACCCGCGTAAAGGTTCCAAGCATAACAGGGGCTGCGCCATTGATTTAAGCCTTATTGATCTTAAAACAGGTAAAGAACTGGATATGCCTACCGGTTTTGATAGTTTTAGCAGAAAGGCAGCGGCAAACTATCCTGTTGTTTCGCCAACGCAATTAAATAATCGCGAGTTACTTAAAACTATAATGCAAGCACACGGGTTCACGGTGCTGAAAACCGAGTGGTGGCATTATGATTTTAATGGATGGGCTGGATATGAATTACTTGACATTCCCTTTCAGGCTCTTTAATTTATCACTCTGGGTTGTAAAGGCATTAAAATTGCTAATGTTTAGCAATGACGACTAATAACATATCAGGCATGAAAATATATAGCAAGGAATACCTTAAGCAGCTGTGGAAAATATTGATAGCTACATTTTCAGGCTTTTCAAATGATAACGGCTTAAAGCTGAGCGCTTCATTAGCCTATTATACCGTTTTTTCATTGGCACCGCTGCTTATCATTGTGATATCGCTGGCTGGTTTGTTTTTAGGGCAGGATGCCGCTACCAATCAGCTTTATCCGCAAATACAAGGTTATGTGGGTAAAGCCGCCGCCGAGCAAATACAGGAAATGTTAAAGCATTTACAGCTCTCGGGCAAATCGGGCATGGCGGTTATTATTGGTGTGGTAACGCTGTTGGTGGGTGCCAGCAGTATTTTTATTGAAATACAGGATTCGCTCAATATCATATGGCGGGTTAAGGCCAAACCTAAACGTGGTTGGGTTAAATTATTGAAAAACAGATTTGTATCGTTCTCGTTGATCATAAGCCTGGGCTTTTTATTACTGGCATCTCTGTTAGTAAACTTTATTGTTGACGCATTGGGTAAACGAATCGAACACTTTTTACCGGCGGTAACAGGCTTGTTATTAAAGGCAGTGAACTTGGGCATCACCCTGGTGGTGATTACCGTGTTGTTTGGCATCATATTTAAATTTTTGCCCGATGTGAAGATCAAATGGCGGGATGTGCGTACCGGAGCTTTTTTTACCGCGCTGTTATTTATGTTGGGGCAGTATCTGATAAGTTTATACATCCAATACACCGCTCAGGGCTCGGCCTATGGTGCAGCGGGATCTATCATTGTAATTTTAGTGTGGATCTATTATACATCGGCCATATTGTACATTGGTGCAGAATACACACAGGTTTATGCCGAAGCCAGCGGCAGCCATATTGAACCGGCAGATTATGCGGTACATATCAAGCAAACAGAGGTTGAACAATCTGTAACCAACCTGCCGGCGCAAAATCCTGAATTGCAGGGGAATTTGAAAAGAGAATAAGGATTTTGGGAGACTATAGGATGAATGGACTTTGAGACTTTAGGACGAAGGGACTTTGGGATGGTGAACCCATAGTCTTATGTCCTTCATCTTACCTTCCGTTGTCCTAAAGTCTCCAGGTCCCATAGTCTCACAGTCCCACAAAAACCTTCACATTATATTCACAATTTATTTGTAAATTTGAGTGTTAAATTTTTAATACAACATGGAAATTAAAGATCCTGAATACGTTTATAAAAACGTAGTACAATTAAATGAAGGCGACGCTTCACGTAAATTCATAGCCAATGTGTTTTTATGGATGTTTGTTGCTTTGGGGCTTTCTGCAGTTTGCGCATTTTTATTTGCTCATAATACAGCTTTGCTATATATGCTTATTGATCCGGCCACAGGTCGTAATACAGGCTTAGGTACCGCGGTCATGTTTGCACCACTTGCATTCGTGTTATTGATCTCTTTTGGATTTAACCGTTTGTCATACGGGGTGTTAGCTCTTTTGTTTATTGCATTTTCGGCCATAATGGGTATTAGTTTAAGCTATGTACTCCTGGTTTTCACCGCAGGCTCGGTATTGGGTGTGTTTATCACTACATCGGTTGTGTTTGGTATAATGGCGGTTGCGGGTTATGTTACTAATACCGATTTAACTAAATATGGTCCAATTCTTATGATGGGGCTTATTGGTGTTATTGTAGCTTCAGTAGTTAATATGTTTATGCACAGCAGTGGCTTAGATTATATCATCAGCTATGTTGGTGTGGCAGTATTTGTAGGCTTAACCGCTTATGATGTTCAAAAACTAAAACGTATTGGTGCCGGTCTGGAATACGGTGATGCATCGGCCTCAAAAATGGCGCTGATGGGTGGCTTAACGCTTTACCTTGATTTCATCAACCTTTTCCTGATGATACTGCGTTTATTTGGCAGAAGAAGATAATAACAAACAAAAAATTATTATTAAAGCTGCCCCGCAACGGGCGGCTTTTTTTGTTTACAAAATTTACATAGCATACACTTTTGAAACGTCGGATGCTATTGCATATTAAAGCTTTATTGTGCAACTTTGCAATGCTTATAGAGAAAGGCGGAGGGATTAGACCCTGCGATGTCTTAGCAACCTGTACTTCACAAGGTGCTACATTCTACTCAACAGCTGCAAAGCTTTGGGACAGATAAGCGAAAGTCAACATAACACCCGACTTTTCGAGATAAGCTGTATTTTTTAGTATCAAGTAATTAGTATCAGGTATCAAGATTTTTTTAGTCTTTTTTATTTGATGCTACTGAAATTGAAGACTGATTTCTGTACTCGATACTTGATACTAATTACTTGATACTAACATGGATATTAGAAAAGAACTACAGAAACGTATATTGGTTATTGATGGTGCAATGGGCACCATGATACAGCGCTACCAGTTATCTGAAAAAGATTTTCGTGGAGAGCGTTTTAAAGATCATGGCACCGATTTGCAAGGCAATAACGATTTGCTGAATATAACACGTCCTGACGTGATCAAAGCTATTCATGCTGAATACCTGGATGCCGGTGCTGATATTATTGAAACCAATACTTTTAGTACACAGGTAATTTCACTGGCCGATTATAAGCTGGAAGAGCTGGCTTATGAGCTTAGCTACGAAGGCGCGCGCCTGGCCCGGGAAGTGGCCGATGAATACACCCAAAAAGATCCTGCAAAGCCAAGGTTTGTTGCAGGTGCGGTTGGTCCTACAAATCGTACGGCTTCTTTGTCGCCCGATGTGAACGATCCAGGGTTCCGTGCCGTAACCTTTGATGATTTGGCCGAAGCTTATTATGATCAGGTTCGCGGTTTGGTTGATGGCGGAAGCGATCTGTTGCTGGTTGAAACCATATTTGATACCCTGAACGCGAAAGCAGCCTTATTCGCGATTGATCGTTATGCCAATGAATCAGGCAAGCATTTACCTGTTATGATATCAGGTACTATTACCGATGCTTCTGGCCGCACCTTGTCTGGCCAAACGGTAGAGGCTTTCTGGAATTCTGTACGCCATGCCAACCTGCTTTCGGTAGGTTTAAACTGTGCTTTAGGTGCAAAGGAAATGCGCCCCCACCTTGCCGAGCTGTCTGAGAAAGCTAATGTTTTTATATCAGCCTATCCAAACGCGGGCTTGCCTAACGAGTTTGGCCAGTATGATGAAACCGCGCATGAAACCGCGCACCAGGTTGATGATTTTATAAAAGCAGGCCTGGTTAACATCGTGGGTGGTTGTTGTGGTACCACGCCAGATCATATTAAATGTATTGCAGATAAGGCAGCTCAACATCCACCAAGATTAATTCCTGAGGTTGAGCCTGATCTGCGCTTGAGCGGACTGGAAGCGGTTACCATTAAGCCCGAAAGTATTTTCGTGAATGTGGGTGAACGTACCAATATTACCGGTTCGCCAAAATTCTCTAAGTTGATACTGGCCGAAGATTATGAAGCGGCCCTGGCCGTTGCCCTGCAACAGGTAGAAGGTGGTGCCCAGGTGATTGATATCAACATGGATGAAGGAATGATTGATTCGGAAGCGGTGATGGTTAAATTCCTGAATCTGGTAGCATCCGAACCCGATATTGCCAAGCTGCCCATCATGATCGATTCATCTAAATGGTCGGTTATTGAGGCGGGATTAAAGTGTATACAGGGCAAGGGTATTGTTAATTCCATCTCACTAAAAGAAGGTGAAGATAAATTTAAGGAACAAGCCCGTAAAATATTGAGCTATGGCGCCGCTGCTGTAGTAATGGCTTTTGACGAAACCGGTCAGGCCGATTCATTGCAGCGTCGTATCGAGATCTGTAAACGCTCTTATGATATCCTGGTAAATGAGGTAGGTTTCCCGGCGCAGGATATTATTTTCGACCCCAACATATTAACCGTAGCAACCGGTTTAGAGGAGCATAACAACTACGCTGTCGATTTTATTGAAGCTACCCGCTGGATAAAGCAAAACCTGCCACATGCTAAGGTAAGCGGTGGTGTAAGTAATATATCATTCTCCTTTAGGGGTAATAATGTGGTTCGTGAGGCTATGCACTCCGCATTTCTGTACCATGCAATTGGAGCGGGTATGGATATGGGTATTGTGAATGCCGGTATGCTGGAAGTTTACGAGCAGATTGATAAAAACCTGCTTGAACTGGTAGAGGACGTACTGCTTAACCGCCGTGATGACGCTACCGAGCGCCTGGTTGAATATGCCGATACCATTAAAAGTAAAGGTAAAGAGGTTGTAAGGGATGAGGAATGGCGTAAGGGAACTGTACAGGAAAGGCTTTCACACGCCTTAGTGAAAGGTATCATCGAATACCTTGATGATGATGTGGAAGAAGCACGTCTGGCTTACAGCAAACCGCTTGAAGTAATAGAAGGCCCGTTGATGGACGGTATGAATATCGTTGGCGACCTTTTTGGAGCCGGAAAGATGTTTTTACCGCAGGTAGTAAAATCGGCTCGGGTGATGAAAAAAGCTGTGGCTTATCTCTTACCTTTTATTGAGGAAGAGAAAAAGAATAATGGAGGTGCAGATCAGCGTGCCAATGCCGGTAAGGTATTAATGGCCACTGTAAAAGGCGATGTGCACGATATTGGTAAAAATATAGTAGGCGTGGTTTTAGCCTGTAATAACTTTGAGGTGATTGATTTGGGTGTGATGGTACCTGCGCAGAAGATCATTGAAGAAGCTAAGAAACAAAATGTAGATATTATTGGCCTTAGCGGCCTCATTACCCCATCGCTTGACGAGATGGTGCATTTTGCCAAAGAGATGGAACGTGAAGGGTTTACTATTCCGCTTATTATTGGCGGGGCCACTACGTCGCGTATACACGCTGCCGTAAAAGTAGCGCCTAATTATTCGGGCGCGGCAATTCACGTACTGGATGCCTCACGTAGTGTTACCGTTTGCAGCAGCCTGATGAGCAAGGATAATCGCGATGGCTACATTGAGGGTATTAAAGATGAATATGCCAAAGCCCGCGAGGCGCATATGAATAAAAAATCAGACAAACGTTTTGTAAATATTGATGAAGCACGCAAATCGAAATTTCAGATCAGTTTGGATGGTGATGTAGCTCCCAAACCGGCCTTTACCGGAACTAAAGTATTTGAAGGCTACCCGCTGGAAGAGTTGGTGCCTTATATTGATTGGACACCGTTTTTCCATACCTGGGAATTGCGCGGCAGTTACCCGAAAATATTTGCAGATAAATTTGTGGGCGATGAAGCCAAAAAACTATTTGATGATGCCCAGGCCTTGCTGAAAAGAATAGTTGACCAAAAGCTGTTAAAAGCCAGTGGTGTGATAGGTTTTTGGCCAGCCAACAGCGTTGGTGATGATATTGAATTATACACCGACGAAAGTCGTACCCATTTGCTTACCCGCATACATACCCTGCGCCAGCAAGCCGAAAAGGTTAAGGGTGAGCCATATTATGCCCTGGCCGATTTTATCGCACCAAAAGAAAGCGGTGTGCCGGATTATTTTGGCGGATTTGCGGTAACTACCGGCATTGGCTGTGATGAGCTGGTAGCCGAATTTGAACGCGATCACGATGATTATAACAGCATCATGGCTAAGGCCCTTGCCGACCGCCTTGCTGAAGCCTTTGCTGAAAAAATGCATGAACTGGTACGTAAAGAGCATTGGGGATATGCAAAAGGCGAACACTTAACAGCCGAAGCACTAATCAAGGAAGACTATCAGGGTATTCGTCCGGCACCGGGTTATCCGGCCTGTCCTGACCATACCGAAAAAACAACGCTGTTTGACTTGTTAAAGGCAGAGGATAATGCCCACATGCACCTCACCGAAAGTCTGGCCATGACGCCGGCTGCATCTGTAAGTGGTTTTTACTTTGCACACCCTCAAGCTCGCTATTTTGGCTTGGGTAGAATAAGTAAAGATCAGGTTGAAGATTACGCAGTGAGAAAAAATATCCCGCTTGAGGAAGTTGAACGCTGGCTTGGCCCGAATATAAATTATTAAGATAGTATCAAGTAGCCAGTATCAGGTATCAAGATAGCATGCATAATTTTAAAGAGCTGAAAGTATGGAAAGCAGGGATTGAAATATCGAAAATCATATTTCAATTATGTAAAACATTGCCATCTGAAGAAAAGTATGGATTAATTTCTCAAATGATACGTTCGGCTATTTCAATACCCTCTAATATTGCGGAAGGATGCGGAAGAAGATCTAATAAAGAGTTGCATCATTTTTTGAGTATTGCATTGGGCTCTTCCTTCGAATTAGAAACACAACTCATTATTGCCAAAGAATTTGATTATATAAGTCAGGAAAAACTTGATAAGACGTGTTCATTAATTACTGAAATTCAGAAAATGTTGAACGCCTTCAAAAAAGTGTCAATGCCTAAAGTCTTGATACCTGATACTAAATACTTGATACTAAACCATGAAAATTACCGAACACATAGCTAACGCCAACGGCAAAACACTTTTTTCTTTTGAGCTTATTCCGCCATTAAAGGGGCAAAGCATACAGGGTATTTATAATGCCATTGATCCCTTAATGGAGTTTAAGCCTCCGTTTATTGATGTAACATCGCTGCGTGAAGATTATATTTATAAGCAGCATGCCAACGGTTTGCTCGAGAAGCTGAGCTATCGCAAGCGCCCGGGTACAATTGCTATTTGCGCGGCTATCATGAACAAGTATAAGGTTGATACCGTTCCGCATTTGCTGTGCGGTGGCTTTACCCGCGACGAAACGGAGAATGCTCTTATTGAACTGGAGTTTTTAGGTATTGAAAATGTACTGGTATTACGCGGAGATGCCCGCAGCAGCGATTCGTCATTTGTACCTACGCCCAACGGGCACTGCTACGCTACCGATCTGTTGCAGCAGGTAGTGAATATGAATAATGGTGTTTATCTGCATGAAGATTATGATAACATAGCCAAAACACACTTCTGTATTGGTGTGGCCGGTTACCCCGAAAAGCATTTTGAGGCGCCAAACCTTAAATCAGACTTTAAATATTTGAAACAAAAGGTTGACATGGGTGCCAACTTTATAGTCACCCAGATGTTTTTCGACAACCAGAAGTATTTCGATTTTGTGAACAACTGCCGGGCAAATGGTATCAATGTACCTATTATACCAGGTTTAAAACCCATCACCTCATCTAAACAGCTTATTAGCCTGGCTAAAACATTTAATATAGATATGCCCGAAGATTTATGCGATGTTATAAATGCCTGCAAATCTGAAAAAGAAGTGAAAGACTTAGGCATTGAATGGATGATCAATCAATGTAAAGAACTGGTGAAATTTGGTGTGCCCGTACTGCATTTTTATACCATGAGCAACGCGGGGCCAACACGCCGCATTGCCGAAGCTATATTTTAGTAGCCTGACAATAAGTGTTTTGGGGATGAATTGCTGACTGAAAATTTCTATTTTTAGTTTCATAAACCTCCATAACACTTATCTATGGATATTTTTAGCCACATCAAATCGGCCATCGGTATTATACTGGGCCTTAGTGTTACGCACCTGCTCAGGGGCGCAGCCAAACAAATTCAACATCCGGGGCGCAGTAAGCCTTATTGGATACACTCTCTGTGGTCGTTTTACCTGTTTATTTTATTGCTTCATTTTTGGTGGTGGGAATATAACCTGCACGATATTAAGCATTGGGTATTTGCCGAATATTTGTTTGTGATCATTTACATTGTGGTGTACTATAGCGTTTGCGCGCTGTTATATCCGGATGATCTGAAAGATTATAAAGATTATGAGGATTACTTTTACTCGCGCCGTAAATGGATATTTGGCATATTAGGTTTTAGTTACCTACTTGATATTATTGATACCCTGATCAAGGGTGAGGCCTATGTGCATCATTATGGCATTGAATATCCTATTCGTAATGTAAGCCACTTTGTACTGTGTATGGTAGCCATGAGGGTAAATAATAGGCTGTTTCATGCCATATTGGTCATGATTTTTATAGTATATGAATTTTCGTATATCCTACGGTTGTTTTAAAAAAGGGTGCTGCATTATTGCGGCACCCTTGGCATTTATGAGGTCAGTTAATAGTTTATCATAAACTTAAATAATAAATTCAATATCGCTATATTATATTTATAAAATATCTGTAATGATTTGTTTATATTGAGTTAATAATGCAGATATATTGCTGATTGGGTGCTTAATATTAATTTTTTAAGGCAAGGATAAGCCCGCGTAATATTACAGTTTTTCATACGTAAAATTACGTAATATTAGTTTGGTTAAATTTTCATTAAATACATTATTATCTGTTTATGAGAGTGTTATCTGTTTAATTGTAAGGGTTAGGAAGTTGTGTGGCGTGCTGTATTTGTTGAAATAACTATTAAATAATGTTAGTTTTATCTGATTTAATTTCAAAAACCCTTATTAATTAAAATCATGGAAACAACAACAGAAACTCAGACAACTAAAAGATTAATAACCGGTAACGAAGGTGGCCCTATTGATTTGGAGCAAGCAGCCAGTTGGACAGCTAACCACAGGCATCGCCATCCTAAAAATGACACGGTATCTCAGTTTTTTGGACAAGCGATACTAAACCGGATATTGCAGCAGGAAGGTTGTATGGGTATTCGTATTTACTATGCCAATAGTCACAAGTTAAGCAGCTGGCAAAAGTTTTTAGTATCCATAGGCAACTTCTTTATCAAAACTTTGGCTCATGCAGAGGGGCAGCAGCGTTTCATAATAACAGGTGTAATTGAAACCGGTGAGGATATATTACCGGAACCAGCGCCAAAAACTAATATTAAAGACGCCTCTGCCGCTCTTAAAGCAGTAGCACCCAATCATAAATTGATGCTAAGTATTGTTGGTGATCAATCTCACCCATGTCCAGGTTCTGAAGGATGTCCTAAAAATGTTTTAACAAAATAATTATTATAAAAAGAATGTCAGTAGGCCTTACTTTAGATATTGTTTCTACAGTTTCAGGATTCGGTCCGGTTATAGCAGCATTATATAATTATAAGCATCTTGACAAAGTATTAAAAATAGCTGCTTTTTTTTTTCTTTTAGCTTCGACTTTTGATCCTGTTATGTGGTTATCATCGCAATTGGGAGCGATAAATAATATGCCACTGCTTCACCTTAATATATTGGTATCTTTATTTTTTTATGGTTTACTGTATTATCATTTGTTTTTAAAAAGAGCGCTTAAAAGAGCATCTGCAGTATTTGCATTTATAGTTTTTATAATTATGCTATGTTACAATAGTAATATATTTGAATATCCATCTGTTTCAAATACAGCATTAAGTATAATGCTCATTGTGTTATCATTAGCATATTTTTATCAGTTATTAAATCCATTAAAATATGTTGATATAGAGAAACAAAGTTTCTTCTGGATAAATGCAGGTGTTCTTATTTATTCTTCCGTAAATATTTTTCTTTTTATGATATTTACACAAATACCAGTAGCTGACAGGCCTAACTATTACATCATTAATAGCATAACTAACATAATTGCCAATCTATTATTTTCAGTAGGATTACTTTGCAAACCACAGAAAGCAACCTGATACCAGTATTGATTATAGGTACGCTGGTAGTTGTAGTATTAATTACTTGTTTGTTTTTCTTTGTGATCATTTATCAGCGTAAAATGATAAAGAATCAGATAGAATTACGCACGCTGCATGATCAGCGGCAAGGCGATTTGATGAGCGCTGTTTTTGAAACCCAGGAAAGCGAACGCAAACGCCTTGCCGAAGATTTGCATGATAGCGTAGGCCAGGTGCTATCGGCCATTAAACTCAATATGCACCGGCTGCATAAAAATGCCGTCAGCGAAAGCTCGCAACCGCTTCTGGTTGATACCCGAAAGCTTATTGACGAGTGTATACAGGAGATCCGCAACATCATCCATAATGTTTTACCCCCCGTGCTTACCGATTATGGTCTGCTGGCAGCCCTGGAGGCCCTGTGTAATAAAGTGCAACAGGTTACCAATATCAGAGTAAACTTTTATAAAAACCTACCCGATCAGCGTTTTTCGCACGATGTTGAATTGGCGCTTTACCGCATAGCTCAGGAGCTTTTTGGTAATGCCATCAAGCACTCTCAAGCTACTACCATTAAACTTTCGGTAATAAAAAGCGGGGACAATGTACTCATCGAGTTTAAAGACGATGGCGTAGGCTTTAATATAAACGAGGTAAAGCATGGTTTCGGCATCAAAAACCTGGAGAGCCGCGTGCAATTGATCAACGGAGAAATTGACATTCAAAGCAAGCCTTCGGCGGGCACAATCACATCTATCAAATTAAAAATAGCATAGTTAGCATCTTTAAGCTATATTTAGCCCACTATTTTGTAATGCAATGCGATGGGTACTATAAAGTTAGGCATCATAGATGATCATAAAATTTTCAGGAATGGTTTAAAAGCAACCTTAGAAGATTGTGAGGAGCTTGATCTGATATTGGAGGCCTCCAATGGTAAGGAGCTGGTTGGTTTATTAACGGATAAATCGCCGGATGTTTTATTAATGGATATTAAAATGCCCGAGATGGATGGCATTCAAACCGCTACTTATGTACATCAGCATTACAAGCATATTAAAATACTCGCCCTCTCCATGTTTAATGAGGATAAGTATATTGTAGATATGATGAAGGCCGGAGCCTCGGGCTATCTACTTAAAAATGCCGAGCCGGAAGAAATTATTGAGGCTATATCAACAGTTTATCATAAAGGCTTTTATTTTAACGAACACCTGTCTATAACACTCATTAAACAGTTGGTGGTTAATGACCATGCCGAACAGCCTAACAATAAAGCCGATTTAAATGAACGTGAAATAGAGGTGCTGAAACTGGTTTGCCAGGAATGCTCAAATCAGGAAATTGCCGATAAAATATTTTTGAGCGTACGTACTGTAGAGGGTTACCGTGCCCGTTTGTTTGAAAAAACCAATTCAAAAAATTTGGTGGGTTTAGTGATATACGCCATAAAGCGCGGTATTATCAGCGTATAAATTTAGGCTGATAGTTTCTTATCATCATCAATAAGGCTGCGCATAAACCGTTTGCGGTAGTTAAGCGGACTCAGCTTCATTTTAGTTTTAAACATCTTGTAAAAGTGCGATACATCGCCAAAGCCGCTCTCAAATGATATTTCTGATATGGGCTTATCGGTTTGTACCAGCTGTTGTATAGCATAATTGAGGCGATACTCAATAATGGTTTCCATAAATGTTTTGCGGGTTACTTTTTTAAAGTATTTGCAAAACGCGTTGGTGGTCATGTTGGCTATACTTGCCGCGGCATCTAATGATACCTGTTTCCTGAAGTTTTCAACCAAATAGGCCAGTACCGGGTTTATACGTTCGCGCTGGGCCAGTGTACGCTCGGCAATTACACGGTGCTGATCAAGTAGGATATGCTCTGATGATGATGCTAAAAGCTGTAATATTTCCAGCAGGGTTATCAGTATCCTGAAATTGCTTTTCTCATCAATAAGATTTAACAGGAGTTTTTGAGCCTCTGCCTGGGTATCTGAATGGAAGGATATACCGCAACCACTTTTCTGAAAAAGTTTTTTAATTTGTTGTAATTCAAACTTATTAAAAAAGTCATCGCCTAAAAAAGCGTCGTTAAATTGAATAACAATGGCTGTAGCATCAGCAGGCATTACCTCCCCTGCTTCCAGTTTCCAGCAATGCGGCAGGTTGGGGCCAAGCAATACCAGATCGCCTGATACAAAATCATCCATGTGGCTGCCAACGTAACGCTTGCCGCTACCCTTTATGACGCAGGTGAGCTCGTACTCCTCGTGAAAATGATAAGGGGCATCAAATGCAAGCTTGTCAAACTTCCTAACCAGGAACGACTGGCTATTTGCAGGCTGGAGAACTTCGTACGCGGCTTTGATCATTGCATATTTTAACGTAATCAGTAAATATGAATAAAAAAAAGATAATATACCCCATAATTGGGGCATTAATCTCATTTTTTTTTATATAAAGATACGCTTCCTTTGAAAAATAAGCCAAAAAAATTATGAATACTACGGTTACACATCTGCCTGATTTGAATGATTTTAAGGGATTATCGGCCAATAGTCTGCATGAATTTGCTGAAAAGGGGCATACACTGGTTCAAGGTGTTCTTTCCTCCGAGGAGATTGAGGCCTATCGCCCGGTAATTGTGCAGGCAACAGACCGTTATAATACCGAAAAGCGAAAGCTGGAAGAAAGAGATACCTATGGTAAGGCTTTTTTACAGATCATGAATTTATGGCAGGTAGATGAGTACAGTAAAAAATTTGTAATGGCCCGCCGCTTAGCAAAAATAGCTGCCGACCTGATGGGGGTTGAAAATGTGAGGTTGTATCATGACCAGGCCTTGTTTAAAGAGCCCGGTGGCGGCCCTACTCCCTGGCACCAGGATCAGTACTATTGGCCTATTGATACTTTTAATACCGTAACCATGTGGATGCCACTGGTTGATATTGATGAAGATATGGGTATGCTCACTTTTGCTTCAGGGTCATACACCAACGGAGCGATATTTAATCATGAAATTTCCGACGAATCGGAAACCTTATTTGATGACTACGTAAAGCAAAAACAATTTGCTATTAGCAGGCCAAAAACCATGAAGGCCGGCGATGCTACCTGGCATCGGGGCTTTACTATACATAATGCGCCGGGTAACCTGTCTGACAAAATGCGTGAAGTAATGACGATCATTTATGTTGCCGATGGCGCGCGAATCAATCCACCTAAAAATGAATGGCAAAAAAACGATCATCAAAAGTGGCTGCTGGGTAAACCCATTGGCGGTTTTGTTGATTCGGAGTTAAATCCTAAACTACTTTAGGTTTACAGGTATTTACGAGGCCACCCAAATGGCGTCTGTAAACCATTTTTTGCTGTCAAAAAACTCATCAACCTGCTTAAAGCCTGCGCTTTCGGCCATTTGAGCAGCCTGTTGCGGTGTGAATTTTTGAGATATCTCCATGTAAATGTATTCGTCTTTTAAAAAGGAGATGGTTTCTTTATCGCCAATAGTTACCTGCTGATCAACTGTACTGATGAGGTAGCTTTTGCAAGCGCCTGTTTCAGGATCATACGTAGGGTAATGGTCAAACTTACTCACATCAAAATTTCCGTTCAATTCACGGTTAATGCGTTCAAGCAGGTTAAGGTTAAACCTTTTGGTAATACCCTCTTTATCATTGTAGGCTGCCAGCACCACTTTGGGGTTTTTCTTAAGATCCATACCTATCAAAACCATATCGCCCGGAGATAAATGTCTGCGCAGCTCCCGGCAAAACTCCAGCGCATCGTTCACCGGCATATTGCCAATGTTTGATCCTAAAAACAAAACCACTTTACGGCGGGGCGAAATAGCAGCCGCTTTTTCAAGCATATGGAAATACTCGCCGTTAAGGCCCGTAATATTCAATCCTGGCAGTGTTACAGGCAGCGTTATGGTAAGGTAGGATATTACATTATCAGATATATCGATGGGCAGGTAAGTAAACTCAGCCTTTTGCGCAAGCAGATATTTAAGCAAATAGGTTGATTTCATGGCATCGCCCGCACCTAATTCAATCAGATCAAAGGCATTACCATCCGTGATAATAGCATCCGTTATCTCGGCGGTTTTTTTTGAAAAAATTTCCAATTCGCAATTGGTTGGATAGTATTCCGGATTATTCATCAAATCCTGGAAAAGCTTATCGCCAACGGCATCATAAAAATATTTTGAGTTTAACCGCTTAGGGCTTGAACTTAAGCCGGTTATCACATCGGTATAAAACTGATCGTTTTTTATTTTTGATGCTTCGTTCAATTCTGATTGGGTTAACGTTGAGTCCATATCTCCGTTTTTAAGTGATTTACTTTGCAAGTCTTATGCCAGTAAATTGCCAGCGTAAATTTGTTTGAAAAAAATTGCGGTATGTAATGCGGCTATGTCCCGGCGATGTAGCTTCAGACGCGCCTCTTAATACTTTTTGATTTACCATAAATTTGCCATTATACTCGCCTATGGCACCGGGTGCCTTGGCAAAACCCGGATAAGGTAAGTACGAGCTTTCTGTCCACTCCCAGCTTTTGCCCCAGCTAAATTGGGTTGCAGCAACTTCCCACTCAAACTCCGTAGGTAGCCTAAGGCCTTTCCATGAAGCGTAGGCATAGGCTTCAAAATAGCTGATGTGGCATACCGGATTTTTTAAATTAATGCTTTCCAGACCATGAAAAGTATAATTCTGCCATTCATCATCAATTAAATGCCAGTAAAGCGGAGCCTCAACGTTATTGGTCTTTACCCAGTCCCAGCCCTCGGCGTGCCAATGCCTGAAGTCATGATAGCCACCGCTGTTTATAAACTCCAGGTATTCGGCATTGGTTACCAGATTGGGGCTTATTTCAAAAGCATTTAAATAAACCTTATGGCGGTTAAGTTCATTATCAAAACAAAAGCCATCGCCATTAAACCCTATTTCATAGATGCCCTCGTCTATGCTAATGAAGCCTGTGTCGATATGTGGTGCTTTTGGCGATACATAGCTTGTTAAATACGGAGGAAAAAGCGGATTATGCCCTAATATATATTTAATATCAGTTAACAACAGTTCCTGGTGTTGTTCTTCATGGTTAAAGCCCAGTATAATCAACTCCCGTACGTCATCAGCAGGTTCTACGCTCAGAAATTTTTCCATTGCTTCATCCACGTATGCCCGGTACTGATAAATATCGTTAACGGTGGGTCGGCTCAAATTACCCCTGTCTGTACGGATAACGCGATTGCCTACCGTTTCGTAGTAGCTGTTAAATACGTAATTATAGTTAGGGTTATATTCTTCATACCCCATAAAATAGGGTTTCAGAATAAAAGTTTCAAAAAACCATGTAGTATGCCCGATATGCCATTTAGGCGGACTAACATCAACCACTGGTTGCACCACATAGTCTTCCGTTTGCAGGGGGCTGCAGATGTACTCCGTGTGTTGACGGACTTTTTTATATTGATCAAGTAAATTCATGTAGCTACTTACTATTCAAATATCGTTT
>NZ_JBCECK010000014.1:0-66810 GCF_039207105.1 Mucilaginibacter sp.
TCGTTGTTTAGTTTGCTTAGCTCCAGCAGTTCTTTGATCACATTATTAACTTCTGCATAAAGGTTAGGTATGGTTTTGGATATTTTGATATCTTTATTATAAGTGGGGATAATTTGCTCTTCAATATTCAGCAACTCCTCGTAAAGCTTTTCACCCGGCCGCAAACCGGTGAAAACAATTTTTATATCCTTATCGGGTATAAAACCAGCCAACTTGATCATGTTTGCTGCCAGATCTGCTATCCTCACAGGTTTACCCATATCAAACAAAAATATTTCAGATCCTTTACCCATGATGGCAGCTTCCAGTACCAGTTGAACCGCCTCGGGTATGGTCATAAAATAACGCGTAATATCCGGATGGGTTACAGTTACCGGCCCGCCGCGCTCTATCTGAGCCTTAAACCTGGGTATCACAGAACCATTTGAACCAAGCACATTACCAAACCTGGTGGTGATAAATTTGGTTTGATTAATTGTTCCGGTATCAATGTTCTGAAAAAATTCCTGCTGCTCATTAATTTCCTTGTTTAAGGATTGGATATACATTTCGGCAATACGTTTGGAAGCCCCCATGATGTTTGTTGGGCGTACTGCCTTATCTGTTGAGATCATGATAAATTTTTCGACTCCAAACTCCAGCGAAATATCTGCTACATTTTTGGTGCCCCATACATTGGTTAATACCGCCTCTGTCGGGTTATTTTCCATCATGGGTACATGCTTGTATGCCGCCGCATGAAAAACAATTTGTGGTTTGTATAAATTAAACAACGATCGCATACGGGCCGTATTCTGAATATCGGCTATAAACATTCTTGTTTTACAAGTGTTTTTCCCATCCTCAATTTCCATTTGTATATCATGTAAAGGTGTTTCGGCCTGGTCACATAATATGATACATTCAGGATTGTAACCCATCACCTGCCTCACGATCTCTGATCCAATGGAGCCCGCAGCACCGGTTACAAGCACCCGCTTACCTTTAAACTCACTTAAAATATGATCTTTACATAGCTCAATGGGCTCACGCTCCAACAAATCTTCTATCCTCAGATCTTTAAACTGATTAGGACTGGGAGTTCCGTTAATCCACTGATCAGAAGGCGGAACGGTAATAACTTTAATGCCCAATTCAATACATTTTTCAACAGCATCGCGCTTGCCTGCAATGTTCAGATCTTCGGCGGTGATGAGCATTGTTTTAATGGCTTGTTTCTGTTGCAGATCGGCAAGCGCACGTACCGGGTAAACTTGCTTTTGCTCAATACACTTATAAATTTTATCAGCACCCACATCTATAAAACCCTGAACCTGCAGCATGAGTCCTTTTTGCGATTCAACAGCTTTTTTAATTAGAATGGAGGGTGTACCTGAGCCAAATATCAGCACGTTTTCCCGGTTAGCGGTTATTGCAGGTTCTTCCAGATATACAAACAGATCTTTTATTACAATGCGCATTCCCATCAACAATGATGACGATATGAAAAAATTGATCAACAATATATCGCCCAGCCCGGCGAGACTAATCCGGAGATAAGGCTCAAATAATATGTTGCAGAGCAGCATAAATGCCACATTACTTACCAGCACCGCAACAAAAACACGCAGCATATCCTTAGTATTTGAATACCGGATAATGCGGGTATGGATACGCATGATCAGGAAAGTGAAGATTGCGCTACTACAATAAAAAACCAGATAATAAATATTGTCTTGTTTTAAATCAAGTTTATTTTTTAAAGAAATAGCAAGGCAAAGTGATATAAATACAATCATCAGATCAATTAAAAGAACTAACCACCTGGAATGAAACCTTTCCTGAAACAATAAATTTCTGATATATATCATGACAAATAAGTTTAGTGAGTTAAGGGATAGTTTATTAGTTTAAGCATATCTGTATAGCGGAAAAAAATCGATATCCGCATTTTTATCAATCTCTTTTTTATCCAATAATTCCTGGTACATAGAAGGGTTGGCAACGTACCGCCAGCTTTTAAAATCCATACAAAGATCTGTGAAGCCTAACTTCCACTTAAAAACCGCATCTTCCTTATAACCAAGGCCACCTCCTAAATTATAATAACGCATGCCCAGCGTACGGCCAAGTACAGATATCTGATCGGCCATGAATTTGGATGGGCTGTGCTGCAGGTATACCGTACGTGTACCTATTAAGTGAGCTTGTATAATACCATTGGTAAGCATGACAATAGTACTGCAAATGGCTGTATCTCCATCGTACATCGTTAACAGGCGTGCATCATATTCCTGTGTATTCAGGATTCTCGAAAAATACTCCTCGTTAAATAAATAATAATCAGAGGCACCTACCCGTTCCATAGTTTCGGTATAGATGCTTACAAATGTCGCGATAGCTTCGGGGCCGCTCTCTTCTCTAACAACAAAGCCTTTTTTCCAGGCATGCCTTACCGCATCCATAGTTGATTGCCTGTATTTTTTACGTTGATCTTCAATATTTTGCGACAGATCAATTACTACGGTTAGTCCATTATCGTGTACACCACCAAATTTCTCAAGCAGCAATTGCTGTTTGTAAAAAGGATGTATGCGGGTAAATACGGATACATATTTTTCGTCGGTCAGGAAATTCAGAAAAGCTTGCTTAAAGTTTTCCTGTAATGAATCGTCCAGATCTTCCATTTTTTTATTGGAAAAAGGCCCCGAATAACCATACACGCTGCTCAGATCATAATGATCACACTCGGGAATAGCCCTTTTGAGCAGCGGAAATGCTATAAAATCACCCTGTTCCTGGTAAACAAATAAAATTGGCGCACCCACTTTGGTTTCTAAGGCATGATAGTGCCAGGTATGATAAAAGTCATATTCAGCGGCTTTTTGTACATACGAAGCCCATTCCATTTTATCATCAATGGTAAGTAAGTTAGTCATATGATTATTGCTTTTTAAGTAGGTTACCTGACCAGTTGTCCTTGATTTACAAAATTTTTTTTGAGGATCTTCATTTTAACCAGGCCATCCACTTCTCCGGTGATCTCAAAGCCTGCTTTTTCGTAGATATATAAAGCCGGTATGTTAGCCGGATGCACCCGCAGATGTAAACTTTCCAATTCCTTATAAAAAAAGGCGTACTTTAATATGAGCATGGTGGCCTGGTAACCTATGCCCTTGCCCCAATAAAGCCTGTTACCAATAAACAAATGCAGCTCTGCGGTCTTATCTTTGATATCCAGCAGTTGAATATTGCCTACATAGGTATCCAATTCTTTAAGGCATATGGCAAAACGGCTTTGATCTGGCTTATTCAGGTTTTCCTGTAGCCAGGCGGTTTCCATTTTTGAGGTGATGCGCTGTGTCGCTCTAAAATTGGTATAAGTCCATACCTGGGGGTCATTTCTCCATAAATATGATGTTTGGGCATCTTCCAATGCCAGCGGGCGGATATATACTGAAACGGTCATATAAAATGTTGTAAAATGGTTAACATATAAAACATGTCCTGAAGGTTATATCGATGATCTATTGGCAAAGGCACCAGATGTTGGGTAAAGTAATTCTCATACATTTTTTTGTTTGTCCACTTAAATACATTTGGCCAATAAGTAGCCACAAATATTTTTTTCTGTATCAGATGTACTTTTAAATCACGGGCATTGTGTAAAAATGGGTATACCATTGGTACACAATCGTCGGCAATATCAAACTTGAACAGGTTAGTGGCTTCCAGGTGCTTATGCAGGAAATCAAAGTTCCGTTTACGTATCCTGGCACATTCCGCATAATCAATACCCGATAGAATTTTTTGGGTCAGGGGCGACATACTCCTGATCTCATTGTTTTCCAAATCTTCATTATTGGCTTTAAAATCGGTATAACCAGCTTCGGTGCCCAGTTCTATGCTTTTTATCAGATGCGAAAAACGGTTCACTGATGAATCAACCGGCAGTTTCCGATTAAGCTTTTTACGGATCTGTAAATAAGCTCCATCCGGCACACCAAAAAATTTCCGGCACGAATAAAAAGTATCTATACCGGGCAAGGCCTCCGAATAAAAGCTTTGCGAATTATCAACGATAAGGTGTTTGATCTGCTTGCTTAATCGTATCACCGCATCACGCTTAACACCAAAATAATCAGTGTATAAAAAACAAGCATAAGGTTCAATAGCAAAATCTATAACAGGCTCAAGCTGTTCATTAATTGAATAAAACCTGTACTCAACGTTTAGCCTGATAAGCGGCTCAAGTATAACATCACAAGTAAAATAAGGTATATATATTTTGGTATATCCCTTTTGCTTTAAAATATACTCTAACGCGTTACGGCCGGTATTTAGCCGGATGAGATTGGGGTAATACTCAGAACCAGGAGTGAGCTGCAACTCAAAATACCCCCCAATAGATCTTGGAGTAGTTTTAGTTTTAGGCATTGCTACAAGTTAAAGTGAATGGTGTTGGCAAAGGGCTACATTCAACCCTGATCGCGCTGATACATCCTTAAATGCGGAGGCTGGTAGTATTCATCCAGGTTTTCAGGCGTACGGGCATTATAGCCTATAACCTGGCGTAGTTGAGGACTTAGGCCCTTACCAAATTCGTAACCCAAAAAACGAGGATAATCCATTTGCTGCTTAAAAAACGGTTTGGTAAAGCCAAGCGTTAAAGCCCTTCTTAAACCATTGGTTTTATTTTCGCCGGCGGCATGCCACAAGTTTGAATTGAACATGATGATGCTGCCTTTTGGTGCTATAGCACGGTCGGCATGCTCATAAAAGTAAGCTTCATCGGGTCTTACATCAACTTTATGAGAACCTGACAGGAAATAAGTAGCGCCGTTATTCATGGTAAAATCATCCAGCGTAACAATCATCTGAACCAGCAACTTTGTTTCTTTCATAAAGGTGCGTACATCCCGGTGCATATTGCTCAGGTATGGATGCTCCTGCCGGGCATGAACAACCGCATTGATACCATTGAGTATATAGTTGCCACCTAAAAACCAGCCGATCTCCTCATTACAATACATATTATCCAAAAAGCTGAGTGCAAAATTATCGCGTTCCAGTAGGTGATGCAGTGTGCCATCCATGTTTGCACTGATGCCGTTCTTAACCTGTATGTCTCTTCTGAGCACGTGAGCCACGGCCAGATCGCTGTTTATTTCATCAATAAAATCGGGGGTTAAAGCGCCTTCATATACAATCCAGCCGTATTCGTCTATAATGTTTTGAAAATCGCTTAGCGTTCGGTCAGCGTAGATCAATCTATTTTCCATCGCATAAAATTTTATTGGTTACTAAAAAAGTTTGTTCAAATTGAAGGTTAGTTAAGCTGCATAATTTTCAGCATCTCGGTATTTACCAGGTTCACATCAAATTTTTTACGGGCATAGGCCAGGCCGTTTATACCGTAACTGCGCACAGTGTCCCGGTTATTCAGATAAAATTCCATCTTAGAAACAAGTTCGTTCACATTTTTGGCCGGGATCAGAAAGCCATTGGGTTCAGCAGCCGTTTCGATGGTTTCCCGGCAACCCACAGAATCGCAGGTAATAATGGCCCTTCCCATTGCCATGCTCTCCAAAAGGCAACGGGGTACACCCTCGCCATAATAAGAAGGTAATACCACAACAGACGCATCATTAATATAGGGTCGTACGTCATGAACTTCGCCAAGGTAAGTAATGGTTTTACCTGATTTTATCTTGTTGTATAATTCATCACTAATAGCATCTACATTAGGGCCATAGGCACCTATGAGCCTAAATTGTATATCAGGATATTGTGACTGAATATTATTGGCCGCCTCATAATATTCATTAATACCTTTAGCATTTATTAAGCGGGCAATCATTAAAAAACTGATGTTACTGGCATCGGGCATAGTGTATTCGTAATGTTCCAGATCAACACCTGAGCCGTTCACTATGGCTACTTTATGCTTAGTTGTTAAAATTTTATGATCAAGCAAGGTTTGGTAATCATCCTTATTCTGAAAAATGATTTTGAGCCGCCGGTTTTTGCCCAGACTAAATTTTAAAAGCCTGCGGGTTATATAACTTAATAAACCTGTTTTTCCTTCCTGGGTAAAGTTGTAACCCAAGCCTGTAAGCATTGGCGTTATTTTTTTCACCTTGCATAATTTGGCCAATAAGGTTCCGTAAATAACCGGTTTAAAAGTGTAAGGAAAAAAAACGTCGGGCCTTACTTTTTTAATGAGTTTATATAACTGGCCAATAAATTTTAAATCGGCAAAAACAGATACATTACTGCCATCAAGCTTATTTTCATAAACATCAACATTCAACTGGCTTAACTTTTCGCGTATACTTTGATGTGTTATTTGAGGGGTAAATACACTTACCTGATGGTTTTGCACCAGTTGTTCAATCAACTTCCCTCTAAAATCAATCAATGATTTAGATGAATCGCATACGATCAGTATTTTTTGTCCTACTCTGTTCATAAACAATATCATATTCATACCTGCATATGTGTGTAATGAAAATATCACACAAAGCAAATATTAATGTTAAACAAATGAGGGTAAGCGTGTATTGGTTATAAAAGCATTCAACGAGCGTTGTATGCAGCGACCCGGGGGCCTTAATAATAGTGATAGATAACAGGTATATAGGTTAGTTTCCTAACCGTTTAAAACACCCCCAACCGCCAAAGCGGTCAGAGGGGGTGTTTAAATAAACTCTTATATTAAATATATAATTAATGAATAGCTCTTGGCCCTGTACCGGCTACTACTTTAGCAGGCACGTTTGCAGCTGCATCTAATGCAGAAGCATAGCTATATGGAGGTACCCATGTTGAAATTGCTGTAGTAATACTATTAGCACCGCAATTTGAATAAATGTTGGTGTTAACACCACTGAAATAACCCGGAGGATCACCATCTAAATTAGTAGTGATTGGTTTATGACAGCCTGAAAAATACTCATTATCGGTACGTACAGTACCACCAGCCCTTGCTCCTAATGAGTAGCTACTGTTATTTAAGTGATAGTTATTAAACATGTGCACGCTACCGTAATTCATAGTAGGCTCCCTTTCGCTAACATTGTACCAGTAGTTATGGTGCATGGTAACACGCAGGTGACCTTTATCATCAGCTGCATTACTTGCATCTATTCCGCCGCTTATCAGCACAGAAAGGTTGGTATCATGGAACTTGCTCCAGGAAACGGTAATATAATCACTCCCACGGGTGATTGAGATGTCTTTACCCCAGTAATCCCATCCATGTGAGCGGTCTGTAGAAAACTCGCAATGATCAACCCACACATGGTGTGTTTGAAATTTGATCATCAGCGCCGCGTCGGTTACATAGTTTTTAAATCTAACATCTTGTATAATAATGTTACTTACAGTAAACATATACAGTGATATACCTTCAATTGAAGCGCCTGGTTTACCGATGATAGATTTGTTTGATTTTACATAAACCGGATCGTCACCAGATCCTTTTATGGCTCCGCTAACGTAAACTATCTTTGCAGCGTTATCGCCAAGAGCAGTTTTTAAAGCCGCTAACGTTGTTACGGTAACTGATGCGCCTCCAGCGCCTCCGGTGGTTGTTCCACTAACCATTGCATAGCCTAAAAGGCCATCGGTGGTGGTTGGGTTAGACGGAGTAGTAGCTGGCGGTGTTACCGGAGCAGTTGAACCAGATGAACCATTAGAACCATCAAATGTATAGGTATATTTGCGTCCGTTGGTTGCAGGGTTAGAGTTATCAGAAGCTGAAAAAACTAATCCGGTGCCCCAGTGACTAAAACGACCCTTACCCAGGTTACGAATATCATCATGTACTGAATGTGGTGGTTTCAATTCAACGCCATTTTCAAAAAGCCTAAGTGTAGAGGCCTTAGGCTGCTCGTTTGAGTCGCCTGATTTACTTAAAGGATAGGTAGTTTTGTAGGCATAGCCTCCGTCTGATTTAATACTGGTTAAATTAACTGTAAAGCTTGTTGCTGTTGCAGCGGTAGTAGATGTAGCAGCCGAAGTTTCTAATTGAGTTGATAACGAGTCGGTGCCTGATGAGCGTAACGGTGCTTCTCCATTTTTTGTGCAACTACCCATGAAGATAATTACGCTTAACATCATACTGACGGCAGCCACTTTTCTAAAAGGTTTTGTTTTTCTTTCCATGTATATTTTTTTAGTAAGGCCATCAAACGGCACTGCGTTTGAAAAATTGCCACCAAAACTTACATGGAAAGAATAGTCTTAAAATTAAAAAGGTTCAAAAACTGCGTTTATGTAACTTTTTACTCTTAAAAAGTGTAAAGTTAAGTTGTAAACCCGGTGTATAAATCTATACACTTCATGACATTAATATGACAAAACTACATTGTAATTTCTGACGTAACCGGTTCAGAATACTGCTTTCCGACCTGATAAAACGATTTATACCAATTGGTGAATTGCTCAACCCCATCATGAACAGAAGTATGCGGTTTATAATTTAACATTGTATCCAGGTTTGATACATCGGCACAGGTTTCGGCCACATCCCCCTCTTGCATGGGTAAAAATATTTTTTTGGCGGTAATGTTCATTTGTGCTTCAATCTCGGTAACAAAATCAAGCAAATTTACCGGTGCTCCTCTGCCTATGTTAAAAATACGGAAAGGAGCTTTTGAGGTTGCCGGATCCGGTTTTTGGGCGTCCCAATCAGCATTGGGTTCAGCCGGTTTATCTATCACGTGTGTAATACCATCAACAATATCATCAACATAGGTAAAATCGCGCATCATATTACCGTTATTAAATACTTCAATAGGCTTGCCTTCAAGCATGGCTTTTGTAAAAATAAAGAGTGCCATATCTGGCCTGCCCCAAGGGCCATAAACTGTAAAAAAACGAAGTCCGGTAGTGCGTAAATTAAATAAGTGGCTATAGGTATGCGCCATCATTTCATTAGCCTTTTTTGATGCCGCATATAAAGAAACCGGATGATCGGCAATGTCATGCTCGCTAAATGGCATTTTTTTGTTTAACCCATAAACACTCGACGAACTGGCATAAGCCAGATGTTTTATTTTAAAATGCCTGCAACACTCCAATATATTCAGAAAACCTTTAATATTTGAATCAATATAAGCTTCAGGATTGGTTAAACTATACCGTACGCCGGCCTGGGCAGCAAGATTACACACCGCATCAAACTGGTAAGTTTGAAAACACTGCTCTAACTGGTCTTTGTCTAACAGATCAAGCTTGATAAACGTATAATTAGGATAGCATTTACTGTGTGCTGGTTTGCCATATTCCAGTTTTGATACGGTAATTCCGGTTTGAGTAAGCCGGGCATATTTCAACTTTACATCATAATAATCATTGATGTTGTCTATGCCGACTACGGTGTCGCCTCTTTCCAGCAAACGTTTTGCCAAATGATAGCCAATAAAACCAGCTGTACCAGTAATTAAAATTTTCATAAGATTTACAGTTTAAGATTGAAAAATGGAGCCTTATGAGCACAAGGCAAACAGGTATGTTAATATTAAAAGTTTGTGAAAGCCCGTAAACAGGCCAGGAAATGATTGGAGGGCAAGGCCCGAGCGCAGGGCCCTAACCCGCCAATGAACAGATTATTACTATATCCGGATGGCTGCTGCGGTATACGTTCAATTTGCTGCCGGATACCCGGCACCATTTAGTGTGTAAGTATACTCCCTGCCATTTGCAACCGGATCGGTATTATCCGAGGTAGAAAAATACAAGGTTGTGCCCCAATGGCTAAAACGCCCCTTACCGTAATCACGAATGCCTTGATGGTTGGAATGTGCTGGGTGCAATTCAATACCATTTTCGAACAATCTTAAAACAGATTTTTCAGGTTCATCATTTGAGTCGCCGCCTTCAATTACATAGCCAATTTTATAAGAAAATCCACCATCTGATCTTAAGCCATCAAAATCTATAATATACAAGCCCGGCTTTTTCTCTTTTACCGTTTGCATAACTGTTGATGGCTTTATTTTACTTGCTTCTTCTTTTTTACAGCCGTTAAAAAAGATTATTGTTGTGAATAAAATACCGGATAACAATACTTTTTGAAAGCGTATCAATTTGCTTTTCATTTGAATTTAATTTAGGTTTCATAATTACCTCCGGCTTAAGGGTTGTTTAGTAGATAGGTATCTTTTCAAAATTTTGTAATAATGAGCTTACAAATATTTGTGGTGTGCGGTTATGCAGATATTGCTGAACCGTTTCGTTTTTATTAATACTATTATTATCAAGCGCTTTTTTCAGGCCAGCTTCCAACTCGTTTACGCTATTGACATTTATTTTAAATATGCCCGGAATGGCTTCGATGCCACCGGCACAAAGAGTTGAAACAACCGTCTGATTAGCTGTCATCATTTCAAGCAAAACATTCGGAAATCCTTCTTTAACAGATGATACCACGCACAGCCTTGCTTTTTTAAAATAAGGTATCGGGTTATCAATACGCCCTTTCAATATTACATGCTGTGATAGTTTAAGATTATCAATCAGGTTAGTTAAAGCACCCCTTTCAGGCCCCTCGCCCAATATCAGTAGCTTAAGGCCGGGATATTGTTTATAGATCCCTTCAAACGCGTGTATCAATAACGAAAAACCTTTTTCTGGTATCAATCTGCCTGCAGCGCATATAAACCCGGCATCGGTATCAGTATCATGCAGCGGATATTCGGCTTTCAGCAAAATCTGCTTTAAATCAACCGGATTAGCTTGTACCACTATTTTATGCTCAGGTACAAAAGATACATGCTGTATAAATTGGTTACGCATCAGCTCTGTTTGGCAAACAACCAGATTTACACCCGGGTAACCTAAACGGTAAGCCAATCTGTAGCTCCATTTTTTTAAACCTGTAAACCTGGTAAAAACGGATGTGCACTCGCGTACGATAAGCTGCGACTTTAAGTATCCTATCCGTTTTAAAAACCCTAAGTACGCGTTCAGGTAAGGATGGGTACTCATGATGATAAACTCTTTTCGATAAGGCTTAAGCAAAGCAGTAAGCCCCCAGAAACCCATCAACATGCTTTTATCTGTAACATATTGTGATGCCTGACCGGCCGGAATACGTAAACCACCTGCTTTTGCCTTTTTTAAAAACAATAAAGGGGCGCTTGCAGCCGTGGCAGCCATTAGCAGCACGTTTTCGGCTCCATTAGCTTCGTCAGACATGGAAACAAAGACCATGTTTTGTTTAACTCCACACATTGCTGTTCCTGATTTTCCTGATTACTTTTTTAAGCGGATTCAGCGCGTTATAAACGCTGCGTTTTCCATCAACTATAAGTAAGCCGTCGGCAAAAGTTATGGTATGTAAACCTTTATCATATGGAGCCTGAGGCAATAGCTCGAACGCGGTATGGCGTTCAAATTCAGTTTCGTTTAGCTTCGTGATCTCATTGATCATGACAGAACCGCCATAACATTTTGCAGGGTTTTGGCTGGGCATATATAACTTTCCGTCAACTATAAATAGCCTGCCTGCTGATCTGCTGGCATGATCATCAACTTTTATTGGGTTTTGCCCGTGCGCTTTAAAATCATCAAAAAGGTTGTCAGCATAATAAATATATAACTCGCCATGCTTTCCGGAAATGCTGGTAAACAACCAATATTTATCCTGATAATAGATGATAGAGTTATCTACGTAATTATCATCCTTTAAAATAACGCTTACCTTTTTAAAATTCTGAAGATTATTCTTATCCACCTCATATAAAGCAACCTGTTTTGATTCTGAAGTTTCGGGTATGCAGTATAATTGATCATTTGCTGTAAACATGTATGGGTATGACAGGTGTACCGATCTGTTCATGATACCCTTTACCCTTTTTTTCTTTTTCAGGCTCAGATCATCAATAAATGCGATCTCGCCCTTCCCCTTCCAGAAATTTAGTTCTTCATAAAAAATATACAGGTGTCCATCTATATTAATTATAAAAGGATCGGCCGCATAATCATCATCACCCTCTTTAAGCCAGGTAATTTTACCCCTGAGTTTTTGAGTAGCAATAAGGTCGGCGGGGGTTTGATGAACGTAACCAATATTCCATTTGTCAGAAACAAACAACTTATTAAAACATATTAGTAGCAGGCTTATTACAGTCATGATTTAAACATTTTATTAAGGAAAGATAAAACCAGGGCAGGAAAAGGCAAATAATCACTCTCGTGTACAAGTGTGCCTCCAAAACTGTCTTTAAAATAATTGATCCTGATAAGTGCTTCATCCTTTGTGTTTACTGCGTAACCTCCCAAATCATAAACGCTAAACCCTTGCTGTTTAAATAAACACATATCTTTAAAATGCAATAGCCTGTTGGCCCTGCCCACTACGGCCCGCAACTGTGTATCCTGCTCATTTCTGAAAAGCGATGCTGAATACAACAACCTCGCCCTTTTCATGCTGATGTCAATCAAATAAGCATGCATTACGATATCCTGGGCATCATATACAGCCTTAGTTATCACCATGCGTGATTTGTATTTAGTAACATTGCTGCCGATGCTGGGTAGCTGCTTGGTTTGGGCAAATAAATTGTAAAAGTTTATAAAATGTTTTATATCGCTTTCTGTGGTGGTTGTAACCCCATCTTTAATGGCCCGTCTTATTTCATAGGCCGTTTTTTGATCAAATCCCGATTCAATAACCTCTAACGGGGAGGTTAAATCAATAACCTTGGTAAAAAAATCTTCACGATGATAACCAGCAACCGGTGTTACATGCGTGCTTTGTTTATAATAGCTGTAAAGGCATTGCCATTTTTGAGGTTTATCGGCAAACCAAATTACATTAACGGGCATCAGATGAAATGCCGTGGTCTTAATCTGGATCATAGGTAGCAGGTATTTATTTTTAGGCCAACTGATAGTTGGGCAAAGCAGTTACTTTCTGATTTTTTAACCATTGTTTCAGCACCAGCAATTTCCATATTTGTGGAGCGCGGTTCCATTTACCAGCCATGTGGTCGTTGATCATACAAAACGCTTTGTCGACATCAATGCCAGGAATATCTTTTAATTCTGATAACGACAGCTCATCATATACATAAGTTCTGAGCTGGCTCCTGAACCAATGGCTAAACGGCATAGTGAAGCCTGATTTTGGCCTGTCAAACAATTGGGCAGGTACATATTGATATAAAATATCTTTCAATATTCTTTTTTGAACCCGGTTACCAAATTTATAGCTATCGGGCAACCGCTGGGCAAACGTAACTATCCGGTGATCCATAAGCGGGGCCCGCGTTTCAACTGCAAATGCCATTGAGGCGCGATCAACCTTGGTATTGATATCGCCATTTAAATAGGTTTTGATATCAAAGGCCGACATTTTTTGTAAAAAGCTTCCTGATGCTGAACCCAAAATACCCATATAAGGAACTTTCAGCCCCAATTCTGGTTGCTGGAGCCAGGAATATTCCAAGCCGCCCAGCATTAAGGCATATAATACATCAATAGAAGCTGTACTAATACCCATTGCTATTAATTTATGCCGATAATTGGGCGATAATTTGATAAGCTCACCCATTATTTTACGCAAGGCTATAGGGCAATCAAAAAACTGGTTTGCCATATTTAACCACTTGTACCTTGAGTAGCCCATAAAACTTTCATCCCCCCCGTCACCGCTCAGGGCCACAGTTACATGCTTTTTGGTATATTTATTAAGCAACAACGATGGGATAGCGCTTGAATCGGCAAAGGGCTCATCATAGTATTTCCCGAAGCTTTCAATCAGGCTCATGCCTTCGTCGTCATCGCATACTATTTCATAATGATCTGTTTTCAGGTGCCTGGCAATATTCAAGGCAAAAACACTTTCGTCAAAGCCCTTCTCTTTAAACTTGATGCAAAATGTTTTGATCTGTTCGGTGTTTTCTGAAGCGAGCGCAGCAACCAGCGACGAATCAATACCCCCCGAAAGAAATACGCCAAGCGGTACATCAGCATGCATGCGGATGCCAACAGCATCCTTTAATAATTCCCGAAGTTCTGTTTTAGCATCCTGGTAACTACCGGTATAAATACTTGTATTTACATGTCCAATTTCCCAGAATTTTTCTGTTTTAAATTGGCCTGTAATCAAATTTAACTTAAAACTATGGCCCGCAGGCAGTTTTTTGATCTCCTGCCAGGCCGAGCGAGGCTCAGGCACATATCCCCATATAAAATATTCCTGAATAGCCTGCTGATCAATATTAGTTTGCTGCCCAACGGTTATTTGTACGCCTTGACTTGCAAATTCAAAATCGCGCCCCTTATGTGCATAGTAAAATGGCTTTTTACCCAGACGGTCGCGGGCGCCAAAAAACATTTGCTCTTTGGTATCATAAATTACAAAAGCAAACATGCCGTTGAAATAATCAACACATTGTGCGCCATACTCCAGATAAGCGGCGGCAAGTACCTCGGTATCTGAATCCGTATAAAACGCATGGCCTATTTTTTTTAACCTGCATTTCAAATGCTGGTAATTATATATCTCCCCATTAAAAACTACTTTAAGATGTTTATAAGTAAACGGTTGATTGGAGCGTGGATCAAGATCAACAATGGCCAGGCGGTTATGTCCCAGTATAACAGATCCTACACGTTCAAAACCTGAATGGTCGGGCCCGCGAAAATGTATTTTCTCCAGTTTAGCCCGAACAATATCATCATTATAATAAACCGTAGATCCGTATATACCGCACATATTTATATTATTAAGAATGATCAATCCTGTAGCAGGCTTTCATAGGCCTGCCCTATTTTATCAAGCGAAAACCGGTTATAAGCATCGGCTTTAATGGCCTCATGCTGCCACGATTGTGAACATGCCCTGATTATCAGATTTCTTAACTGGGTTATATTATCCTGCTCTGCCACATAGCCGTTAAATCCTTCCTGAATCAATTCTCTTGTGCCATCCACACGAAAAGTAACCACCGGAACACCTAAAGACAAAGCCTCTAAAACAGCATTCGGAAAACCTTCTGTATAGGAGCTTAACACAAAAAGATCATGCTGTACCATCTGTGCTGAAACATTATTTATCTTGCCTAAAAAGTTTACCCTTTTATCTAATTTTTTCAGATCAACTTCAGTCTTCAGATCGTCCATTAAAGGCCCACAGCCAACTATGGTTAATATATAATTTGGAGGGAGCCCATTCATAGCTTCAAGCAAACGGAACAATCCTTTTTCGGCATTTAAACGGGCTACTACTATTAGTTTTTTCAATTCGGCATTATTCAATTCTTTTTTGATCATTGGTGTATGCAGTATCGGATTTGATATTACTTTTAATTTACGCGAACTAACACCATATAATTTTGAAACCGACTGCTGCATTTCCGGAGACTGGCAAACAATAAAATTAAACCTGATAGATAAAAGCCTGGTAAAAAGGTTGTAGAACCTGGTTTTGTACCCATAAAATTTTTTCATTTGCTGCGGGTTGTTAGATGCCCGCGCTATAAGATGGGGCACTTTTAAAAAGCAAGCCACCATCGCAGTTAAAATATTAATGTGATCTGTAGTTGAAAAAACCGCGAATGGTTTTTCATCTTTCAATAGCCTATAGAGTTTAAAAAATGACCGGGACGCCTTAACAGTTTTAAGATCAATAAACCGTATGCCCTCAATATCGGTAGAGAAGCATTGCTCGCCTGCATTTAAAAATACAACCGATACCTCATAATCCTCTTTATTAAAATATTGCGAAAGCAACCAGTAAACACGTTCTGAACCGCCAGCTCCAAGTGAGCCCACTATCAGGAATATTTTCTTTTTCATGATCAGTATTGATATAAACTGAGTTTATGCTTCAACCAAACTTAATTCATCAACAGGTTCCGGAAGCGGCTCTGGTGATGTTAGCCGGGCACTATGCAGAACAGCCAGGTACAAAAACAAGGTAGGCCCATCGGCATCAATTAACCAGCCGTTATGCGATAGCGCGTTTAATGATGTTGCTAAAAATGCAAAGATCAAGGCAACCAATATGGCGTTGTGTTTAAGCTTAATGTGTTTTACAACTTCGGCAAACAAGCGGGTAATACGATAGTAAATGGCTACCAATAATCCGATTCCTAAAAAGGGCCCTAAATAGGTTATAAACATTAAATAGGCATTGTGTGAGCTCAAGCCAAAAGTGAATAACGAATTTCGGTAAGTTACCTCGTCCCAATCTTTTCCGTAAAATATGAGGCCGAAGGGATAATCGGCAACAATCTTCAGATTTTCGGCAGCCATGTTGGCCCTGTTAAAATCATTGGCTTCCTTGGCTTCATTTTTAGCAAGGATGTTATTTTTGGAATCGAAATTATCTTTAAGTACATAATTATAAATCAGTATACTTATGATTGCAACAATCGCAACCAGGATCACGGCCTTTAACCGGTATTGAATAAACAAAAACACCATTACTGCCCCGGCAAAACTGATCAGGGCCGACCGATTCATACCCAGGTATAAAAACAGCATACAAGCGCAAAAAACCAACACCTTAGTTAAAGCGTTAAGCCTAAATGTAAATGTGGCTATGAAGGCTAAAGTAGTAAAGGCAGCTATCTGATAACCAAAGGTAAATTGAGTAATAGCCAAACCCGCGGGGCTTTGTTTAATCTGCTCATCAAGCAGCCGTGACCTGATCGCGTCGATCAGGTCAGGATGCGTGTGATCAAACACCATAATGATCATAGAAAATGCCAGCCAGGCAAATAACATGGCTACAGAAATATTAAAACGCAACTTATTTGTACCTACAAAATAGTTGAAATAAAGGGCACAGGCTATAATGGTAACAAAACTTAAAAAAAAGCCGGTATAATCACTCATCCCTACTATATGATACAGGAACAAGGCAAGGGTAAACAAAATACATTCCCTTAAGTAAATAAAAGGTGGCAGTGGCCTCTGTATAAAAGGCAGCAACAACAAGCCAAATATCATCGGGGCTGGTATCCTGAAAATACTGGTCATAAAAATATTGAAGGCAACTGTGTACAGATAGCCAGCCATTAAAGCAAAAACAACAGCTTTTTTAAATAACATAACCTAAAGCGTAGCGGGTTTATTACTGAAGATGCGTTTGATGGTTTGCCAGATGATAACCATATCCAACCACAGGTTTTGATTATCAATGTAATCAAGGTTGTATTGAATTTTTGATGGTATAATTTCGCTCACATAAAGCTTTTCAGGGTCTTCGGCTTTGGCCAGAATGTCGCTTTCATCAAAGTACCTGATAGAAGCGCGATCTGTAATACCGGGTTTAACGCTTAGTACTCTTTGCTGGTGCACAGTGTAAAGCTCTACATATTTGCGTACTTCGGGACGGGGGCCTACAAAACTCATATCGCCTAAAAGAATATTGAATAACTGGGGCAGTTCATCAAGCTTGTACTTACGCAGCCAATATCCGGCCGGGGTGATACGATAGTCATGACAGCCAATGGTTAACAACCCACCGCGATCTGCATTGGTATACATTGTTCTGAATTTGAACAGATCAAAATCAACACCATCCCGGCCAACCCTACGCTGAATATACAAAGCTCCGCCACGTGAGCCCATACACACACATAACGTTATTACTAAAAACAACGGTAGTAGTAGCATGATAGCAGCCGATGCAACACACACATCAAAAACTCTTTTCAGAAACATGTTTTCAGTTTAAAAACTAACCAACGGGAACAGGCTCATATTTACCGCTTACTACATTCAGTTTGCGAACGCCTACCTGTTTTTCAACAGCTGTGATAACAGACGCGATGATCAAACTGATCTTATCATCAGTCAGTTGCGGATATATAGGCAGTGAAATTTCGCAGGCGTACTGTTCGTAAGCCACCGGATAATCGGTAATGTGGTAACCCAGACTTTTAAAATAGGTTAACATGGGCATAGGTATAAAATGTACGTTTACCGTAACACCCTTATTGGTTATATCTTCAATAATGAGATCGCGCTGGTCTTCAGTGATGTTTTTAATCCGTAGCGGGAATAAATGGTAACTGGTTTCGCGTTTATCATCCATCAAGGGTGGCGGCACAAACCAATCCATATCCTTAAAGCCATCGCAATATTTTAAGGCGATACTTTTGCGCATAGGCAGCAGATCTGATTCATACTTTTTAAGTTGAGCCAACCCGATCGAGGCACAAATATCAGGCATGTTGATCTTGAGTCCCTGGAACAAAATATCATAGCGCCAACCTGCTCCCTGTGATTTTGCCAGGGCATCTTTAGTTTGACCATTCAGGGTATACATTCTGAGATATTTATACTCAGCCGCGGTATCAAACTTTTCGGGCAGGTTTAAACAAATGCAGCCACCTTCGGCGGTAGTAACGTTTTTAACAGCATGGAAAGAGTAAATGGTAATGTCACTCTTTTTGGCAGATGCAAACCCATTAAAACGGGCGCCTAATGAATGCGCGGCATCACTGATCAGCAAGATCCTGTTCAGCAGGCTTTGTTTAAAAGATTCTGCCATAAACATGCCGGTTATTTCCGGTTCGTTAATAATGGCATTCAGCTGATCGTAATCGCAGGGCCAGCCGGCAATATCAACAGCAATAATAGCCTTTGTTTTTGGGGTTATGGCTTTACGCACAGCATCTGGCGATATGCTGAAATCGCTATTAATATCAACCATAACAGGTACTGCACCACAGTGCAATACACTTAATGCGGTTGCACAATAGGTGTATGCCGGCACAATAACCTCGTCGCCCGCTTTTACTCCGAACCACTTCAGCATCAATATGGTTCCCGAGGTCCATGAATTAACACAAACAGCGGCGTTTGACGATGTCAGCCTCACAATTTCCTGCTCTAATGCGGCTACTTTGGGACCAGTAGTGATCCATCCGGATTGCAGTGTTTGTAAAACCTCATCCACTACAGTCTGGTCAATAAATGGCGGTGAAAACGGGATATTTATCATAAAAAAGGTTATTATGCCGATAAAAGGGGGATTTTATCTGGCCGGTTTATAAATTCTGAACGCTGCTAACTGATCTTTTATAAAATCTTTAGCCAGGCGGCTATAAATGTTGCAGTACTCTTTACAATAATCTGTTAGCGTATAATCTTTAAAAGTTAACTGCGAAAGCGAAACAAAGTGCTGGTGATTTTCAGCTATGAATTTTTCGACCTTTTCAAATGCTTCATCGGTGCAGGTTTCGGGATGGTAGTTAAATGTCCAGGTATTTTTTGCCTTATCAGCAACTTCCGAAAGCTGCACCGGGATCCACCCAAAACCAAACCTTAAATAAGGCGATTGCAACAAGCCATCGCTGATAATCATTACGTCAGAGTACTTATCAAGTGCTTTAAGCGTATTACGGTCAAACGTATGTGCCGGAGCTATAAAAAGTGGCGTACGCACTCCTTCCCTTTTAAATATGGCTGCTGCTGCTTTTATCTTTTGTTCCTGAACATACAATGGTAAACCGGCAAACTCCGAACGGTTATTGGCTTTAAATAAGCCCGAGTTTTGAATCTGATAACGATGCTCAAAACCGTGCATCCCGATAACATATTCCTTTTTTTGAAGGTGCCGAACCAGCTGCCAGTAGTTAGGATTATATTCGCCGCAGGCGTTTAACTTAGGATCCTGGTTATCCGGAATAACCGCAATAATGGGTTTAATATCATAAGTATCAAACAGGTTGAAAAACCGTTCCCATTTTTTTAAATTATTGGTCGGACAAAGGTCATCCAAACGGATCATGTATTGCACCATAAATATTTAATTGATTTAATTAGGGATGTCTTAATTTTTAAACTTGCGTCAAAAGCACTTCTTCCCATTTTTTAAATATCTGCTGAGGGCTGTTTGTATCGTTGATGTGTACTGCCTCGCGGCCCAGATCTTGCCGGAATGTTGGGTTGTTCATTAACCTGTTAATGGCGCTTGTTAAATCGGCAACGTTTGCAGCCTGAACCAAAAGACCATTATGCTCGTTAACTATAATTTCTGACGGGCCAAATTCACAGTCCATAGCTATGCTTGGGCAGCCGAAGCTCATGGCCTCTACCAAGGCATTAGGATAGCCCTCGTTCCGGGATGGCAATACAAATAATTCGGCCTGGTCATAATAATCCTGAAGATCACTTTTGGCACCTGTGAATATAACTCTGTCAGATAATCCTAAAGCTGAAACGAGAGATACCAATTTGTTTCTTTCATCGCCATCGCCTACAATTAACAGATCTGTATCTTTAATTTGCGCGTTGGCAAAGGCAGTTATCAGCATATCGAAACCCTTTACATATTCAAGCCTGCCCACTCCTAATATAAATTTTCGGTGATGTACAGGCTGCCCGGTCAAAGGTTTAAATACTGGTACGGAGTTGGTGATTTTATGAATGTTACTGAGATCTTTAAATGCTTTATCTTCACGCAAACAGTCTTCAACACCTTTGGCCCCAACCACCACAACTTTGGCTTTCCTATACAGCAAGGCGGCCAAACGCTTAAGCAAATAATTGAATTGGTTTACGGTACGCTTGGGCGAGGTTCTTTCAGAAACTATATATGGCGTACCTGTAATACCACAGGTTATACCAGTCCATATGTTAGCCGATGTGATGAATGACAAAACGCAGGTTGGCTTATTTTTCACCAACAGGCTAAGCAATTTGAAAAACGTAAGCAGTACATAATACCCTCTGTACAGCAACATATCATTTTTGCGGTCAAGCAGATATATTACCTCTATCCCATCTTCTATAATGTACCCCGGTTCGCCAAAGTTTAGCGCAATTATTATGGCTATACAGTTTAACTGGTTAAAATGGTTAGCTAACGCAATGAGCACCCTTTCGGCGCCGCCGCCCTTTAATGACGGAATGATAAAGAACAAAGTGGGCTTGTATTGCAAAGCAGATAGTGTTTTCATGAAAAATAGGGGTTCCTGATTAACTTAAAGCAGGTATTTTACGGTATTATAAGCCTTACGCAGCCTAAACTTGCTGAGTTCAAACAATAAGTATCTTTTTATATACAATAGCAGCAGCTTTTTTTTCTGTAATGCCGGATAAGTGAAATTTTGAATGATCAGGTTAAAATCACTGATCATGCGCTCCATCCTCACCTGTGTATTGATCATACTCCATATGCCGCCAACATGGTTCCGATAGCAGCTCATTACCTCGGGCATAACATATATTTTGCTGCCTGTATGATGTGTTGCAAACAGCTTAAATATTTTATCGCCGGCGTGACAAGAAAAAAACCAAGGCCGGTGAAATAGTTGATGTACCCCCGGCACATTGCGATATATTACGGTAGCTGTTTTTGTTTCTTCCTGTTTCCCGGCAAGCAGATCGTGGTAGGTATGCACCAGTGGTACAGGTTTTGGGTGTACGTATAAAGTATTATTGTTTTCGTCAATTACCCGGGTATAGTGGCAGCAAATAACATAGTCAGGATTATGCTCTAAAAAATCAACCTGCTTTTGCAGTTTGTGCGAGTCTGTCCAATAGTCATCACCTTCGCAAAGCGCTATGTATTTACCTTTACAATACTTCAGTGTATTGATCAGGTTATAATGCGAGCCTTGATTTTTTTTGGTTGATGTAAACCTGATTTTTTCCGGGTATTTTTCGGCAAATGCTTTAGCAACACTGGCCGTTTCATCAGTTGAACAATCGTCGCCAATAACAATTTCAATATCAAAATTGGCATGCTGCATTAAAAAGCTTTCAACTGCATGAGCCAGAAACTTTCCGTGATTATAGGTAATGCAGCAAATACTCACCATAGGCTTTTGAGTACTCATAATGATCCGTTTACTTTTACAGTCGCGGTATTAATTTCAGATTCTATCTGATCAGCTATCAGCATTCCAAAATGTTTTGATTCGGCTGCCTGGCTTTCACTTTGTATCCTTAACAACAGGCGGCATATCAAATCGAGCTCGGATATGGTTAAGGTATGATAAAGCGGCAGGCACATGATACGGCTGGCTACTGAATCGCAAACGGGCATTTTTACGTTATCTACATAAGGCAGTGCCGATAGTGATGGGTAAAAATACCGGCGGCAATAAATTTGTGCCAGCTCCAGTTTAGCCTTACTTTCCTTCATCAGTTCTTCGCTTTTAAACATGATGGGGAAGTAGGCATAGTTATAATCTTCAATACTATGTAGCTTTTGAAACTGCACATCAAGCCTGCTTAAACGCAGCATGTATTGAGCCGACAAGTATTTCCGCTTTTTAAGTACCTCATCTATATGGTTCAAATTGCATAAACCCATAGCTGCATGAAACTCACAGTTTTTAGCATTGATGCCTAATTCAGAAAACTCATCAACCCCCGAATAGCCGAAATTGCGCATGAGCGCCATTTTTTTAAGCAAAGCAGGCTGGCGGGTAAACACTGCCCCTCCTTCAATGGTATGAAACAATTTGGTGGAGTGAAAACTGGTGGCGGTAATGTCGCCATAATCAAATACCGATCTATTTTTGTAACGTGTACCAAAGCAATGCGCGGCATCATAAATTACTTTAAGGCCGTATTTATCAGCAATATATTGTATGGCGTCAATATCGCAGGGGGTTCCATAAACATGAGTGGCCAGTATGGCCGAAGTTTGCGGAGTGATAGCCGCTTCAATCTTTGAAGCATCAATATTAAATGTTTCAGGGTCAATATCTACAAATACCGGTTTGCAGTTTTGCCATACAATAGTGCTGGTTGTAGCCACAAACGAAAAGGGCGTGGTAATGATCTCGCCGGTTAAATTGAGGGCTTGTATAGCCATCTGCAAGGCCACAGTACCGTTTGATACATACAACAAGTGATCTACACCCAGATATTCTTTAAGTTTTAATTCCAGCGTATTTACAAGCGGGCCATTGTTGGTTAGCCATTGCCGCTCCCAAATACTTTTCACATAACTTTTAAATTCTTTCTCGGCGGGCAGAAAAGGTTTAGTTACTGGTATCATTTTTTCAGAATTAATTGTTTAAAATCTCTCATGGCAGTCACTTTAGCCAATAGGCTAAAGGTGTAGTAAAGCCCGGCGTAGCCTATACCTATAATGGCTATCCGGAGCAGATCGGGTACAAACAGGTGAGCAAGCAGCATATCCAAAAAGTAGCAGGCAAGGCCCACAACACTGGCAAGGGCCAGGATTGGTAAAATGTCTTCAATTTGCTCTTTAACCGGATAAAAGATTAGTTTACCACTGTAAATGGAATTGATGTAATAGGCAATAAAATTGAAAAACAACTGAAAGTAAAGCAGCCCGTAAATCCCGAAAGAGATGAATGATAAAATACCAATCACGCTCAGCACCTTTTTAACGATCTCCAGCTTCAGGAACAAGGCGCTTTTACCCAGCACCTTCAAAACATTTAAATTGTAAGCATGCAGCGGGTACATGATACCGCAGATACACAAAATTTGAAAATATGGTACAGACGGCATCCATTTATCTGTTAATAAAAAACGGAAAAGCGGGTCGGCTGCAACACATAAAAAAATCAGTATCGGCGCGTTCCAGAAAAGCACCTGCTGCATGAGTTTCTTATACACATTTTTCAACTGCACCACATCATCAGATATCTCGGCAAACATGGGGTAAGCAACCTTGTTAATTGCCGCAGATATATTACTGATGGGTAACTGGCTGATAGAATCGGCCCGGGAATAAAACCCAAGCTGAACGGCTGAAAAATATTTACCAATAATGATGAGGTATATGTTTTGATAAAGTGTATCCAGTATACCCGACAGAGTCATTTTGTAACCAAAGTTGAAATGCTTTTTAAAGCATTCCCGGTCAAAAACTAAAGCCGGCCTCCATGAAGAGTAGATCCAGTGCATGGCTGTTGATAAAAATGAGGTACATAAGCCCATCCAAACCAGGCTCCAAACCCCGTAACCCATTTTGGCCAATACAATACCCAGTATGCCGCCGCCAATAGCAGCAGGTATCTGAATATTGGTTTGCTTTTTAAACTTCATTTCTTTGATGAGCAGGGTACTTTGCACACCAAAAAACGCATTCAGTATCAGGATAAGCCCATATACTTTCACCACCGGGCTTAACAATGGCTGCTTATAAAAATCAGCTATAAAAGGGGCCGCTAAAAAAAGCAAGGCGTATAAAATAGTGCTACCTATCAGGTTAAAATAAAATATGGTTGAGTAATCGCGCTGGTCTGCATCTGTTGTTCGGATCAGGGATGTTGTAAGGCCACCATCTAACAAAGTGTTACCGATAGCTATGAAGAGCGATAGCATAGCAATCAGCCCAAACTCGGCCGGTTCCAATATGCGTGCCAATGTTATGGATATACCAAAGCCCACCAACTTACCGCTAAACTGCTGCCACAATGACCATAATATTCCGGAAACAGCTTTTTCTTTTAAACTCATGATTATAGCTTAAAGGCGGGCGGTTACTACCTCATCGGGCAAAAAGGCTTTCAGATCATACAGCACGGCATCAGGTTTGCAAAGCGCTTGCAGATCCATCGACTTGAACTCCTCGTGTGCTACGGCCAATAAAATACCGTCATAAGTCCTGGATTTTGATTCGCCGTTTTCACAGATAACACCGTAGGCTCGTTTGGCCTGATCAGGGTTGGCCCAGGGATCATGTATGTGTACTTTTACTTTATACTCTTCCAATCTGCGTACAATATCAATTACACGCGTATTACGCACATCAGGACAATTTTCCTTAAAAGTAAAACCAAGTATCAGCACCTCTGCTGTGGTTAAAGAGGTGCCCTTGCATATCATTTTTTTGATGAACTGATCAGCAACATATGAGCCCATAGAATCATTAATGCGGCGGCCTGCCAATATAATTTCCGGGTGATAACCAGCTTCCTGCGCTTTCTGAGCCAGGTAATAAGGATCGACACCTATACAATGCCCGCCAACCAACCCCGGGCGGAAGTTTAAAAAATTCCATTTAGTGCCAGCAGCTTCCAAAACCTTGCTGGTATCAATACCCAACCGGTTAAATATCATGGCCAGCTCATTTACAAAGGCAATATTGATATCGCGCTGGGCATTTTCAATAACCTTGGCTGCCTCAGCTACCTTAATAGAATCGGCCTTGAATGTACCTGCGGTAATTACAGAACTGTAAAGCGCGTCAACAATTTCAGCTGTTTTAGGGGTAGATCCGGAGGTGATTTTCCTAATCTTGGCTACGGTGTGCAGTTTATCACCGGGATTTATTCTTTCTGGTGAGTAACCGGCAAAAAAATCAACATTATATTTTAGGCCAGATACTTTTTCAAGCACAGGCATACATTCATCTTCGGTAACACCGGGGTAAACGGTCGATTCGTAAATAACGATATCTCCTCTTTTCAATACTTTACCAACTAATAAACTGGCATTAATCAGGGGGCTCAGATCGGGGCGGTTGTTTTTATCAACCGGGGTTGGTACCGTTACAATATAAATAGAGCAAGCCCTCAACTTTTCTACCTCATCTGTAAAGTATAATCCTTTTGGCGTGGTACATACGGGTGTAGTTACTGCTTTGAGGCTTTGCTCACTGATTTCGAGGGTATGGTCAATACCCGATCGGAGCTGATCAATACGTTTGGTATTAATATCAAAACCAAATACTTTATATTGTTTTGCAAACTCTACAGCTAACGGAAGACCGACATACCCGAGGCCGATGATTCCTATTTTGTTATTTTGCAGCATTTTTGTTGTTCTGATTTAAGTTGTTTATGGTGATGTGTTGAAATGGAATGCGGGTTACCAGGGCGCAGTGAATGTTGTCAAAAACCATGAGTACATTTTTACCCTGTATTTGAACAACCTGACCCGGGTGGTTAGCAAATGCGCCCTGTTTTACCAGCACGCGGTCGCCTACAGAAATATTCTGCAGGTTTATAATTTCTAAATCTTTGTAAAGGGTTAAATTTCTTTTTACCTCATCAATTACCTCATCACGTACTACCGCCGGTTTTTGCATATAGTACACGTATCCCATTACCCCCATGCAGTAAAGCACCTGTGCCTCTTCGCGCAGGCTAACCCGAACAAATACATAAGAATTAAACAAGGGAAAGCTTACTTCCTTTTTGCGGTCGGCCCATTGGTTCTCTACGTTTCTTACCGGGCAGTATGATTCTATACCCTGTTGTTTCAGCAAGCCATCCACTTTCTTTTCCCATCTGGGCCTGGTATAAATTACCAGCCATCTTTTTTCGTGTAGTTGTTTAACTTCCATACATGTGATTTAGAGGTTGAGATTGGCCAATAGCTTCGCCATATCACTTACATGACGCTATTGCTTAAAATTGAAAACTTATTTATTGAGGTTTATTGGCCAAAGCCAATAGAGGTATATCACTTAAATTCTTCTACATTTTCAGGGAGAGGCATAGCTTCGCCACTCCACTTACATAGCTTATTTTTTTAACAAATAATTAATTTTGATTATATGCCGGCTAAAAGCCGGTTAAATTTATAATTGCACACTATTTGCTGCTTCTTTCGGCAGCATAACCATAACCGCCATAGGCATAAGCCGGACGGTTTTCTTTTTTAGCATCGTTAAAAACCACCATCAGGTTTTTTAACTTTTCCTGATCATAGATATCCTGCAAAATATCCAGCTGCTGCGTATTGGTATAGTTATAGCGCACCAGGTAAATACTGAGATCGGCAAACTGAGCCAGACTAAAGGCGTCAGCAACCGAACCTACCGGCGAAGTATCCACAATTAAGTAATCAAACCTGCTTTTAGCCCAATCAAACAGTTTAAACATGCGATCGCTCATAAGCAGTTCTGCCGGATCATGAGGCATTGGCCCGCAACCCATAACAAAAAGGTTATCAGCTCCCTCATATTGCTGAATACAATCGTAAGGCAAATCTGTATCGCCTTGTAAATAATCAGAAATCCCTAGCTGCTGCTGTATTCCTAAACTCTGAAGCAGATCGGGCTTACGCAGATCAAACTCCATGATCAGTACTTTTTTATTTAATAACGATAGTGTTAAACCTAAATTGATGCTGAAAAATGTTTTGCCCTCTCCTTTCATACAGGATGTAACCAGCATTACCTGGTTAGGCAAATCAGGGTTTAATACCCCCAGATTGGTACGTATATACCTGAAAAGTTCGGAGATGATAGAGTTGCCACCTTTTTGTATCACAACGGGACTCTTAATATCATTATGGCTCAACTCGCCCAACACTTTTACCCCTTGTATATGATTTAAGCTTGATGAATCTTTAACCTTAACGTTAAGCAATTCCTTTAGATAAATAAACATAGCAGGCAACAACAGGCCCAAAATACTGCCGCATAAATACAATAGTGGCTGCTTTGGATATTCCGGATTGGGATCAAAACCCGGCTTATCAACCAGCTGCGAAGTAGGTATGGTTGCCGAAAGCGATAACGCAGTTTCCTCGCGTTTTTGAAGCAGGTATTGGTATAACGTGGTTTTCACACTTTGCTCGCGACTGCGTTGTAGCAAACCTCGCTCCAGCGTAGGTACAGAACGTACCCGTGAATTGTACTGTGCAGAGTTTGACTTCAGATGCTCGTGCTCAATGATAAACCCTCTTTTAATATTGCTTAAGTTTTCTTTAATGTTTACACGCAGGCCTGCTATCTGGTTGCTTAGGTTTTGTACAAGGGGATTACTCAGGCTTGCGCTTTGCAGCATGCGGTTGCGCTCCAGTTGCAGATCATTAAAGCGGCTTATCAGGGTATTCAGCACCGGATCTTTCAGGCCCATACTACTGGGAACCACGCTAAACTGGTTTTTAGTGTTACTTAAATAACTTTCAATTGATTTTACAATGCCTAACTGCACGTCAGAAGCCTCAAGCAGCTGATTGTACTCGGCAGATTTGGTGAGGTTAAGCTGCGCACCGGCATTTACATCTGTAGCACCGGTTTGTTGTTTATAAGCCTCAATGCCGCCTTCGGTTGAGGAAAGATCCTCCTCCATTGCCTTAAGGCGTTTATCAATAAATAAAATGGTGTTAACAGCCATCTTATTCTTCTTCTGTACGTTTTCAATATTATAGGTTTCTATGATATTGGTCAGTATATCTACCCCCCTGGCGGGTATAGGATCTATGAGGCTTAAAATAAGGGTGTTTGATTCTTTAATTACCGGGTTCACCTTTAACCGTGAGGCGCTGTAAGAGGCTGCCATTTTGTACAGATCTTTAAACTGCAGACCGATCAACATCGGATTATTTGAAAAGGCCGGGCCTTTGATCACTGTAAATACGTAGTCGTTATGCCTGATTTCCTGACCGTAACGATATATCCAGCTTGAGGGGCCGTCTTCCAGTATAAACGTCGATGACGATAGATTTTTTATTTTCAACTCTTTGAAATAAGCTACCTTTTTCAGCTTATTTACAATCACCTGGATTGGAAGATCATCAGCGTACAACTCACGGATTTTAAAGCTGCTTTCATCAAAATAAACGGTTTGCTGATTAAGTTTTTTAAGAGCCGTATAGATCAGGTCACGGGATCGGAGTATCTCCATTTCATTATCAACCGTTTTAGGTTCCTGAAACATATTCAGGTCGCTAAACGCGGTAGCTTTTAAAATCCCATCGCCCTTTTTATCATCGGGTATAAGTAGGGTACTGCTTACTTTATATTGAGGTGTTACATAATCAAGGTATAGCCAAACAATGCCTAAACTTATAACCATTGCTATTACAAATATGTACCAGCGCTTCAAATACGGCATCAATTTATCCTGAAAATTATCAGACCGATTAGCAGGTTTGTAAATAAAATTTGCAGCCATGTTATCAGTTTTAATTAGGGCAAGTAGTTTGTTATTAATTTTATCGTCTTAACAATACGGCCGCCAGAACCGCAATGGCAGATATAGATGCTACAACAATTGGTATAACCCGTGTATTTGAACTGTACTCAACCGCTTTAGCCCGGTCAGGCTCTACATAAACAATATCATTTTGCTTAAGGTAGAAGTATGGCGAATTCATTGACTCCTGGTTGTTAAGGTTAAGCCTGGCCATTGTTTTCTGGCCATCTTCGTTACGTATGATCAGTACGTTTTCCCGTTTACCATAAACCGACATATCGCCAGCCATTCCTAAAGCCTCCAACAAGTTCACGTTGGTATCATCCATTACAAATGTTGAGGGCCTGTTTACCTCACCTATTACTGTTATTTTGAAATTGACTATCTGAATATCAACTTCCGGATTTTTGACATTTTTCCTTAGGGCCGCTGTAATCCCAGCTTCAGCCTCGTCAATCGTCATTCCTACTATTTTAAAGTCGCCAATAAGGGGTAAATAAACGTTGCCGTCTTTGTTAACCTTTACCTGGTAACCATTTCTTTTTGATGTTGATCCTGAGATTGGTTTATTAGAGCTGAACAGGCTGTTTGACTCGGGGCTCGAACTATTCATCGTGATATCAACAATATCGTTTTCACGAATATGAACCTCTTGATTTTGCAAGTTTGTTACCTTAGTAGCATTTGCCATATTGCTAAAATAAACCAGGTCTCTCCTTGGAGCGCAAGCGCTCATAACCAGGATGAGCAGTATGCAGCTTCGTGTTAATATTTTAATGTTCATTAGTGACAAGGGTAATGGGTTATCATTATCTTATTTGATATTTCAAATCTATCCAATTGATATTCAATATTATATAATTTTTCAGGATTGAAATAAAATTGTAAAACCAACCCATTTTTTTTACAGAAACTGTAAAATATGCTTTGGTGCCATTTACATATGCTGTGAAAGCGCTGTGTAAAACTTTGGCTGGTACCCTAATTTTTTGAAGATTATTTTTCGATTTCGTGGTACGTGTATTTGCTTTTATCAGTCAAAAAAAACTTAACAAATACATTCGTTTACACGGATCGCTAAATGGCAGACATAGTGTATTTACCCAGGGTTAAAAAACTATTAATTTAATCCACACCAGTGTTAATTTACGGAGATACTATCACCTTAAAACATGTAGTAATAATGCAAAAATCCCCGTAACCAACATTAGTAGTTACAGGGATTTTTGTAATAGGGGTTTAATTTATCAGTTTTTGATCTTCTCCAAACGGTTTAGTTCAAGTATGGTAATATGACCGCTCTTTTTATCAATAAGGCCTTCCTCCTTAAAGTTAGTTAAAGTGCGGCTTACTGTTTCCATAGCCATACCAGCCATGCCCGCCAGCTCTTCCCTTGACACTTTGAGCAGCATAGGGTCGTCAGATTGCTTATTCAATCGCAGCAATACCTGCGCCAATCGTTTCCTTACAGAATTATAGGCCAACTCCAACAACTGGTCTTCCTTTTCACTTATATTATTAGAGAGCATTTTTAAAAATTGCTGACTAATTGCGGGATACCTACTTAGTAAAGACAGGATAATATCACGGGGCAGCAAACATACTGTAGCATCTTCAATGGCTACCGCGGTTTCTTTAAATGCTTCATTAAGCAGCAAGGCATTTACACCCAAATAATTATCAGTTTTGTAAAGGCCAGTCATAAACTCGCGGCCATCGTCTGTAAACTTTACAGTTTTTACAGTACCCTCCAAAATAAGGTATATGCCCATAGGCTGGTCGCCCTCATAATATATGATCTGTTTTTTCTTAACCTGACGAATTTTCCGACTGGCAATTAAAGCCTTCAGTTCGGCCTTTTCATCTTTTGAATTATTGGCCAGGTTATCCAGGTTCTGTAATGCCCGGGTAAACGAATCTTTTCTGATCGCGTTTTTCCGTAAACGGCTTTCAATAGCGTTTAGTAACTCTTGCCTGTCAAAGGGTTTAAAAATATAATCATCAGCACCCATTTCCATTCCTTTTCTGAAATCAAGGCGCTCCGTTTTGGCGGTCAGGAAAATAAAAGGGATAACAGCGGTTTCCTGAATGTTATTTAATGATTGCAAAACATCAAAGCCATCCAACCCTGGCATCATGATATCGCATAATATCAGATCAGGTTTTAGTTGGGACGCCAAACCAAGACCTGTTTTGCCATTGTTTGCTTGTATTACATTATAGCCTGCTCCTTTTAAAATTTTAACGGCTACAGACCTGATCAGGTCCTCGTCATCAATAATAAGTATGCATTCATTCATCGTCAATAAGGTTAAGTTTTAGGGTTAATTTGCTTTTGACTTTATTACATGCAACAAATTTTAATTACAAGCTCCGTAAAAGCTGACTTCCGCATAATTATTGCTGATCTGATATCCGGATAACTATTCATATAAAAATTATTTACTTATAATTTTATAATACAAACTTGGTAATCGGTTAAAAATAACTGATCGGCTTATTTTGGCTGGAATAAAACAAACTTACATTATATAAAATAAAATGCACACTTGTAAAAGCCCAATTATTACCTGTAGAAGACCAACTTACTGCTTATAGCATTATCATAATCAAGTATATAGCATCAAAAAACAATACAATTTACCGTTTATAAGCTGATGTAAACAAACATCCTACGTTTAGTTTTATGCACAGGTAAATCATATCCGGTTTACACATTTTGGTAAAGCAATTTATCCTGAAAACTTCAACTAAAAATACAGCCAAAAATGTTTTGAGAATATAACACCATGAAAATGTTATATTTATATATCAAATAAAATACACCAGGTATAAAAGCATGAAAAAAAAGGAAGAAAGAAGGTATTTTGATAAAGAGTGGAAAGAAATGAAAGCCAGTCTTAAAGCTTATTTACAACAAGAACAACAGCATGATCTGCACCAATTCAGGATACAGGTTAAAAAAATACGCGCCTTTTTAATATTATCAGAAAGTACCGAGCACCACCCTAAACTAATTAAATGTTTTAAACCTGTAAAAAAGATATTCAAAAAGGCCGGTGAAATACGCAACGCTTATATCAACATAGAATTAGGCAAAACATATAAAATACAGAACGATGTTTACCTTAGCCACCAGCAAGAACTGCAATCACAAACCAGTACAAGGTTTAAGGCAAACGGCCCAAAATATCTTAAAAAAGTAAATGCGGTGTACAAAGCGCTGAAGGAAAAAATAAAATCCATAAATAATGTGCATATCAGCCTTTTTTATCAAAACAACTTACAACTAATTGCAAGTTCGCTGGCTGGGTTTCAGTTTAATGAGGCTTTACATACCAACCGCAAACTGCTTAAGGTTTTAATATACAATCATAAATTAACCCACCCGGTAATTGCTACCGGCTTTAATGAACGCTATCTGGACCAGGTACAAACCGCCATAGGTAACTGGCATGATCATGTGCAGGCCATAGATTTATTCTCGGGCAATCCTATAAATGATGAAACAGCCGTAGCCTCATTAAAAAAACAGAACACCAAATATAAAAACCGCCTTACCCGCCTTACAAAAGATTTATATAACCAGGCTACAACAACTGCCGAATTACCCATTGAACAGGTAAGTTAACAACAGCTGTAACAGATCATCTATTCATCCGTCATTAAAAAAATATTCTTTGTTACTATTTGGCCAATTTTTCATCTAACAAAAAATACCAAATAGAGTAAGGGTAAAACCAGGTTTGCGTGTAATGATTAGGCATCGTAACGCCTTATCAGCTAATTTTGGCTTTAAGCCGGTTCAAATTATAACTTAATGACAATAAACCTAAAGTTCATAACAAATACCCTATCGCTTTTTTTAACATTGTTTTTTTGCAGCAGTTTGTATGCGCAAAACAATTTAATGAAGGAAATTAATATTGGCGATATTAAGCAGCAACGCATGGCAGGTGTGCTGGATAAAATTGCTCATAAAGGCAATTTCTACTTTGCTTATAACAACAAAACTATCCCGGCTGATAGTATGGTATCTGTTTCGGGTTATCATGGAACCCTATTTAATTTGCTTAACCAGTTATTGGGCGATAATTATGAATTTAAGGAAGTACCCGGTTATGTGGTGCTCAGGCATGCTCCGGGCAAATTGCGCATAACTGTTGAGGTTGATAAAGATCCTGGAAAACAAACCATAGTAAAAGGATATGTAAATGATGTTATCACCGAAAAGCAGATTACTAAAGCCAGCGTTTACGAAAAGAACCAGCTGGTATCAACCCTTACCGACGACCGGGGATATTTTGAGCTGAAACTCAAAAGCTGGAGCGGATCGCTTTTACTTACGGTGAGTAAAGAAAATTATCGTGATACTTCGCTTTATGTACTACCAGTAGTTAATATCGACTCTAAACACAATAATAAAAGCTATCAGTATTATCCTGATGAGGGTTCAGAAAACGGGATTGAACATAGCCGTTTCGCTCGCTTTTTCATCAGTTCCAAACAATTGGTGCAGGGTCTTAATTTGGGTAATTTTTTCGCTTCTGCCCCTTACCAAATTTCGCTTACTCCCGGGCTAAGTTCACACGGTATGTATAACAGTCAGGTAATCGATCATTTTTCACTGAACCTGTTGGGTGGATATACAGCGGGTGTTAAAGGATTTGAAGCCGCCGGCTTATTCAATATTAACCGTAAGGATGTAAGCTTTTTTCAGATGGCTGGTATATTTAATGTGGTTGGCGGCAGCTCAAACGGTATTCAGGCTGCCGGCGTTTATAATAATGTGCTGAACAATGCTCAAGGCATACAATTGGCGGGCATTGCCAATAAAACCAATAATTTTACAGGTGTACAGGTTGCCGGTATAGCCAATGCCGACCAACAGGCCAAAGGTTTCCTGATAGCAGGCTTATTTAACCGTGTAAAGGCTTTTAATGGCGGGGTGCAGGTTGCCGGTTTATTTAACACAGTAGGACAATCAAAAGGGTTACAATTTTCAAGTCTTTTCAACTCATCGGCAAATAATGCCGGCTCGCAACTTGCTGCTGTTTTTAATACTTCCAAAAAAGTGAAGGGCTTTCAGTTTGCGTTGGTGAATGTGGCCGATAGCAGCGACTATCCCATCGGACTTATCAACTTTGTAAAAAACGGTGAGAAAAGCCTGGCCCTAAGTATCGACGAAGCTTTGATGGCTCACCTTGATTTCCGCTCGGGTGGCAGGGTATTATATGGTTTATTAGGCGTTGGGTATCAGTTCGATGACACCCAGGCTAAATACGCGCTGGATATAGGTTTGGGAGTGCATATTATTAATCACCGTAAATTTTATCTGAATGGCGAATATGTTACGCAAATAATTACCGATTTTAAAGATAAAACCTACCAAACCAATTCATTTAAGCTATTACCCGGTTATAAACTGAGCAAATTGGTAAAGTTGTTTGCAGGCCCAGCGCTTAATATCATATCTGCCGATGTAAGTGATAATGTTAAAATACACGGCTGGGAGTTAAGTAAAAGTATCAGCAGTGATAACAAATTAACCGCTTTAGCTATTGGCGTTACGGGGGGATTGCAGCTGGTGTGGTAATAGGTGTTTCGTAAAAGTCTCATTTCTACGAGGAACGAGGGAGAAATCTTATTCAACTTGCGCTGTGCATTCTGTATAAGGTTTCTCTTTCGCTCCGACGCACCTACCCTCCCAAGCTCTATCGAAATGACAAGAAAGGATGAACAGTTAATACATCATTTATTTAATAATAATATCCTGTCCCTGTTTTTCAATACGCATTTCAGGCGTAGTTGATTTAATTAACTCCAATACATTAGCAAGCGAATCCTGCAATCTGATGGTTACTGTAATTGGAGTGTTGCGCAGTGTAGTATTATCAATTTTAATGTGGGCATTGTAAGCCTCATTCAATACGTCAACCAATCGCCATAAAGGTTGGTTACTGACATTAAATGTGTTACTCCTGTAGTAACCATACAGCATATCAGCACTTTTTTCAACTTTAAGCTGCTGATCGCCCTGCTTTATATTCACCATTTCGCTGGCATTTAACTGCACTGAATTATTATGCTTACTTACCTGCACAATGCCGCTCTCTACAATAACCTCTGTGTTTTGTGGCTTACTTTTAATATTAAAAGCTGTGCCGATGTCTTTCACAGTAACATCGTTCACATGCACCGTGAACGGAACATATTGGTTATGCTTAACCTCAAAAAAAGCTTCTCCGGTAAGTTTAATAATCCGCTGCGATTTAAAATTACCTACGTAGCTTATCCCCGAATGTTTATTCAGATGAACTATCGAACCATCGGGCAACGTATCAACCCGAACCATATTGGTGGCATTAATACTGATCAACTGTGATGACATGCCGCTCCGCTGGTATAAATAATAGCTTATCCAGCCCGCGCCTACTAAAAGCATCGCGGCGGCGGCTACACGCAACCAGCTTGTATTTGTATTGGTGTTGATAGACCTGATCGGTGTCTCGTCGCTCTCATTGGCGGCTCGTTTAACCTTGAACTTGTCCCAGGCCTCTGTCTCGCTCAACGGACTCTGCTGGGCCAAACGCTTACTTGTTTCCAGGATAATTTTTACATCCTCAAACTTTTTAGCATTAGTGTTGCTTGTAGCTACCCAGGTTTCAACATCCTGTTTCTCGCTATCACTGGCCTCACCAAGAATGTACTTGATCAATATGTCTTCATTCATATCCTGTTTCATGACTTAAACATATTATATAGCATCAATGCAATAAATGGTAAAAATTCTTTCATCTCTTTTCTTAATATCCGTAAAGCTTTGCCCATGTGGGTTTCAACTGTTTTTATAGAGATATCTAACTGAGTAGCTATTTCCTGATATTTTAACTCCTCAAACCGGCTTAAATGAAATATGGCCCGACATTTCTCGGGTAGCTTGGCAAGGGCCTGCTGCAAATGCCGCTCTAACTCACCCATTTTTAATTTACCTGCGGCATCGTCTGTATGATCTTTCATGGAGTACGCGATTGTAGTTTGATATTTTAATTGAACTTTTTGTCGCCTGATATGATTAAGGCTATCATGATATACCGATTTATATAGGTACGATTTGATGGATGTTTGAATATGCGCCCACTCACCTCTTTCCCAAAGTTTCAGAAATAGTGATTGCACAACCTCTTCTGCCACATCCCAATCCTTCAATAACGAAAAAGCGTATGCATGCAGCTCCCTGAAATGTTTTTTGAACAATTGCTCAAAAATGGTCTCATTATCGTCAGACCAATCAACCGTCATCTCTTTTTTATTCATTAAAGGCTATTAGGTTCAGTAAACATTTATGCCATATGATCTTTTAAAAGCGGATGACCGTTACCATAGCCATCCGCTCCCTATCAAATTTAATTATTATTGAAACTTAAAGCCAACTCCAAGGCTAAAGATATTGGCTTTCTGGCCAAGCTCTTTATTCACTTTGCTTAAGCCCAAACTGTAGCGTGCATCAAATGTCAGGTTGCCGATATCCACTCCCGCATTTACAACTCCACCGGCACTTACATCCTTATATTTAAAACCTCCGGGAGCAATTGGCTTGTTAAGGTTGTAGTACAGATCGGGCCCGGCTGATACCCGCAGGTTTAACGCTTCGGTATTCAACAATTTGTAACCAACCATTAACGGCAGATTCAACTGTCTGAACTTGGCATCGTATGAGTTTGAGTTAAAGCGGTATTTATCGCTAAAGGTTACGTAATTCAGCTCTGGCTGAAAATATAGCGTTTTACCGGCCCGGGCAAATATGCCCGCGTTAAAACCTATTTTACCCTCTTTATCACTCACGGCATTTAAACCGGTTTTTAAGGTAGAGAAATTTACGCCTGCCTTAATACCAAATTCAAGATCGGATGACTGAGCCTTTGCCTGGCTTAAACCTAATGTAAATAAGACAGCTGTTGCCAATAATTTAATCGTTTTCATTTTTTGATTTTTGCTTTTAATTGATTTCATATGCTTGATGATAGTTTATTAAAAAATAACCTGTAAGCCCGCGGTATAGCCTACATAAAAGCCATACAAGTCGCGGCCGTTATGGCGTGTCCAGCTTGAAATGTATTTGGTGGTCATGTCGCGGCCTTCTTCGGTATTGGTGTTGACGTAATTAATAGATGGCCCGCCAAAAATTTCCAGTGAACGGGTAATTTTAAATGCAGGCAATAGTCTGAAGGTTGATTTCCAATAGCCGCCGCCCTTAAAGCTTTCCAATCCGCCGCTAACCAATTCGGTATTCAGGCGAAACATATCGATCCTGAGCAGATGTGCGCCTAAACCGGCTTCGTAAGCATATTTATCGCGCTTATTATTGAAGTTGTATCCGATACCAATAATGCCATACATCACTTTGCCGCCCGAACGGAAGGTTAACAGAGTGGTTTGGTTTTCATCAATAGTGGCTCCAATACTTTTCTCGCCATTTTTAGCAAGGTTAATGATACCTATCTGTGTGCCTGCACTGTCGGCAATGTTCATGAATGATATTTGGGTGCCCTTAACCTTTTTGGCCACATTCAGGAAACCGGCTATCTGCACACCTTTTACATCACGGGCTATATTAGTAAAACCGGCTATCTGCAATGAAGAAACATCGCCGCCTTTGTTCAGAAAACCGGCTATCTGTGCGCAGCTGCTGTTACGGGCAATATTGGCAAACCCGGCTACGGCAAAGCCTTTGCCGCTGCCATAAGTATTTAAAAACCCGGCGATCATGGTACCATCAGCGTTTTTACCAATGTGGTTTGAAAAACCTGCCACCTGTAATCCCCGGGCATCATTGTGGATGAAGTTACTGAAACCGGCAAATGTAACGCCACGCTCTGCTGCGGAAACCCCGGCAATCAGGTTCAGCGAAAAACTATTGGTATCACGCGGTGCGCCTGTCCAATTGCTGCTTAAGGGATAAACTAAACCAATATTGGTTTTGGCACGTTCGCTGTTTTGAGCATGTACGGTTGTACCGCCAATCAGCATTAAAATAAGTGTCCAGATCTTTAAAATGATAGATAAGATGCTGTCTTTGTAAGGATCAAAATTCATAATTGTATTATTTACTGTGTATTTACAGCAATGACACACTATTTGAACTTTACCCTGACTCTGTTTTTTAAAAACTTCAAATTAACTGTCTTATATTTGAGTTGATAGCTTACAACAACACTTCACGATGGGGGATTTATTGATCAAACGGATATATGAACCGGCTGAAAAAACAGATGGGATACGGATTTTGGTTGACAGGCTGTGGCCTCGGGGAATAACCAAAGAGCGCGCGCAACTCAACCAGTGGATGAAAGATGTGGCTCCATCAACTGAATTACGAAAACAGTTTCATGCAAATCCGGATAACTGGCCTCAGTTTGAGCATGATTATATAGCAGAGCTAAAACAGCAGGGAGCAGTAAAAGAATTAGCCCATTTAATACAAGAACAAGAAACGGTTACCCTGTTATACGCCGCGCATAATGAGCAACAGAACCATGTGCTGGTTTTACAGCGCTTTTTAAATACTTTGTTGAAAAGCGGCCATGCTATTTAAGCGCTACATTACATTTACTTTGCTATATGCAGGAGAGACCTACAAAATAAAAACCTTTTCAGGGGAGTATGATGATCTGCGGGAGTTGATCAATAAAGAGATACAGCCGCCAAACTTTGGCCGCTGCGATGGAATGGGTCGTTGTGCCACCTGTATGGTAGCCATACAGGCGGCTAACCCATTGAACAAACCAAACTTAAGTTTATCATGCCAGCTCCCCATTAATGACGAGCTGGCGAATAAGGTATTTAGTATTCTTCCTTACACTCCATAGAGCGTAGGAATAATTTATTTATCCTGAGTATCTACGTTAACCGTTTTACGGCCTTTGATCAGCATTTTCATGCGCTGACGCTTTAAAGATATGTTTACGTAAGGCTGTTGGGTTTTATCAGCATCTATTTTAAATGCGGATATGATATCACGGTAAGATAGTATACCCATCACCTTACGATCTTTTGCGGATAAGATAGGCAATACTTCTACATCAGCTTTTGACATCGTTTCCATAGCATACCTTAGCGTATCCTTATCGCTTACAGAAGCGCCCATTTCTTTTTTAAGCATGCTCTGTAATGATGATTCCGGACTGATCTCCCCGCTGTAAATATCAGTAAGCTTTAAGGTGCCGCTAAACTCATCATTGTTATTAACTACAATCAGGTAATTATCTGTAACATTATTGGTATTAACCCAGTTACGTACATCAGCAACGGTATTGTTTATGTTGATCACCGTAGCTTCTTCACTCATTACCTGCGCTACAATCATTTTTTGTAATAGGTCGGGTTCAAAAGAATCAGGTGTAAAAATACCGCGACGGGCAATTTTCTCGGTCATGATGGTGTTTTCCATCAGGAAAAATGAAACCATATAAGCAGCAGTACAAGCACCTAACAAAGGCAGCAAAGCATGCGATTGCATAGTGGCTTCCAGGGCAAAGGTAATACTTGTTAAGTAAGCCCTTGAAGCACCGGCAAACATAGCCGACATGCCAATCAGCGCAGCCATAGGTATAGTAACACCACAATTAGGAAACAATATTAATATCAATGTACCAATAAGCGCGCCAGCAGCGCCACCCATAGTTAGTAAAGGCGCTAAAGTTCCACCAGAGGTACCGCTGCCCAATGCAATGGCCCATGACAAAAACTTCAGGAACAGCAAATTGCAGATAATGAACAGCGGCCATTTGCCAGATAATAAACCGGTAATATTATCATAGCCTACTCCCAGGGTGTGCGGAGCAAAATAACCGATTACGCCTACCGCTAAACCGCCAATGGCCGGCCACCACATCCAGTGAATAGGTATTTTTTCAAAATTATCTTCAATGGTATATACTATTTTGGTGATGCCTATAGATAAAAAGCCAATGATGATACCCATAAAACTATAAATACCTAAGGCCAGGTTTGAAGGTGTAACCAGATCGGGCATTTCAAATACCGGAGCCGCCTCAAACAACAAGTGGTGACCTGCAGCACCGGTGATACAAGCCAATGCAACCGGTAAGATAGCTTTTGGTGAAAACTCAAATAACAGCAACTCAATGGCCAAAAACACAGCCGCTATAGGAGTACCAAATATCGCCGACATACCTGCCGTGGCCCCCGCCGCCAAAATGATCTTACGCTCATTAGCCGATATTTTAAACAGCTGCCCCAGGGTTGACCCCAACGCGCCGCCTGTTGCAATGATAGGCCCTTCGGCACCAAACGGGCCGCCTGTACCTATAGCTATAGCCGATGATACCGGCTTAAAAATGGTAATTGATGGTTTAATATTACTCTCGTTAACCAATATCTGCTCCATAGCTTCAGGTATACCATGACCTCTGATCGCTTTAGAACCATAAAATGCCATAATACCTACTATGATACCGCCAATAGCCGGGATTACGATAACCCAAGCGCCTAAATGGTTATTGGCCGGAGAATGGAAACCCAGATCAAACATGCCATAAAATGAAATATTAGTAACCAGGTTAATCAAGTACACCAAAATTCTGGCTATTACGCTTATGGCTATGGCCACCGTAACCGATAAACAGGAAATTAATACTAATCGTTGTTTTAAAAAGTGACCGTTTTTGGAGGCGCCAGCCTGAGCCTCAATGTTACTTAATGCCGGCGAAATGGGGATGCCAATCTTATTTGCTGATGATTTCATTTTTATTTGCTGGCTTTTTATTGTGCTAACCAGCTTTTTGGTAGTGCAAAATTAAGATTTATTTTGATTAATATTGCACAAACAATATAATTAAACATTAAACTTACAATTTAAGTTGTAATTACATTAACCAAACAATAGTTTATACCTATTTGGTAAATTAGTATCTTAATAATAATTAATATTGCAAGCACCTGAGGCAAACGGAACATATATGAGTAAAAGCACATGCGATTTAAATACCTGCTTTATGTGCAGAAACAGCCTGAAAGACTGGCTGCCTGCCATTGGCACTAACCGCGAAAACTTTGTTTTAAAAAAAGGGCAGCAATTATTTAAAGAAGGCGATACCGTAACGGGTATCTATTTTGTATACCAGGGCATTGTTAAAGTTCATAAGCAATGGGAAAATGAAAAAGACCTGGTGTTGCGCTTTGCCAAAGCTGGTGATATTGTTGGGCATTTAGGTCTGGGTGATACCTCAACCTACCCTATCTCGGCCACGGCTATTGAACCGGCGGTGGTCTGCTATGTTAAGCTTGATTTTTTTGAATCAACATTAAATGTAAACCACCAGCTTACCTACAAACTCCTGAAGTTTTTTGCCAATGAACTGCAGGAATCAGAAAAAAGGATGCGCAACCTGGCCCATATGCCTGTAAAAGAACGCATAGCCCAGGCCATGTTATCGCTCCGTAAACAGTTTGGTTTAAATTCAGGCGGCTTTATTGATATTGAACTTACCCGGCAGGACATTTCATCCTACGCCAGTGTGGTATATGAAACCTTTTTTAAAGTAACCCAGGAGTTTACACAAAACAACCTGATAGAACTAAACGGCAAAAGCCTCAAATTATTAAATGAAGATGCCCTGAAGGAAATAAGCCTGGGCCGCAAAAAATAGTATGATCTCCTGTTTTTAATCTTTCCTTATAAACGTTTTCAAAACATGGCAATTAATTAATTAGTAAATTGCGAACGGAGGTAATAAGGTGAGTAAATACAGCAAATTAAAACGGTTTCATAATTTTTTAAAATTTCAGCGGGACTTCAGGGCCAACAGTGTTCAGAAGGTTAAAAGTTACGAGATCATTTTACTTTGGGTACGAAAGCATCTTTCACACAGTCATTTTTTAATACTTTCGGGCATATTGGTAGGGTGCACCGCCGGTTTAGCGGGCGTGGTTTTAAAAATGCTGGTTCACTACATCCACTATATCATTACCTCTAAATTTCAGTTTGAGCAACAGATCATATTTTATGTGGTATTCCCGCTGCTGGGTATTGTACTCACCACATTGGTAGTATTATATATCTATCGCGGTAACGACCGCAAGGGCATACCGGCTATATTATATGAAATAGCCCAAAACTCCAGCCTTGTATCGCCGGTAAAAATGTATTCGCAAATAGTGCAAAGCGCTATTACCGTTGGCCTGGGTGGTTCGGCAGGGTTAGAGAGCCCCATAGCTGTAACCGGATCGGCAATAGGTGCTAACTTTGCCAAAACCTATAAGTTAGATTATAAAGACCGCACTCTTTTATTAGCAGCGGGCGCTACCGCCGGTATTGCATCAGCCTTCAACGCGCCTATCGCGGGCATGATGTTCGCTTTTGAGATACTGCTCACCGGAGTTGTTTTTACTGATTTTATTCCGCTGGTGGTTGCAGCCGTGTGCGGCAGTTTGATATCAAAAGTTATTCTGAATGAAGAAGCACTTTTTCAGTTTACATCACGACACGCTTTTAACTATAAAAATATTCCCTACTATATTATATTAGGAATAGCCTGCGGCTTATATGCCCGTTACTTTGTAGTGATATCACAATGGGTAGAGCATAAGTTTAAACACTCCAAACGGAGCCGCCTGCAAAAAGCACTCATTGCCGGCGCTTTGCTCTCGCTGCTATGTGTCATATTCCCTCCTTTATTTGGAGAAGGCTATACCGCTGTTAAGGGCTGGGCAACCGGACAGGTTGTTACGTTTATGCAGGCGAGTTTTTTTAAGTATTTTACTTTTCATGAATGGTTCATTTTATTGTTTCTTGGGTTTATCTGCCTTTTAAAAGCCTTTGCTACATCAATAACCATTTATGGTGGCGGCAATGGCGGTAACTTTGCACCCGCGCTGTTTGCGGGGGGCACATTAGGCTATTTTATTGCCACCCTGTGTACTCAATTGGGTATAGCCGACGTACCAACTACCAATATGGTTATTGTGGGTATGGCCGGGGTAATGAGCGGCGTATTATATGCGCCTTTAACAGCCATATTTTTGATAGCCGAATCAAGCTCAGGATATGACCTTTTTATACCGCTGATGATTGTTTCGGTAACCTCATTCCTAATAGCTAAGCGTTTCTCGGCCATATCGCCCGATTTGAAGTTACTGGCCCAGGAGGGCAAAATATTTACGCGTGAACATGATCAAAACCTGTTGCTGCTACTTAACACTCCTGATCTGATTGAAAAGGATATACCTGAAATTAATATTTACGCGTCATTTACTGAACTGATTGATCTGATCAGTAAAGGCAAGAAAAACTTTATAGCCGTAACAAACGATGATCATGTACTGGAAGGGATTATCAGGCTTGATGATATCAGACCAGTTATGTTTAACAAAGAATTATATGATGAACTGAACGTTCAAAAAGTAATGGTAAATCCGGTTGCCATCATAAATTCTACAGATAATGTACGGGACATTGTAAAGAAATTTGACGAAACCAACACCTGGAACCTACCTGTAGTTGATGAGCATAGGTTTGTTGGCTTCATTTCAAAATCGAGCGTATTGAACCAATATCGGCAATTGCTTAAAGAGTATTCGAGCTAAGTTACACAAGCTCCCTCACAAAAAAACAATATCCTGAGCAAGCTTTAAAAGCTCTTCCCTATTAACCAGCCAGATACTTTTGCCCGATAAACTGATGAGCTTCTCGTTCACTAATTCATTCATCATCCGGAAAACAGTTTCGTAGGTAGCCCCTGAATATGATGCCAGATCTTGCCTGCTCAACTCAATATTAATAAACCCTTCTTCGGTAACACCAAATTGATTTTGCAAAGATATCAGTGCCTCGCAAACACGCCCCTTTACCGACATATGCGCCAGGTTGCGCATTTTTCTTTCAGATTGCTTCAACTCTTCGGTCATAAACATTAGCAATTGATAGGTTAAATCTGAATTTACTTTTAAAGCAGCTTCAAAAAAAGCCAGATCAACATAACATACCACTGTAGCTTCAAGGGCTGCTGCCGATATAGGATAAATACCGCCCTTACCCAAACCTCTGTGCCCGAAAAGAGAACCCTCTTTTGCAAAACGAACAATTAGCTCTTTATCCTCATCCCATCGTTTATAAACCTTTACTTTACCAGAATTAACAAAATAAATACCTGTCACCGGATCGCCCTCGTTAAAAACCTTCTCTCCTTTTTTAATTTTATAAGTAGATTTATGAGCATTAATAGCAGGCAACCATTCTTTTAAGCTGTTTTTACACAAAAAACAGTCCAAACCATCACAATTATTTTGTATTTTTTTCATTAAAAGCTAATTTATTCAATAATATATCAAACTTTACAATACTAATCAATAAAAACAACAATTATTTATTGATTTTTAAATGATTAAAATCACAAAAAATAACAAAAAAAACAATTTCAGTTTTATTAAAACCAAAAAAATCCAATTTAAACAGAAATTAAAAGACACAAGCTCCATAATTAACAAACAAAAGACCTACTCAGCTCATTATTTACTTAACAATTATCATTAACTCAACCATAGCAACAATTGTTAAATGAATTATATTTACAATTAATTTATAGCTATGAATAAGTTAACTGCTGCATTTGAGCATTTTGATGCTTACAACAAAAAAGATCCGAACATTTTTACCCGGGAAGGAGTTAGCTATCCGCAGGAATACTTTTTAGCTGTCAAATTATATAATTGGGTCAAACAACTTGACGCAGATGCCAGCGAAGAACTATTACTGGCCTCCAGGAGCCAGCACATTGGCCGTTGGGAAATTCCACGCAACACCTATCCTGAAGGAAGAGAAGCCTATTTGAAATGGCGTAAAGACCTGGCGCTATACCATACCGAAAAAGCAGCCGCTATTATGGAATCGGTGGGATATTCATTTGAGCAGATTGCCCGTGTAAAACAAATTCACCTGAAACAAAAACTCAAGGTTGATCATGATGTACAAACTATGGAAAACGCCCTTTGCCTGGTGTTTCTACAGTTTCAATACGAAGATTTTCATCCTAAATATGAGGCCGACAAGGTGATCAATATCCTTAAAAAATCATTGCTAAAAATGGATGCGCACGGCCATAGCTTCGCCCTTGCCTTAAATTATTCTGAAAAGGGTATGTATTATATTCAGGAAGCCTTAAAACTTATGAAAAAATAATCAGCCCAAGTAACAATCTCCTTACTTTCCACAACCACAGGCTTTATATTCAAACAATTAGGCTTTTCAATACTTTATTGTTAAATTAACAAAAATGCCTAAGTGGGTTAAAATAATATTAAAAATTACCGGTGGCGCTATAGCTTTTATTATAGTAGCATTTATTGCTATTACGGTTTACGTAGTATTTAATAAGCAGAAAGTATTGCAGATGATTACTACCGAACTCAATAAAAACCTTAATGGCAGCCTCGCCATTGGCGCACTCGATCCTACTTTTTTCAAAGGCTTTCCGGGCGTATCTGTTTCGCTAAAAAATGTTACCCTGAAAGATAAACTCTGGGCAAACCATCACCATACTTTATTAGATGCTAAAAACTTGTATGTATCGGTAAATACTATTGCCTTGCTAAAAGGCACAGTTGATATTGACAAGATCGAGATCAGCAATGCTGTTATTGATCTGTTTACCGATAGTACCGGCTATAGCAACACTACCGTTTTCAAAAGCAATAAAAAAGACAATGAGCAACCTAAAGACAAAGGAAGTTCGTCAACCCAGATCAAACGCTTTGAGCTCAACAATGTAAGTTTTACAGTTGATGATCGCCGTGCTTTTAAACTATTCCAGTTCCAGGTAAACGATGTATCCGGAAGAATGAATTATCCATCCACCGGCTGGAATGCCCATTTAGAGTTAAAAACGCTGGTAAAAAGCTTTTCATTTAACACCAAACGAGGCAGTTTTATGAAAAATAAGATCCTGAGTGGCCCGTTTGATATTCATTTTAATGAGAACAACAAACTTATCATTGTAGACCCCAATAAACTTTATATAGGCGATGACCTGTTTACCATAGGCGGCAAGTTTAACCTCGCTAAAGACCCGGTTATTTTTACCCTTAATATTGCCAACGAGCGTATTTTATGGACAAGCGCTGCTAATCTGCTTGCACCAAATATTACCAAGGCTCTCAGCATGTTTAACATTAGTGAACCTATAGCCGTAACTTGCGATTTGAACGGCAGCTTTGGCGGTGGTGGCGATCCTTTGATTTATGTAACAGCTAAAGTAAAAAACAATACTATAACCACGCCCGGCGGCAAAATTGATAATGCCAGCTTTAACGGAGTATTCTCCAATAATTATATTAACGGCAAGGGTTTAGACGACAGCAATTCGGTAGTAAAACTATACCATTTAAATGGCAGCTATAAAGACCTTCCGTTTACGGTTGACACTGCTTTTATCAATAACCTGAATACCCCGGTTGCCACAGGCGTATTTAAATCGCATTTTGATGTAAGCAAGCTTAACCGCGTCATTGGCGAACAAAGCCTTAAATTTACCAAAGGCACTGCCGATCTTAAACTGGCGTATCGGGCCGACCTTGTTAACTACAAACTCAACAAACCTGTATTAAATGGTGTAGTTAACATTAAAAATGCCGATGTAAGTTATTTGCCTCGCAACCTTAATTTCAAAAACACCGGCATCTCGCTTAAATTCACCAGAAATGATCTTTTTATCGATAACATACGCATGCAAACCGGCAACAGTATAGTATATATGGAGGGGCGCGTAAATAACTTCCTGAATCTGTATTATACCGATCCGGAAAAAATATTGATCAGTTGGCAAATCAGGAGCCCGCAATTACATATAGCCGAGTTTTTAAGTTTTTTAAATGCCCGTAAAAGTGAAGTATCTACCAAAAATAGCAAGGTTAATTTAAATAGCCAGCTAAACACCGCTTTTGATAAAGGCAGAGCCGAGTTGCATTTGCGGGTTGCTAAAGTTTATTATAAAAAGTTTTTGGCTACTGATGCCACTGCCGATCTACTGTTGGCGGATAACACCATACGTGTACAAAATGCAAGTGTAAAACACGCCGGCGGGTCATTAAAACTGGCTGGTAATATCACACAGAATGGCGCAGTAAATAACTTTTTACTCAATACCCAAGTCGATAACGTGAATGTGAACAACTTTTTTTACTCGTTTAATAATTTTGGCCTGCAAAGTTTTACTTATAAAAATCTTAAAGGATTTCTTTCGGCGCAGGCTCATGTTACAGGAAGTATTAATAGCGAGGGCAATTTAGTACCGAGGTCGATAAATGGGGTTACTACAATTGACCTACAAAAAGGTGCACTGATCAAGTTTGAGCCGATTCAGAGTGTAGGTAAATTCGCGTTCCCGTTTCGTGATCTGGAAAACATCACCTTTTCCAATCTGAAAGGCAAATTTGATATCGCGGGCGATAAAATAACTATCAGCCCCATGCAAATTAATTCAAGTGTGCTTAACATGGATGTAGCCGGTGTTTATTCATTATCAAAGGGCACCAATATAGCCCTGGACATACCATTGCGCAACCCTAAGAAGGACACAGCCATTGTAGATAAAACTGAACGAAATAAAAAGCGCATGCGCGGCATAGTATTACATATATTAGCTACTGATGGCGATGACGGGAAAATAAAAATAAAATGGAACAAAAACAGACCTAAAAAGAATGAGCCTATTGAAGAAGCTGCTGAAGTTAAACAATAAAAATATGCTAAAACAACAGAGCCTGCAATTAGATGTATTTTTGACACAATAATGGCATTGAATTACGTACCTTTGTGCATCCATTTAAGAGATCATATATTGATTAAACATTTATTGGTTACTAACACCACGCTTCGTTCAGCAATAATTGCATTATCAACCCTCGTAACAATCCCGGGTACAGAAAGAAAAGAAGATCACCGAAGCAAAGTTTAATTTAATTTATTATTTATTAGCGTCTGGTTAACCAACCAGACAATATCTTATCGGACTGTTATTAGCTTGAAAAAATCTATTCAAAAAAATGAGACAACTTAAAATATCCCAATCCATTACCAACCGCGAGTCTCAGTCGCTTGAAAAGTATTTGCATGAAATAGGCAAAGTGGATTTAATTAGCGCGCAGGAAGAAGTGATCCTGGCACAAAAGATTCGTGAGGGCGACCAGGCTGCATTAGAGAGGTTAACAAAAACTAACCTTCGCTTTGTGGTATCAGTAGCAAAACAATATCAAAACCAGGGCCTTACCCTTGGCGATCTTATAAACGAAGGAAACTTAGGCTTAATTAAAGCCGCCAAGCGCTTTGATGAAACAAAAGGCTTTAAATTCATTTCATACGCCGTATGGTGGATCCGTCAGTCAATATTATCAGCCGTGGCCGAGCAATCACGTATTGTACGTTTACCTTTAAACCAAATTGGTTCATTAAGCAAGATTCACAAAGCCGCCTCCAAACTGGAGCAGGAATTTGAACGTCAGCCAACACCTGAAGAACTTGCCGAAGATCTGGAAATATCGGTTGATAAAATATCTGATTCACTGAGCAACGCCGGTCGTCAGATATCAATGGATGCTCCGTTTATACAAGGCGAGGAAAACACTTTGCTTGATGTATTGCAAAGCACTGATGCTGCAACCGATACCGATCTGATGATCGATTCATTGTCACAGGAGATCAAACGTTCATTAGGTATTCTTGCTGAGCGTGATCGTGAGGTTATTATTTTATTCTTTGGTTTAGGTGGCTATGCCGCGCATTCTTTAGAAGAAATTGGTGAGAAGTTTAACCTTACCCGCGAGCGTGTACGTCAGTTAAAGGATAAAGCCTTAATGCGTTTACGCCACAACTCCAAGTCAAACTTGTTGCAATCATATTTGAACTAAAATACCTGCAGGGTGCACAGCACTCTATATAATTAAAAAGCGCCAATGGTAATCATTGGCGCTTTTTTTATATCTATTAAGTAGCTTCTGGCTTATCTATACTAATAGATGAATAGGAAACTCAGGGTACAAAAAAGGCATCTGCAATTGTGCAGATGCCTCGTCGTACGATTATAATGATAGTATATTAACCTACTTTTACATTTACCGCATTTACGCCTTTTTTACCTTGTTCTACATCGTAGGTAACGCTATCGTTTTCACGGATAGTGTCAATAAGGCCTGAGGCATGTACAAAAACTTCGGCTCCACCATCGCTTGGTATAATAAATCCAAAACCTTTGCTTTCATTGAAAAATTTTACTGTTCCTTGCATTATATTTTTATTTAATTAAGTAAAGATACAGTAATTAAGCAATAATCAACTATAAATAAGGCAATTAAGTTAATATATCTACAAAAGTTTTAAAAAGTTAGCACTAAAAGTTCATCCATGAACAGCCTTGAATTGCCTTGCTTTAAGCGCTTTAGCTTGAGTAAGATGTACAAAATACACTATCTCATTTTCCTGATATTGGTGGATTAATTTTATTTGTATTTAAACTATTTCCAATTAAATATAACTCGTTATTGGTAATACAGGAGCATAATTATATATTAGCCCATACACCACGCCTTCCAATGGCAAACAATAAACCTGACTGTATTAATACATGACTAAACTTTACAAACTCGCGCTTACTGCATTGTTTATTTCTGGTTCCGGTTATCTGCATGCACAGCAAACAACCATTCAGCTTGATAGTGTAATTATTAAAGAAAACCGCCAGAATTATTTACACAACATAACAGGAACTTATATTTTTACTGGCAAGAAAACTAATTTGATTTACCCTGATGCGGGTAAAATAAATTTGGGCAACAATACCGCCCGTATGCTCATGTCGCAGGTACCCGGGGTTAATGTGTGGGAAATGGACGGTGCCGGCCTGCAAATCAACATAGGCACACGCGGTACAGATCCGCATCGGTCTATTGAGATGAATATGCGCCAAAATGGGTACAATACCAATTCTGACGTATTCGGTTATCCTGAAAATCATTATAATATACCCTTCCAGGCCATCAGCGAAATTCAATATGTACGAGGTTCAGCTGCGTTGCAGTTTGGTAGCCAGTTTGGCGGCATGATGAATTTTAAAATTAAAGAAGGTGACAGCACTAAAGTGTTTGGTTTTGAAACGGAGCAAAGCGCGGGCTCAAACCGCTTTTTCAACTCCTATAATGCCATAGGCGGTAAAGTTGGCAAAATAAGTTATTACGCTTATTATTCGGCCCGTACCGGAGATGGCTGGCGGCCCGACGCGGCTTTTAACTATAGGGCGTACTATGCCAATATACGCTACCAGTTTAATAGCAAGGGAAGTATTGCCCTACAGTTTTCCAGGTCAGATTACAGGCAACAGATAGCAGGCGGTTTAACCGATGTCCAGTTTGATGCCAACAACCGACAGTCGACCCGTTTCCGTAATTTTTTCAATCCGGAGATCAATATCCCGGCCCTGCTGTTTAATTACGCATTCAACGGTAACACCCAACTGGAGGTTACCTCGCACGCTTTATTTGGCCAGCGCAATAGCGTTCAATTTATCAATACACCTAACATAGCCGATACGGTTAATACCAAAACCAACACTTACAATCCGCGCCAGGTTGATCGTGATTACTATGCTGCTTTTACTACCGAAGCCCGCCTATTGCATACTTATCAACTTGGTCAGCTTAAGAGTACATTTACTGCTGGTATAAGATATTTTGAAGAAACCACCAAACGCAAGCAAAAAGGCACCGGCACCATCGCATCTGACTTTGATTTGAGCCTGGTTAAGCCTTACGGCATCGATCTCCGGTTGCATAGCATGAATTATGCCGCCTTTGCCGAAAACACCTTTCAGGTAACGCCGGCTTTCAGCATTACACCGGGTGTACGTTACGAGGTAATTAAAACTACCACATCCGGAGTTATCAATAATGCCAGCTTCCCTATAGGTTATAAAGGCAACCGCAACTATCCGCTATTTGGTACAGGCTTGCAATATCAATTCAACAATAGCAGCCAATTGTATGGCAATATATCGCAGGCCTATCGTCCTTATTTATATGCGGCAGTTACCCCGGCAGATCAGCTTACCATCATTGACCCAAACATTAAAGACAGCCGTGGGTATGACATTGATTTGGGATACCGTGGCCATATTAGCACCATACTTAATTATGATGTTAACGGCTTTTATGTGTACTATGGCAATCGTGCCGGAACTTTAACTCAAACCGATGCCAATAATGCGCCACACCTATTTGCTACCAACATTGGTAACGCCGTGGCTAAGGGGATCGAAGCATATGCATCGGTATCTATACTACGTTCATTTGACGAACATGCCAACTGGGATTTACGCCTTTTCAATTCACTGGCTTACACTCATGGGCGCTATACCAGCGGTTCTATTAACCAAAACGGTACAAATATCAGCCTCAAAAATAACCATACCGAAAGTACTCCCGACTGGATAAACCGTACAGGTTTAACATTTTTAAGCAGCCATATAACCAGCACCTTGCAATACAGCTATACCAGTAAAAGCTTTAGCGATGCCAACAATACCGTGTTTAACCCTACAGGTGCTACCGGCCTGGTACCCGCCTACCATGTTGCCGATTGGGCCTTCAATTATAATTTCCTGAAAAATTACCGTGTAGGCGCAAACGTTAATAACATTTTTAACTCCCGCTATTTTACCCGGCGGATTAATATGTATCCCGGCCCGGGTATTTTACCTGCCGATGGCCGTACATTTAATATTAGCCTGGGTTTAAAACTCTAACATAAAAATGGCCTCTTCAATATTGAAGAGGCCATTTGTTATTTAAGGTATGATATTATTTTACGTGCTTTTTAACTATATCAACCAACTCAATTAAATCAAATGGTTTTTTAAGATAGCCATCTGCCTCACCAGCCTCAGCAATTTCTTTTAAATTATTCACAGCCGAAATAATGATAATAGGGATATGGCTTGTAGCGGGGTCATTTTTTAGTTCTTTACTTAATTGCTGCCCGTTTGCATCGCTTGTCCAATCGGTAAGCCAATTATCAAGCAATATCAGGTCGGGCTCAACATTGTTTAATTTTTTAAGGATCCTGGCATTATCAGAGGCAATCACCTCATACTGCTCTTCTTCCAACACATAAACAATGGTATCCCTGATGTCTTTATCATCTTCGATCACTAAAATTTTTTTAGCCATAAATCCTTGCAATTAGGTAATAACACAACCTGAAAGTTTAATTCTAATTAAATTAGTTAATTAAAAGACACATTCAAGTTTATCCAAAAGCATAACACTTAACAGGCTACCTTTTGTTTTGAAAAACAGGGATTTATATAAAAATTTTACCTAAAAGTGTTTAATGACGATAGCAAACACGGCAGCGTGGTTCGTAACTTTCTTTTTCGCCCAATAATATACGGGCATCGTCAGGCACTAACCGGTATGAGTACAGGGCAGGGTGACCGCATTGCACGCATACAGCCTGCAGTTTGGTAACTGATTCCGCAATGGCCATTATGGCTGGCATAGGACCAAAGGGACGGCCTTTGAAATCCATATCCAAACCAGCTACAATTACACGTATACCTTTATTGGCCAATATGTTACAAACCTCAGGCAGTTCATTATCAAAAAACTGAGCTTCATCTATACCTATTACATTGGCATCATTAGCCAGCAGTAATATGGCCGAAGCACTATCAACCGGAGTTGAGGAAATAGAGTTGGCATTATGGGATACAAGCGCATCTTCAACAAAACGAGTATCGGCTTTGGGGCTAAAAATCTCGACCTTCAGCTTAGCTATGCGGGCCCGGTTGAGCCGCCTGATCAACTCTTCGGTCTTGCCCGAAAACATCGATCCGCAGATTAATTCTATACTGCCGCCAAACTCATTTTTACGTTTAAAAACTTCTTCGCTAAATACCATTTATGACTATTCTGGAGGGCAAATATCAGAATTTAATCCTATTTTTGGTAAGCATTTTCACAACATTGGAAGCCATGAAGCAAATGGATGTATTTAAAAAGATAGGTGGTATTTTAAAAGAGCTTAATGACCAATATGATTACCTTGAAGCCGACGGCAATGACTTAAATGAGCTTGAATTGGAGCTTTTTGTTGCCAACGCTCATTTTTTAAAAGATCATGCAGAAATACTGCGTAGGTTACATGAACGCAGTTTACCAACCCAACCCCAACCGGCCCCACCTGCCGAAATACCTGAACCGGTTATTGAAAAACCAATTGTGTCGGCGGCCCCAGAAAAAAAACCGGAGCCTATTCATGAGCAGCGTTATTTTGAACCTGTTGTACAACAAAAACCAACTACAGAGAAGTTTGAGTTAACCCAGGCCATCGAACCTCCCGTTCAAGCTCCTTATAACCCTGTCATACCCGAGCCGGTAATTATTCCTGAAAATGAAGAGGAACCAGTTGCTGAAATCGACCTGAAAACAGAAGCCCCGGTTGTGGATTCTTATTCATTTGAGCGAGAAGAGCCGGAACCTTTGGAACAAGAACTGGAACTCGATACTACTCCTGATTGGGAAGATGAAGGCGACCATTTTGAGCAGGAAGAACTGACCGAGCAATTACCTCCCCTTGCACCCGAGGTTGAGCATACTCCGGAGCCACCTTTTACATTGGCAACCAATGGCCAGGCTACTGCAGATTTAAATGGCTCTAAAGAGATCAGTGAAGATAAAGTATTAACCATTAACCAGAAAATATCTGCATTAATGGCCGAAAAGGAAAAAAGCGCACCTCAACAGCCTGCTCTTTTACCCATAACCGATCTAAAATCGGCCATTAATCTTAATGACAAGCTTTTATATATTAAAGATCTGTTTAACGGCTACAGCCTGGCTTACAGCGAAGCCGTAGAGATCGTAAACCGCTTTAACTCATTTGAGGAAGCCGAACGTTTTCTGAAAACCAACTATGTAACAAAAAACCATTGGGCAGATAAACCTGTAACAGCCGAAAAGTTTTTTGATTTATTGAGACGAAGATATCCCGCCAGTTAGGCGCTAAACAATAAAGCCGGGCAATTATGTCCGGCTTTGTTGTTTTTAATCGTTTGAGTTAGCTCAGGCTATAGTTAAGCATTTTATGGCTGCCTTGTTCAATAACTATACCCTTATCAAGCACAATGATATTATCAGCATTGTTTAAGGTACTTGAACGGTGTGTAATAACAATCACCGTTTTATGCTCGGCCTTTAAAATCTCTATCATTCGTTGAACATATTTTTCAGAAGCAGAATCAAGTGATGATGTGGCCTCATCTAAAATAAGTATCTCCGGGTCGCGGTATAGTGCCCTGGCTATGGCGATACGCTGCCTTTGCCCGCCCGATAATGAAGTACCGTTCTCGCCCAGATAGGTTTGGAAGCCTTTTGGTAGTGCTTCTATAAAACCCATCAATCCAAGTTTGGTAGCTATGTCAATGATCTTTTGCATATCCGGCTCATCATCACCAATAGCAATATTATCAATCACGTTACCCGCAAACAGATCTATCTGCTGGGGAACAACTGAAATGAGTTTGCGAAGTGAACTGATTTTGATATATTTCAGATCGTATTTGCCTATGCGCACATTACCATCCTGAATGGGGTAAATATTTTGCAGTATAGACATCAGGGTTGATTTGCCCGAGCCGCTTTCGCCTACTATGGCTGTAAACTTACCCTTGGGTATGGTTAAGTTAAGATCTTCAAAAACGGCAACTCGTGTACCATATCTGAACGAAACATTTTCAAACTGAATGTCACCAATTTTATCGGGCGTAAGCTCTATCTGGTTTTCATCGCTTTCCCGTTCCAGATCCATAATTTCAAATAGCCTGTCGGCAGCTATCACCGCGTCCTGCACGGTTCTGTTCATACCAATCAATGACGAAACCGGACCTGTAAAATAACCTATCAATGTGTAAAACGACAACAGTTCACCGGGGGTAATGGTATTGTCCATTACAAAGCCTGCACCAACCCAAAGCAATATAATGGTTAGCATACGTGATACCAGCTCAGATGATGTACCCGAAAAAACGGAGTTTATATTTGATTTAAAACCCGTTTTAAGCAGCTTCACAAAACGCAGTTCAGTTTTTTCGTTGGCAAAATCTTCCAACCCAAAACGTTTGATAGTGCCTACCGAGTTTAAGCTCTCTACCAATTGGGTTTCCAGCTCGGCCGAATCTTCCATCAGGGTTCGCTGCGCCTTTTTATTGATCTTATCTGTTATAAAATAAATGGCCAGGTAAAGCGGGATAACGGTGAGCATAATGAGGGCCAGCTTCCAGTAATAGGTAAACATCATGATGAATGAAAACACCACAATAAATATATTTACCAAAAAGTTGATACTCACATCATTTAAAAACGTTCTGATCTTAACAGCGTCGTTGATCCTCGAGATGATCTCCCCCACGCGCATGGTGTCAAAAAACTGCTGCGGTAAACGTAACAGGTGCTTATAATAGCCTAATATAAGTTGGGCATCTATCATCTGCCCTGTTTTGAGGGTAAATACCGTTTTAGCGGTACCAATAAAAAGCTGAACCGCCAGAATAACCACCATGCCAATGCCCATCAGGTTCAGCAGGTTACGGTTACCATCAACCAATACAAAATCAACCAGCTTTTGAACAAAAACAGAGGTTGATAAACCTAAAATAGTGTAGATCACCGCACCAAATAATGTCTGTACCAGAATGTTTTTATGTGGTTTTATTAGATTCCAGAAACGCCCCTGAACCGATTTTTTCTCGTTACCTGTTTGAAAATCCTCAGAGGGTAGCAACAGCACAAGCGTACCCGACCATTCTGCCTTAAACTCATCATGTGTTCTGCGGTGCAGTTGACCATCAATAGGATCCATCACCTCCACGTATTTATCGGTAACCTTATAGATCACTACATAATGGTGCAAAATCTCTTTAACAACCAGGTGTGCTACCGCGGGCTTTGGTATTTTAAACAGACTTTCAAATGGGCCTTTTACACCTTTGGCTTCAAAACCCAATTTTTGAGCAGCTTCTACCATGCCCAAAACATTGGTACCTTTTTTATCGGTACCGGCAAGCTGCCTGATGCGGGCAACCGCGAGGTCAAGTTTATAATGCGATGAAATAGAAGCTAAGCAGGCTGCACCACAATCTGTTATATCCCGTTGTTTTATCTTAATGCTCATAGCTTTATTTTTATGCTCCTATATTAGGGTTTACCCAATCATCAACTTTATCATATAATAACTGGTACAGGCTGCGGCTGGTTACCTTGAAGCGTGCTGTAAAGTTCATACCTTTTTTCAGATAACCCTTGTAACCGTTTTTTAGGCTGAGGTAATTTTTGTCAAACGAACACTTTACCTTAAATACAGGTTGATTCTGGTTCACCACAATAATATCATCACTAATATCTATCACCTTGCCGGTTACCAGACCCCATTGATTGTAATTGAAAGCATCAACCTGAAAACGCACCTCCTGCCCTTTTTTGATCAGGCCTATATCCTCAGGTTTTATATAACAAAACGCCGTTAAATTTGAATCGGGAGATATTTCTCCTATCTTTTGATTAGCAAAAACATAAGCGCCATTTTGCAGGCCTACTATATTTTGAACTGAGCCACCTATAGGGGCTCTCAGCGTATATTGTCTTTTTTGCTCATTTAATTCTGCTTCCTGACCACTAAGCTGCCTTAATTCATTCCTGTACCCATTAGCTTCAGTTTGCCACTGGGTTTTATATTTTGCCAGTACCATCAGGTAAGCCGATTTAGCCTGTTCGTATTCAAACTTATATTTTTCATACTCCGATTCTGTGAGCACCTTATTTTTATATAATTCATCATAACGATTAAAGGTGCTGCCTGCCTGTTGCCTGGCTATTGCCGCATTTTGAAGTTCTTGTGCAAATTGTTGCCATGAGGCATTGTATTGTCCGGTTTGTAAACCCGGAGTATTTAGACTCCGGCTGTTAACACCGGCCATTAGTTGATTAATATCATTCAGAAACTGGCCAATCTGGTTTTTACGCCTTTCGGCCAGGTCGCCTTGTTGTTTTTGTACGGATGCATCTATAACTAAAATAGTATCACCCGCTTTAATTTTTTGATTGTCGGTAAGTTTTAGCCCGATTAACCGGCCATTAACCGGTATGGTTAATTCTGTTTTTTCAACAGATGACTGTATAAGGCCACTGCCTTTTATACTTATTGATGTTTTAATGAATGGTAAAGCGGCGAAAGTTGCCAGCGTAGCTACAATTGTAATAAGATAAATAAGTTTTGTACGCTTACTTATTTGCGAGCGATAAACAATTGAAGTATGGGTAATTGCTTCGGTAGAATAGTTATATACAGCCATAGTATGGAAATACAAAATAGCTGCTATCCCCTATTACAATGAGGATAACAGCTATTTAATGATTTTTTGCTTATAAGCCCTGCAATAATTTGCCTAAGCCAGTTACTACACCTGTTAATATATTAGTAAGAAGTTGAAATACAGGCTCCAGGTTGATGTTAATCAGGATATCACCCAAACCACCACCGTTAACTTTTGTCATTTCAGTAGTGTTCATTTCCTGAACACCAAGATTTTTTAATTCTAAATTTTTCATGATAAATAGATTGTGAATAAAGCTTAGTCCTTACTTTTTTAAAGGCTTTTTGAGTTACTCCTATTAATATAACTGTAAATAGAAACATCAAAATAAACAGCCGTTAACACTATTTAAGGCAACGGCCGTTTAAAATACCTTTATTATAAATTTTGAAGAGCTTTAATAATAAAGTTTAAATTTACACCGATAAAAGTAATAGTGTCGTTAACAGTTTGGCCAATCTGGGTAAGAAGAGGACCAAGATTAATGCTGATACCTAATAAACCGCCATTAACGTTAGTCATTTCGGTTTTATTCATTTCTTGAACACCAAGATTTTCTAATTCAAAATTTTTCATAATAGTATTTTTATTCATCAAGTCCTTACTCTGTTAAGGCTTTTCAGGGTACGCCTGCCGGCAAGCATAATAAATAGCTATACCGTAATAAATCCACAACCGTGTTAAGATCTGCGATGTAAACAAAGCCTATCTACGAGATAACACGATAGTGAGAACTGTTTCTGGGGAAATAGTTAAAAATTAAAATTAGCTTAAGATTGCTCCTACAAGCTTATTTAAAGTATAGCCCAAAAATCCAACAAGGTTGGTTGCTAAAACACTAACAGTAATACCAACTGTTGCAACTGTGTTAGATAACAGATCGTTTAAGATACCGCCACCGTTAACTTTACTCATTTCAGTAGTGTTCATTTCTTGAACGTCAAGATTTTTTAATTCTAATTTTTTCATGATGTGAAGTATTTTGTTTAATCCCCTACTCTGTTCAAGGCTTTTCAGGATGCGCCTAAGGTTGGCCAAACGCTTAAAACAAATATAATAATAACAATAAATACTTAATCAAAGTGCTCCCGGGGCGCCTCTGATAACTACCAAAAGAAGATTAAAATCAGACAGGAAGAAAAAATAAATCATAGCCTAATGGCTAAAAAGGGGCTTTTTTGAATAAATGTTCAATTTATTCATTTTGAAAATTCAGCCATCTCACAAGCATTCTGAACATCTATTTAATAAACAAACAAACAGAATTTAGGTATTCTGCCGGCTTTTGTATTAAATGATTTATAATTAACACAATTGTTAAAAACTTAACAAATTAACTTAAAAAACAATAAATTAACCCAGTAATATCAATAATTTTACATCAAACTATAATAACAAATTAAAAAATAATAATATTTTATATTAATATAATTACATTTCAATATTTAAATACGAAATAAAAAATGAAAGAATCTACTTTAAGCACAGATAAACAAACAATTAAGCAACCAAAATACACTATTAAACAATACCCATACGATTAGAATCGAGTTTAATAAGCATAAATAATAATATAGTAAAGCTTAATAACGATGAGCCACCATAGCTTATAAATGGCAAAGGAATACCAATTACCGGCATTACACCGATAGCCATAGCAATATTAATTACTACGTGGAAAAATAATACAGATGCCACACCATAGCCATATATGCGGGAAAAAGGAGCCCGCTGCCGTTCGGCAATCAAAATAATACGCAATATTAAAAACAGATATAATCCTAATACAACTACCGATCCGGCAAAGCCCCACTCCTCACCTATAGTACAAAATATAAAGTCGGTACTTTGCTCAGGTACAAAGGCATACTTGGTTTGGGTACCTTGAAGATATCCCTTACCCCATAACCTACCCGAGCCAATAGCTATCTTAGACTGATTTTGATTATAGCCTACGCCCCTGTTATCCGTTGCAAGCCCGAGCACAATATCAATACGCGCCCTTTGATGTGATTTTAACCCATGATTATACAATGGCTTTGCTATGAATACAAAAGCTATACTAACCACAGCTCCTGCGATTATCTTGATAACAAGCGCCCGGTTTCTTTTTATGGTGATAGCAAAGAGGGCCGCTATTGCCGCTATTATTCCAATAATATAAAATTCATTAAAAACCTGCGAGGTAAGAAAAAGCACAATAAACAAGCCTATAATTATCAAAAAGTATGATGACAGGCCTTCACGATATAAAACAAATATGAGTGAACAAAATACCAATGTTGAACCATCATCTGGCTGCAATTTGATAAGCAGCATAGGTAAAAATATAATACCAGCTGCAATAACAAATGACTTTACTTCTGTAACTTTTACATTTACCGAGCTCAGATACCTGGCCAGCAGCAAGCAAGTTGCAAATTTGGCAAATTCAGATGGCTGCAGTCTAAATCCGCCACCTATGTTTATCCAGGCCTGGTTACCACCAACATTACGCCCTACCAATAACACTAAAACAAGCAACAACACCGTAACTACGTAAAATGCAGGAGCAAGCGCGGCCAAAAACCTACTCTCAAGCAAGAGTATCACTATAGCTACTACAATTGATACGTTGATATAAATAAACTGCTTGCCATAATTGGTAGCTGTATCAACAATACTCGGGTGAGTTTCGTCAAACACGGCAGCGTGGATATTAAACCAACCAATTACGCACAGGATCAGGTATAACAAAACTGTTAACCAATCTACATTGAAAAAAAAGCTGCGCTGGTTATTCATCTATTTACTGGCCCTCCTGCCGGCAAACAAACCATCCCATGTGCTTGGTTTGTTGTTTTTAACAGATTTTATTTGAGCCGCCTTTTTTACAGAATCGGCTTTAAATTTTCTTATCGAATCGGCCCGTGCGCTACGGATACTATCGCGCATTCTTTCTTTTTTCAAGTCGCGCTCATACAAACTAAGATCGGGCAGGCGGTTGGCATTTGCAAAATAATCAACCGTAATTCCGGATTCGCGAGGGGTGATCTTTCCTTTTAAATACTTTTCTACTATAAAACTGGCGATTGGGGCCGCCCAATGGGCACCTTCCCCAGAGTTTTCAACTACTACCGCTATAGCTATTTTGGGATTTTCGCGTGGGGCAAAAGCAACAAATACGGAGTTATCTTCACCACGCGGGTTTTGCGCCGTTCCGGTTTTACCGCACATAATAATATCGGGGATCTTCGACCGGCGTGCGGTACCGTTTTCCACAACCGCCTGCATTCCGTTAATAACCGGCTCAAAATATTGAGGGTCGATTCCTACATAATTTTTTTCGGTATATTCCTTTTTAATTACATTTTCTGTACCTATAGCCTTAATTAAATGCGGCTTATAAAAATAGCCATGATTGGCTATAGTGCACTCTAAATTGGCCATTTGTAGTGGTGTAGCCAATAACTCCCCCTGACCTATGGCTAAAGAAATGATGGTACTGGCTCGCCAACCGCCTTTTCTGTAAACATTATCATAATGTAAAGGTGTTGGTACGTTGCCACGACTTTCGGCAGGCATATCCAAGTCAAGCCGGGTACCCAAACCAAATTTCATTACGTTGGCTCGCCATTTGGTAAATTCAGCTTCGGTATACTTTGCCCCACTACGTTCTAATATTCGTTGAAATACCATCGAAAAATAACCGTTACAGGATTCAGCCACCGCCCTACCCATATTAACACTACCGTGTGCTTCACCATTGTTACAGGGTACCCAACGGTTGCCTGCTTTATAGTGACCGGTACAATAAAAAGTTTCGCTGGGGTCTATGATACCTTCTTGTAAAGCAATCAATGCACTTAAAGGCTTAAAGGAAGAGCCTGGAGGGTATTGTGCCTGTATAGGTCGTATGAAGAACGGCTTATAAGGATTATTATACATTTTGGCGGCATTGTTACCACGCTCTCGCCCTACCATTAAATTAGGGTCATAAGTAGGGCTGCTCACATAGGCCAGGATCTCGCCACTTGATGGTTCGATAGCCACAATACTTCCCAGCTTATTACGCATTAGCTTTTCTCCCAGTTTTTGCAGATCAATATCAAGCGATGATGTTAAACGCTCGCCCGAACGGGCAACTGTATCATAAGCACCATTAGCGTATGAACCCTTAGGTATTCCGCGCGAATCAACCATGAGGTTACGCACCCCTCGTTGCCCCCGCAAAACATTCTCGTAAGCTTTTTCCACGCCGGTAACACCAATATAGTCGCCCAAACGATAATAGCCGCCAGAACGCTTAATATCACGATCCTGAGCCTCACCAATGAAACCCAAAAACTGCGCGGCTACCGAATCGGGATAGGTACGTATGGTACGCGGTTGTACATAAAAACCCTGAAACTCAGATAGCCGTTCCTGAAACGATGCATACAGCTCTGCCGGAAGCTGTTTTTCAAATATTGATTCATGGTTTGGCGAGTATTTCCGGGCCTTTTCAAAACGCTTATCAAATCCTGCTTTATCAATACCTATCAATTTACAAAAAGCTAGTGTATCAAAGGGTTTTACCTCTTTAGGATTTACGGTAATATCATATATAGGCTCATTTTGTACCAGTATTTTACCATTACGATCCAATATTGGACCACGAGCCGGATATAACACAAACTGACGGATAACATTCTTGCTGGCATACAGCGCGTAACGGTCATCAACTATTTGGATATAATAAAGCCTGGCCAGAAGCGTAACAATAATGGTGATGAAAATAGCGGTTACAACGTATCGTCGCTCAAAAAACTTATTCATTTACGTTCTTTCCTTCTGAAAAATAGCAATCCCGAAATCAGCATTAAAAATACCGTAAATAATGAACTCAAAACAACACGGCTTAGTGTGTACTGTATTTCGGTGAAACTAAAAACTTCTAAATTCAGCAGAAAAAAGTGATGGAATAGGGTAAGAACCAGGGCATAGGTAAAAAACCAACGGAAACCCATAATGCTCAGGGTAGGTTCGGGCTCATTATCAAACCCTTCTTTTTGTACCGTTATGCTTATAAATAATACCCGCACCAGCGCCAATACCACGCATGCGGCAGCATGAAGACCCGGTGTATCATAAAAGGCATCAATGGTTAAGCCTAATATAAACGATAAGATGAACAGCAGTACATTAGGTACCTCAAAAGGCAACAATAAAATAAATAATATATACAGATATGGAGTGGCCAGGTTATAAAATGTAATATTCTTAAACAGAAAAACCTGCATAAAAACCAGCACCAGGAACCTGATGGTATTAACTAAGATAATCCTACTCATTTTTGCTTTTTACGGCCTCCAGTCCCGCCTGTTCTTTGGCAAATTTGTTATTTACCACGTAAACGTATTCCAATTTACTAAAGTCAACCGAAAGAGCTACCTCCACATTAAGCAACAAGCCGCCGCCTTTGGCATGCAGGTTGGTTATTTTGCCTAATGGTACCCCGGTAGGAAAAAGTGAATATCCGGAAGTAATTACCCCCTCACCTACTTTTGGCTGGGCGTTATTTTGAATATCGATCAATAAACCTTTTTTGGGATCAAGATCCACTCCCCATACAAATGAGCCTATTTCTTTAGTATCGGCTAACATGGCACTGAACCGGGTATTTTTATTCAATACAGATTGTACAATGGCCAAATGTTCGGTAACATCAACCACTAAACCTACTACACCGGTTCCACAGATCACACCCATCTCCTTTTCAATCCCATCTTTACTACCTCGGTTTATAGTAATATAATTGCTGCGCCTGTTGGTTGAGTTGTTGATCACCTTAGCCACAATATAGGTGTATTGCTGTTTATACACAGTGTCAACCACTTTATGCTTCTCTACCGTATCCACATAAAAAGATGATTTAACCAGGCCGCGGAGTTTGGCATTTTCAAGCGCCAAGCTGTCATTTACTTCTTTTAAAGATAAATAACCTTTAAACTGGCTTACCTGTGCAAATAAGCTTCCGGTAACTTTGTTGGTTGAACTAATAAAAGTAGCTTTCTGGAAGGAATTGTACTTTATATAAATAAGCAGTGAGCTTATCTCAAAAATCAGGAATAAAAAAAACGCGTTATACTTAGTGATAAAAATCAAGAGGTTACGCATCGGGTAGTGAGTTGTGAGTAATGAGTGGTGAGTGCTTGGAAAGCTTTTATTAACTACTCTCCATTCACTACTCACCACTCACTAAATTATTGCATTAAAAATTTAAAGTTACCTATGTTTTTAAGGGCGGTTCCAGTTCCGCGTACTACGGCACGCAGCGGGTCTTCGGCAACGTGAACCGGAAGTTTTGTTTTAGCCGCCACACGTTTATCCAAACCACGTAGTAAAGCGCCACCACCGGTTAAATAGATACCTGTTTGATAAATATCGGCAGATAACTCAGGCGGGGTTATTTCCAATGCTTTCAGAATAGCCTCCTCTATCTTGGAGATAGATTTATCAAGGCAGTGTGCAATCTCGGTATAGGATACCATGATCTGTTTGGGCACACCGGTCATCAGGTCGCGTCCCTGAACTGCAAAATCAGCCGGTGGATCGGCAAGCTCGGGCAATGCCGCGCCTACTTCAATCTTGATCTTCTCAGCAGTACGATCGCCGATCATAATGTTGTGCTGACGACGGATATATTGTACTATATCAGAGTCAAAGTTGTCTCCCGCGACACGGATAGACTGATCACAAACGATACCTGATAAGGCAATAACCGCGATCTCGGTAGTACCACCACCAATATCAATGATCATGTTACCCATAGGCTCTTCCACATCAATACCAATACCTACCGCGGCGGCCATTGGCTCATGTATCAGGTAAACCTCTTTGGCACCGGCAATCTCTGCCGAGTCACGTACGGCACGCTTTTCTACCTCGGTAATACCTGATGGAATACAGATCACCATACGCAGCGAAGGGAAAAACCAGCCTTTACCCTGGTTTATCATTTTGATCATACCACGTATCATGTGTTCGGCGGCGTTAAAGTCGGCAATTACACCATCTTTAAGCGGGCGTACGGTACGGATATTATCATGTGTTTTACCTTCCATTTGCATAGCCTGCCTGCCAATGGCGATAACTTTATTGGTTGTTCTGTCAAACGCCACGATAGACGGCTCATCAACAACAACTTTATCATTATGTATAATGAGGGTATTTGCAGTACCCAAATCAATAGCAATTTCTTGTGTAAAAAAGTTAAATAAACCCATCTAATATATCTTTCAAATAATCTGCAAAGTTAAGTAATAAACTACACCCATTTCACGAACAAAAGTTCTACCGAAAATTTCTACGAATAGTGCAGGGTTGGTTATAATAACTCTAATTTTCCTTTTATCGTATTCTCACTGATTTAATTATTGCTTTTTTAGCTTAGCAATTTGTTAAAATCAGCAGTTGTGAAATTACGTTTTAATTCATGTAATTTTTACTATTTGATTGGTGAAATTCGCCTTAATTCGCACAATTTTTATTTATTCAAATTAGTGCTTAAAGTGACGAACACCTGTAGTAACCATCGAAATACCTTTTTCGTTGCACATGGCTACAGACAGCTTATCATTAATTGATCCGCCTGGTTGCAGTATAGCAGTTATGCCTGCTTCTGCAGCCAGTTCGGCACAATCAGGGAACGGAAAAAACGCGTCAGACGCCATTACCGCACCTTTCAGATCAAAGCCAAAACTTTCGGCTTTGATAACCGCCTGCCTTAAAGCATCGACCCTTGAAGTTTGGCCAACACCACTGGCCAGCAGCTGACCATTTTTAGCAAATACAATGGTATTTGATTTGGTATGTTTTACCACCTTGTTGGCAAAAAACAGATCATGCAGTTCGTGCTCGGTTGGTTGCCTTTCAGTAACCGGTGTCATTTGTGACGGACCTTCAATTACCGCATCTTTATCCTGCTCAATTACGCCGTTTAATAAAGTTTTAAATTGCTTGGTTGGCAAGGCTACCGGCTGGCGAACTAAAAGAATACGGTTCTTTTTCTCTTGTAATATGCTCACAGCCTCGTCTGTAAATGCCGGGGCAATCAATACTTCGTAAAATAACTTAGTGATCTCAGTAGCGGTATCAGCATTAATTTCATCATTAGCGATGATAACACCACCAAAGGCCGAAACCGGGTCGCAGGCTAAAGCATCAATCCAGGCTTCTTTAATAGTTGAGCGTGAAGCCACCCCGCAAGCATTGGTATGCTTTAATATAGCGATGGTTGGCTCGGTAAATTCATCAATTAATGCAACGGCGGCATCTACGTCAACCAGGTTATTGTATGATAACTCTTTACCATGCAGTTTAGTGAACATCGCATCCAGATCGCCATAGAAAACACCACTTTGGTGAGGGTTTTCGCCGTAACGTAAAACCTGGCTGCTTTGTATGCTTTGTTTAAATATGGGCAGTGGTTCTTCCTGGTTAAAATACTGGAATATGGCGCTATCGTAATGTGACGATATATTGAATGCTTTGTGTGCGAATGAACGACGTTGATCTAAAGTGGTAGCACCTTCCTGGGTTTTCAGGATATTCTCTAAGGTACCGTAATCATTTTTTGAAGCAACAATCACTACATCTTTAAAGTTTTTGGCTGCCGCACGGATCAGGGAAATACCGCCGATATCGATCTTTTCGATGATATCTTCTTCAGCTGCTCCTGATTTTACAGTTTCTTCAAACGGGTAAAGATCAACAATTACCAGATCAATCTCCGGTATCTCATATTGTGCAATCTGCTCTTCATCACTGCCAAAACCTCTGCGGGTTAAAATACCACCAAACACCTTAGGGTGAAGGGTTTTAACACGACCGCCTAATATAGATGGATATGATGTCAGATCCTCAACCGGAATAACATCAACACCTAAGTTGCGGATAAAAGTTTCGGTACCACCGGTTGAATAAATATTAACACCAAGGCGGTTTAACTCATGAATGATAGGCTCTAAATTATCTTTGTAGTAAACAGAAATCAGAGCATTTTTTATTTGAACAGACTGGCTCATGTACGGGTGTTTTTTTGAGCCGCAAAGGTAGTGATATTTAGTTAATTGATGATTAGTTAATTGGAGATAGTTTATAAAAATTGTTTATCTGTAGCATATCAGTAATTTTTTTCGTAACATATAGAAAACCAATATTATGAAATGCCTTGTCCTCACCCTGCTGGCATCTATACTTCTTCAAATAAGTGCCTGCAAAAAAGATCATGCCAAACCCGATACTACCTTAATAGGTAAGTGGAAATTATCGCGTAATAAAATAAGTAGCGGCGGCCCCATGTATTGGGTAAAGGCCGCCAATACAACCTATGCTGTATTCAATACCAACGGCACATTGAGCGGAACTACTTTTCCTAAATTTAAGCAGTATACTGTAAAAGACAGCGTGACGCTTACCCTAACCGGCGATGATACAACCAAATATCAGAACGACCGGTATGAAATAAAAGGCGACTCACTAAACATGAGCCCGAGCGGACCCAGAATATGGAGTGAAGGCGGTCGTAGGCAGGTTGGTAA